>JAJZIP010000126.1 GCA_021810525.1 Actinomycetes bacterium | reverse complement strand
AGCGACGTGGTGGTTGTGTACGCCAACCGCTCTAGGTGTGCGACATAGGCCTTAAGCAAGACGACACCACGTAGTTTTACGGACACGGTCCTCTCGTCAGTAATGGACTGGAGTGGTGAATACTATATAATCCACCTGAAATGCGAGAGGGGCGAGCAGAGTAGAGCTGAGACAGGCGCTCATAATCCAAAAGGCCTTCCACACTTGTGGAGAGCTAAATCGTTGCAAAGGCCGCAGGGTTAAAAGGGCACACGTTTCGCTGACACCATTGCCACTTTGTAGGCTCCGTTGCGTTTTCCTGCAGGTCTATAGGGTTGGCACATGCCCTGACCTGGGGGCCGTTTGCGAAACTAGGTTGACCTACCCGAAAGTAGCGCCGAAATTTGCATAATCCTCTCTTAACTTAGCGACTGTCCTTTGTTATGATATGTGGTCCGTGGCCTGCCGAGCTGGTATTTCATATCACATCAGATAGCTACGGTGCTCCCTGCCACATCAACGATCGAGCCAGGCGAAGACCTGTTGTGCAACACTTGCCGTACCAGCAACCAAGGCAACGGCATCGGCTCGCATCGGTACAAAGTCCTTAATTGGAGGATCGGTGTGCAGCGTCGCACTCCCAAGGCTGTGAAGTGCATCGATCACACCATGAATTCGCTGTAGAGGATCACGGCTCTTCGGGTCTCTCGGAAGCGATACCGTTACAGGACTCAGTTTGCGAAGCAGTTCCAAAGACAGCCGGGCTTCGGTGAATGAACCCAAGTAGTCTGCACCATCGATCTTCTGTCTTGCTGACTTGATGTGGCGGATGACATCCGCTCGGTCTGCATTGGGCTCAAGCGCCGCGAGCGGCACCAATATAGGGATGCCCGCCCCTCTTTCCCACCGTTCAAGCACAGTAGCCCATTTGTGTTGGTCAATACGAAATTGGTCCTGAGAGCCCCTCACTGGGTGCGTGGCGTAATAGCTTTGTGTTCGTGGTCTCTTCGGTTCACCGTCGTCGACAAGGAGCACCGTCGTGTCGATCTTCAGCGAGAAGTCTTTGCCCTGGCGACGCTCTTCGAGTCCCTCGATGACTGAAGGAGCCATCGGCAACTTCAGTTCAACGTTCCAAGTTTTCTCATCCTTTGGAGCAGGATTCGGTTGGACATAACTGTAGTTGTCGATCCAGTTCAGAACGTACGATCGTGGTGCTGTCGTTCCGAGGAATGCATGCGTTCTAACGATATCCCAAGCCGTGACTTCGGCAGTAATCTGTACAACAGCCCCGACCCCATACCCTTTGGCCGTAAGTTCCCCCTTGAGAATGAGCTGGGGGGTCAATCCAGGAAAGCCATCGACATCGGTCCAGTCGAGCCGGATACTCCCTTCGCCAAAAAGTCCTGAATCCATATGGTGCTAACCTTCTTTCTTGTTGTTGCTATTCAACAACTCCGTGCTCGCCAACACTTGACCGATCCAGCCGGTCTCCGAATTGGAGCCTCGCGATTTGCTCTCGCTGAAACTTGCCACGCGCGAGAGCGCTGACCGCCATCGGCAATAATCATTAAAATCGTGGATCACCTTTACCTTGCCTGAAATATGTCCAAATACACGCTCCATTTATGTCTACTTTCGGATGGAGATGGTGATGTTTGACGGTGGAGGATTAGGGATGCCAGTGGGCCAGACGCAACCATCACTGAAGCTGATATCCTGGAGATCAGCGGATGTTTTGAAACTTGCAGGGTTAAACTTTACATCCACATTCAAGGTGGCGGATGTAAAGCTGGCGGCTCCCGTGAACCTACTGTTAGTGAAATCGATGTAGCCACTAAGAGCAGCATCAGCGAATGTAGCCTCAGCCAGAGACGCTCTAGTAAAATCAGCCCCACTGCACAACTTCACGCCACAAAAGCTCACGCCGTCAAAGACCGCCCCATCAAACGTTGAGGTACTTCTAAACTTAGCGTCATCAAACATCGCAGCGCGCCAAACAGACTTTCCACCTCTCTCGAACTTCGTCTCGATAAATTCAACGTCCCCCTGGAAGTCAACGCGGTGAAAGTTAACCCCGTCCTTAAACTTTGCTCGATTCATTTCCAGTGACTGACCAAAAGTAACGTCGATAAAATTAGCACGCTCATTGAAGATGGCTCTTAAGGCGTAGACCTGTCCCAAGAAGGTTGCCTTCCAGAATTGAGCTTTCCTTTTGAACATGCAGTCCATGAAGTACGCGTCCCCAGAGAAGGTTGCAGGGCCTCCATCACTGTCGGGACCACCGATGACATCGATGGCTCCAAAGCGGGCGTCTCCGGAAAAAGTGGTCTTTACAAACTGGGACACTCTCGCAAAAGTGGATCCCATGAAGTACGCGTCCCCAGAGAAGGTTGCACCTGTGAAGTCAGCATTTCCAGAGAAAATAGCTCCCATGAAGTACGCGTCCCCAGAGAAGGTTGCACCGCTGTAGTTATAAGCGTAGGCGGCTTCCACAAAAGTCCCCCCTTGTTGCATTCTCTTCACCATCTCTCGAAGGATAGTTTCGCGGACCGTGTGCTCCGTTGTCCATGCGGGGTTGACCTTTGTTCGCCTCTCTTCCTCTGGTATGAGAACGAGAATTTCCTCATCTCGCCAAGGGAGTCTCAGGTAACCACAGAGAACATCGATAATCTGCTGGCGGTGTTCCTTCCACTCGTCGGCTAGACGAAAGAGCGAGTAGACCCCTGCGAGCTTGACCGGTACTCTGTCGTCTGCTAGCTGGTTGGTGAAGTCAGAGAAGTGCTTGGTAAGAGTTTCCTGACGATCTATATCACGCCTTGCCAGGACTTCGTTTCTATTGAATGCTTCCTGGTCTACAGCTCTGTTATTCTGTTCCTCGAGTACTTGCTGGCGACGGTAGTTGACTACTAGGGCTACCGCTGCACCTGCTCCGCCTATGACTGCGAGTGATGCTTCGATCATCCGCACTCTGGCTCCTGAGTTATCACCAGCAAATATGAATCCAAAGACCAGAGCGACAATTGCGAGTATTGCCAATGGGGTTATAACAACCAGTGAGTGCTGAAAGATCGATCCTTGTTTTGATGGATTACGGATCCAAGCGAATCTACCTTCGTTGTCTGGTTTCTCTACCATGCACACCAACCCCCAACTTGGAGTAATCTTACCGCTCGAATCTCTGCCTTGGTTACCGAGCTCTTCGCAAGCGAACCCCATTGGGATGGCTAGACCACCCCAATTCTTTGATCCATGGTGGCACTCGTTCTATCGCGATGTGACCTGGCCAAGACACACCTACAAACAGCAAAGCCTTGGTATGTTCTCGTCCGAGAAGCGGACGAACCCAAAGACACGGTCGTAGATTTGGCCAACAGGTTTGAGCAAAATTCCGGCAAAGTTGATCACCCCACTGATCAGGCCGTGTTCTCTGCTCCCATGGACCAGCCATCTGCTCTGCTCACCAATGTCGGGGTCATGCACTCGACACCTGTTCTCATGATCCCCGTATCTCGTATAGTCACTCAATCTCTACGGGTTGATCGCCAAGTCGTGCGATCGCCACCTGTGGCGGGGCTTCGATCCCGATCCGCACCGAGCCTCGTTTTGATTCGACCACGGCAATCACAATGCGGATGGATGTCTAATTGTTTGTCCCCGTCCATCTGAATGCCGAGGTGCTCCCCACTAATCTATTGGCCACGGCGCAACGATTTTCGACGCTCGTGCCCCCTCGTAGATCCGGTGGCGAAGTGTCAAGTACTTTGTCCATAGTCGCCATACGAGCTTCCACTGGTCAGATGCAGGATCTATTCTTTCAACGGGCAATCCGATACTTTTGGCATCATTTGCTCCAAGAAGGGCTCCATGAAATCTTGGGGAGTCGATGAGGGGATCGAGCAACCTCTTCGAGAGTTCATCTGCTTCGGTTTTGCTGCGATCTGGATTGCTTGCGATTGCCTCTTTCATCAAGTCAGCGCTGCGCGCTAGAGCTGATCGCGCTTGTTGTACCATCAAAGCGGTAACATCAGCCAAAAGGCCAGCATGGAGCGCAAACGTTTCAGGCTTGGCTTGCACCGCTGCCTCAGCTTCTGCGACCGCAGCAATGATGTCCTTGGCAGATATGAGCGCTCTGTTCGGCGCTGACAGTTGAGGATCGATTGGTCCAAGATCGCTGGTGGGTCCCATGACGATCCCATGCGCCCCCAGAGCGAAGATCGTTCCGGCACTCTTTGCCTGATCAGGAACCAGAACGGTGAGACGATTGCATCGTTCCTGGCAGGAGCGCACCAATCGTACTGCGGTTTCTCCGTCGCCTCCGGGAGTAACAAGCATGACATGGAGGTCTTCCTCTCGATTCGCGTCAAAAATCAGTTCTTCGAAAAAGGAAACGCTATAAGGCATAAGCTGGTCAAATACAACGACCAGCCTGCAATCGTGAATCCTTTCATACTCGGCGATCAGCGTCTGACGGCTATATCTCTCGGCATTCTCCGCATGGAACAGAGGCGACTGCGTGGGGTGAGTGACTATTGGTTCTTCGAATTGCAAATCGTCCACCCGGAAGAGAATATGACTGGCTTCCCCTCACGGCGTTGAAGAGCGGCATCCCTCGCCTCCTTCGCTCTGGCAATTTTATCTTGCCAGTTGGGATCTACTCCAGCGGGCACTGCCAAGGCGCCGCCATTCGAGATGTCCTCCATTTTGCCCCTCATAATTTCGACCTGCCAACATTCTAAGACATTTTGATCGTCCATTTATGGCAGAAAATCAAGTTTAGTTCAGAAAAATCACCTTCCCCGAAGTTGGCTGGCGGTTTTGGCTCACTAAAGCTAGCGCCAGCTGTCAGATCTGTTCACATCGGCACCGGGTCCCGATGACTCGGCATGTCTCGCAACGGACAATGCCTGTGGCAGATCCTGCTCAACCAAGCCACAGACGCGTCCTGTCTCCTTACTGTCGATCTTGACGAAGTGGTCGCACTTGGCAACCTCGCCGTGTCCAATCAGCCTCGACTTTTCACACTGAAGCGAATACGCCCGCAGCTTGTCGTCGCCGTTGACGTTGGGTTCGTAGAACTGCCTGAGGAGAACCATTGATGCTAGAGGCTGCTCACGCACGAGCGTCGAGGTAGTGCGGATGGCATTCCGTCGGCTGTCCACTATCTCCTTGAGGCGCGATGTTCCGATGCCTCTGGAGACCGTGAGCTGGGGTGTGCGAGACGCAAACTCGTCGGAACCGACAGTGCTTGCAAGAAGGACGGCGCGTCCAGTATCTTGGGATCAGTCGCGCCGAAGAAGCTCCGCGATGTTCTTGAAGGCGAGACGAAATGCAGTCATAGGAAGGCATGGATGTTAGCGTAAGTATGTGTCCTCATCGCGCACCAAAACTAGGTTTCGGCATACGGATCCTGCACCGAGCAAACGTTCCACCGTGGGAGATGGTCCAGAGTTGCTATACCACTACACGGATGCCGCAGGCCTAGTCGGCATCATCACGACTGCAGAACTATGGGCAACAGATGCGCTTTACCTGAACGATGCCAGTGAGTTCACCTACGTCTTCGAACTCATTCGCGAGGAACTACAACGACTCATAAAGAGTGACCACCCGTATCCTCCTGGTAGAGCAGAAGTCGTGGGCATGATCGAATTTGCAAGAGAGCTTGCGCTCGACTCACTCCGCGATGACATGTCGTTCTTCATCGCATGCTTTTGTGAAGAAAAGGACCTTCTGAGCCAATGGCGTGGATACGCGAGAGGGACCGGGGGATTCGCTATCGGTTTCAAGCGAATTGAGAAGGAACGTTTGGCTCCAGATTATCCGCCCACTTCCTGGAAGTTCGAGCGGGTCGGCTACGACCCCACTATGCAGAGAGCAGAGATCCAGAAACAACTGAAGAAAGCCCTGAGACACAATAAGCCCACAGGAGAGAGTTGCGAGGCTCTCTTTGACGCTTGGAACTCATTCAAAGACGGGTACTTCGGCGACATCGGCTCCAAAGCACTCCTCTACAAGCATCCTGGATTTGCTGAAGAGAAGGAATGGCGTATTATCGTTCGGCTGAATCGAGCGAAGCTGATCAACGCCGGTCTCCCTAGATTTCGCACCGGCTCGCTTGGTCCCGTGCCGTATGTGCTGGTCGACGGATACGGTGCGACATCCCCATCTCGGCTCCCCATTGGAGAAATTGTCATCGGTCCAACTCAGAACCCCGGCCTTGCGGAGCGCTCAATCCGACTGCTGCTCGGATCATCCGGCTACGATGATGTGGCAATCACGCATTCGGCAATCCCACTTCGAGCTTGAACAAAGATGTGGCACAGTCAGTTCGGCCATCCTGCTGGCGCTGCTCCTTGCTCCCATAGATAGGCCATCTGCTCGATGGTTGTGTCTCGCCCTGGGATATGCAAGTTTCGGAGCCATTTACCCTCCACCTAATCTCATGTGGGGCGCACCACTGGATTACTCGACCCCAATCGGTTATGCGTCTTCTCGTGCGCTCGTTACCTCCGGCGGCGCGTCGATCCCGACCCGCACGAACCCCGTTTCGCCTCCACCACTGTGATCACGATGTCATCGTCGATGACGATCCTCTCGCCCTCCTTGCGGGTTATGATAAGCATCCATGCCTCCCTTCTGATGGTTCATCCTACCAGAGACGGAGCACGGTGTGGAGGTCGTGAATCCGTCAGTGCGGTGGCTGACGGTGCAGTGGCTAAGTCTGACGGTGGCGGTTCAGCACGCGACATTTGCCCATCCTTTGGGAGTCCTGCGTTGCCCGCACCACTGTTTGCCGTCACTGCATCACCTACTTCTCGTGTGCCTTGGCAGGCCCAACCCCATCAACCCAAACTTCCCCTCTCAGTGAAGACTCCCTAGCCGTGCGCGCCTGGACTAGGATCACTACTCTAAGGCGACTGTACGGAGGGGCTGTGGTTCAGGATCTTGGGCGATTGCGAGTGAAGAAGATCATAGTCCACGCGGTGCCGTACCACTTGGCCAGCGCGGTCAGCGGCGAACCCATACTCAGTGATGTAGACAGTCCTCTCACTCCGGTTATACGTAACTTTTTCAAGGAACGCATAGCTAGCAGCCTCGGCTCCGCCGCCTACGAAGTCGAATTGGATGCTTCAGCCCCCTCGCCAGTGCCGCGCCTAATCCTCAACAACCTGGCTCCCAAAGCAAATGGCTTCGTCGCGATGTCCCAGGAGATGGCTCGCCACCTCTATCGCTGTCAAACGGGGAATAGCCCAGAAGGACTACTGACGGTGTGCGGCGTTAGCGTAGCCGACAGGAGCGGTATTGCTATCTTGAAGCTGGAGAAGGAAGAGGGAGCTCGCGTAGAACTCGGGGAGACCGACGGAAAGCGTACATTCAGTGTTCAGCACCTCCAGGACCTCATGCTAACCAAGCGTACAAAGGTATTTAAGGTCGGTCTCTTCGTACAGGCTGAAGCCGGTCTGAATTCCGTCGATGGTTGGGTCTGCGACACTCAGCGCAGCTATGACAGCACCGTCGCCCATTTCTTCCTGGAACGGTTTCTTGGTTGCCGTCTACGTGAGCAGCCAGAGATCACCACTCAACGTTTTTTCTGGGCTGCAGAGAATTTATCAATGATAAGATTGCTGACCCGGAAACCAAGGCCCGATACCAGGTGTCATTGTTAGCTGAATTGAACTCAACCCGAGGCAAAGTCTCTCTCTTAGACTTTGCAAGTAACTATCTCGACACCACCGATCGATCGTCATTCATTGAACAGATGGACGAAGCACGATTGCCCACGGCCGGCTTCGACAAGGACATCCGCCTTGTCCGGAGTCACCTCCGGCGGATTCATATAGGTTTCGAGAGCGGTGTTGTAGTCCTTGCACCACCCAAAAGTATAGGAAGCACTGTCATAATAACCGAGTTAGCAAACAACAAAGCCAAAGTCGAGGTAACCGACCTGTTGAAACAAATGTCGGGCTAACCTGCGATGACCGCAATTGACTTAATGGCGCTACGAGAACGTTACCAGGCCGAGCAACCACGATATCAGGCTCTCGCTGCCTCGGTAGTTCAACAGCTACATACGGCCACCCGCCAGCATGGGCTTCCATGCAGTGTCGAAGGTCGCGCAAAGGACACTGCTAGCTTCCTCAAGAAAGCCCTTCGCAAGGACTACGCGTCGCCCTGGGATGATATCCACGACAAAGCCGGCGTGCGCGTCATTACACTGTACCAATCTCATGCTAGCGAGGTCGAGCAAATCATTCGAAACCTCTTCCATGTACGCCACTATGAGGATAAGCGACGGGATCTTCCACCGGACAGATTGCGGTATCTCGGAGTTCATTTCGAGGTATCTGTCCCCGATGAGGGAAACCCACCAAGAAGCACAGAGGATGCTGGCGAATTGGTCTGCGAGATCCAGTTGCATACGCAGGCCCAAAATCTTTGGGCAACAGTTTCACATGAATTGTTATATAAACCAGTTCAAGAAGCACCCAGTGAGGTGGCTCGAGGGGTGTATCGTCTGATGGCACTCTTAGAACTTTTTGATGGCGAAGTCGAGCGGGGTCGCGATCAAATCCGTCGGCTTCCCGGCTACGAGGAGGCGCGTATGTTAACTATCTTGGAGCAGCAATTCTGGACCTTGGTTGCACGGCCAACGGACGTCGATCTATCAAAGCGGATCATCACCGTACTGCTCCCTCTAATTGGTTCCGATAACGCCAGTGACTATAAGAGCACGCTGGACACGTTTGTTGAGACCCATCGCGAGAAGCTGGACGAGATATTCGCTGACTACGCGGAGGATGATCGCAATGTTCTTCTGTCGCAGCCCGAATGTCTACTGGTGTTCGAACGGCTGACGGTTGACCCATTCGCTCTGGTAGACGTCTGGCAGCGACACTTACCAACCGATCTCCTGACATCTCTGTCTGAAGTTTGGGGCACCCCGGTCACACTCTAACCAACTCACCACCACCCGGCGCCCGCCACCTATTGATGCGGGCCAAAGCATCCCGCTTGGACGGCCCCAACAAGCACCAAACATCAGCGTATTCACATCCGTGAGTCACACCGAACCGGCGAACCAGACTCAATCCCTTCGGACTTGCGCCGAAGTGATCAACTAAACTGAGATGAATAACCGATTTTGGGACACGGATGATCAACATGATTGAGATTTTGGGATACACTGCCGAAGCATCTGCTCGCCAATTCCCAGCTCACAACCGTTTTGGATGATCAAGATGATTGAGAAATGACAGTTGGTGATCGTACGCCACGGGGTACGGGGCATCCGTTGAACAAGAGGACCTTGGCCTCACTTTGGCACAGTACGCTGTGGCAGAATACAGAAGTGTTGTTATAAAGTT
>JAJZIP010000125.1 GCA_021810525.1 Actinomycetes bacterium | reverse complement strand
TCCATAGCGGCTGGCCTGAGAGATTCGAGTTGCCATATTGCCCCTTAGCGGGGCAAATTCGAGATCGGGCCGCATTTCCTTTAGCTGAGCCTGCCGTCTCTGCGAACCGGTCGCTACCACGTCGCCGGCCTTGAGTTGCTCCAGGGAGCGGCCAACCAACGCGTCACGCGGATCCCCCCTATTTGGGAAGGCTCCTATCGAGAGCGCCTCGACCGTAACGGTGGGAAGATCTTTGGCCGAGTGGACCGCGATGTCTGCCCTGCCGTCGATCACAGCAGCCTGGATCTCTTTGACAAATACTCCCTGACCGCCAATCCTGGTGAGCGACGAGGCCGTGTCCCGGTCTCCGTGAGTGCTGAGGACCACGAGCTCGGTATCGCACTCGAGCTTAGAAGCTACGAACTTCGCCTGCCAGACGGCAAGTTCGGACCCCCTTGTTGCAATCTTCAAAGGCGTCATAGGTCAAAAAGGAAGGAGAGATCCTCCACCAGACGCTCTCCCCGCTTGGAGCCAGAATGCTCCTTGACCTTGACGACGGGCCTATGAAGCATCTTCTGCACTATGCCGTAGGTCAGCGACTCCACAGCCTTCTTCTGGGCGTCTGTCAGGCCATCAAGACGGCCGGAAAATCTTGCCAGCTCGGATAGGCGTATCTCTTCGGCGAATCCATATAGCAAACGAAGCGTCGAGGCAGAGGCAGCGGAGTTCTTGAGATCCACGAACTTGCTGGTCTCGACTTCGATTATCGCTTCGACCTGACCAACTTCTTGCTGGCGTGATTCGATCGCGTTCTTTATGAAGGCGTTCACCCCATCGAGATCGTAGACCGTCAACCAGCCAACCGAATCAAGGCGCGGATCGACGTTTCTCGGAACTCCCATATCTGCAATGAACGTTCCGGGGGTTCGACACTGGTCAAAGCGCTTGGCATCATCTATATCGAGCAGATGCTTCCGAGTTGAGGTGGCAAAGAACATCCCATTGAGTTCGGGCAGATAAAGCTTGAAATCCTGCATTTGCACGGCCTTGGCATTGATATGGCCTGCGAGATTCACAGCCTTCTGGAAGGTTCTTGAGGTCACGTAGACCTTGTATCCACCCTGGGCCAGCGCCTCTGCAAGCTTCGAACCGACCTCTCCTACGCCCACCACCATCACCGCACCGTCTCCCTCGAGGCCGCAAGTCTCGGAGAAGAGTTCAGCCGCCGCATGAGCCGATGAGGTGATCCCCTTTGCGATGCCAGTCTCGCTCCTAGCTCTCTTGCCTACCTCGAGAGCCTTTCTGAAGAGCCCGTAAAGTCCAGGACCACAGAATCCGGCGTCTCGGGAACGGACAAACGCTCGTCGAACCTGCCCGAGGATCTCGGTCTCGCCAATCAGTTCGGACTCAAGACCCGATGCCACGCGGAGCAGGTGCGCAACTGCACCGCGCTCGTAATAGACGCTTGCGACGGAGGTCAGCTCTTCACGGCCCATTCCGAGAGTGTCAGCTAAGCTTGCCCACATCTCCTCTATGCCGCCGTGGAACTTCGTAATCTCCGCGAATACCTCCGTTCTGGCGCAAGTACTGAGCAAGACTGCCTCTTCAACACCTTCCGCTGACGAGAAGGACTTCAACTTGTCCAGCATCTCATCATCCGAGATGTAGTAGCGGCCAAAGTCGCTGCCGCGCGAACTCTTCCGATCGATTCCGATGGCTACGAGAGGCATTGCTCCAGACTTTCCTCCGCTTGGGCCAAGTCACCCAGGCGGATAAATTCGAAAACCCTGGAATCTAGAACCTTCTTCCAGTCCAAAGAGCCGGCAGAATGACCAGAACTCAATGCCTTTGACCTTACCTCTGCTGCTAGAACCAGCACTCTGTCTATATCAGCTGGCAACATTTCCTCTATAAGTCTACTGATCGCCTTGGAAAATCCAGGAGCCTTTGACTTGGAGGATACACCTATGGTCACCGTACCTCTGTTCACCGTGGCAACGTTGGCAAAACTGCTCTCGCTCGAGTCCGAAACGTTGTTCACCAGTATCCCTAGCCGGTGAGCGAGTCTCGATATCTCTGAATTTGTCGGAGGATCAGAAGTTGCGGCGAAGACAAGGTCACAGCCTGTCAAATCAGACGCCTCAAATCCGCGTCGCAAAATACGGCTGAACGAATCGTTCACGCTTAAATACTCGACCAGTCCGTCACTGACTTCCGGAGCAACCACCGTCAGGCTGGCAGGCGACTCGGGCAGCCCTTGTACCTTGCGCGTGGCCACCTCACCCCCGCCAACGACGAGGACATCCATGTGAGCAATATTCAAAGAAATTAAGTAAGCTCCGCCGTTCATATCCGCCTGTCGAAATGATTTGTATCCAATCCTAACTATTTCGCAGCCGTTTATTCCGTCAGAGAAGGCAGGCAGGTTTCCCACGGCCTACATTTCCTTCATAGTTCCATTCGCCGCACTCAGCCAGCCGAGGCCAATTTCGAACTCTATGAAGTTGGCTGCCGAAATGGCCCCACTTACCCAGGTGATCCCCTAGAGCGATAAGATGGTCGCTGGCCATCAACAACATGCGTTCCATGCCGGCCGGGCGGTTCAGATTGCAGAGATCTCGTTCCGGACGGCGGACGATATAACGGACCAGCACAGGCCTTTGACCTAAGATTGCGTGACAAGCTAAAGGATCCGATGCAGCGGCGTCAAAGAGCAGGTAACCCTCAAAAGCCCGCCGACACAAGCATCGTTTCACGATCAATTGCATCAAATCCCACCCAGGCCACAAATCGGGAAAATCTACCCTGGCTCTATGCCGGCCGGGCGGTTCGGAGCTTCGCCACCGCCTTCCTTACGGTCATCTTCCCCCTATACCTCGCCTACAACTACCATTCTTCGACCGTCATCGGAGTCGTGCTGACCTTGGGGAGCGTCCTCGGGGGAATCCTCGTAGCCGCAGTGGGGGTGGTAGGAGACAGGATAGGCCGTCGCCCGGTGCTGATCGCACTTGGAGTGCTTGGCGCAGCCGGAGCGCTGGCACTCTCATTCTCGGCGACTGCAGCGGTGGTCGTGCTGGCATATGGCTTGGGCGGGATCGGCAGAGGTGGCGGCGCTGGAAGTGGCGGCGTCTACGGACCCTTCTTCCCCGCTGAACAGCCAATGATCGCAACCTCGGTGCCTCCCTGCGAGCGCACCAGAGCCTATGGGCGACTCGGATTCATCGGTGTCCTGACGGCGGCGGCTGGATCCCTTGCAGCGAGCTCTCTCGATCTATTCCGCCATCTTGGAATCTCCACAGGAGATTCATACCGTCTCATGTTCATCGTGGGCGCAGGAGCATCGGTTGCGGTTTCGCTTTTCTGCTTGCCGCTTCGTGAGAAAAGACCCGAACGCAAACAAAAAGGAGGAGCTGCAAACGGTCTCGATTCTGCGGCCCCGTCCCTGTCTTCAGATGCCGCACAAATCGGCTCCAGGGAAGACGCTTCGGGATCAGCCAAAGCAAGCAGCGTCACCACAAGACAGCTCCTCGGCAGGCTCGGTCTCACAAACGCGCTCAACGGATTCGGATTCGGATTCCTGGGACCGCTCCTCATCTACTGGTTCCACGTCCGTTTCGGTGTGGGTACTGCCGAGATCGGCGTCCTCTATAGCATCATCAATCTTGTGGGCGCTCTGCCGTATCTGGGCGCGCATAGGATCACAAATCGGCTGGGAGCAGTTCGCACGGTAGTGGGAACGCGGTCTGCCGCCGTCCTATTGCTCCTCTCGATGGTGATGGCTCCGACCTTCATCGTCGCAGCAGTGCTTCTGGGACTACGAACCGTATGCAGTAACCTTGGCATGCCGGCCCGTCAGGCATACACCATGGGAGTGGCCGACGAAAGACGCCGTGGAACCGTTGCCGCATTCAGTTCTCTTCCGGCACAGGCAACGTCAAGCATCAGTCCGGTGATAGCTGGAGCTCTCATGAATGTCTTTGTCGACATTCCCGTGGTTGGAGCAGCGTTCTTCATGGCTGCCAACACGATCGCGTACTATCTCGCCTTCAGGAATGTGCCATTGCCTGGAGAATGAATTCAGCTCGGTAACGCCGTTGAGTAGCACCGCCAGAGTTATCGGGATTCTTTGAAATCACTTCATTTGCATTGGGCCGTCAACCGTAGTGTATCAATGCTTAAAGAGCTCAGCGGTAATCTCGGCTGAACGTTCCTTTGCGCGAGTGACGGCCTTTGCAAATGCAGCCCTGAGCGCCGACTCCTCGAGGGCAGCTAAGGCGGCCGCGGTGGTGCCGCCAGGTGAGGTCACATTCTGCCTCAACATGGTCGGCGACTGAGAGCCTTCGGCCAGCATAGCTCCCGCGCCATAGATCGTCTGAGTCACCAACTCACTCGCCATCTCCCAGCTCAAGCCCTCTGCGACGGCTGCCTCGATCATCGCCTCCGCAACAAGAAATACGTAGGCGGGTCCTGATCCGGAGACGGCAGTAATGGCATCGATCTGCGACTCCTTTACAACTGCAACCTTTCCGACGGCCGACATCAACGATTTGGCCCACTCTATATCTGACTCTCCGACATAGCGGCCACCGCACAGCGCCGTCATACCAAGACCATGCATCGCAGGGGTGTTAGGCATCGCTCGAATGACCCGAGGCCTTCCACCGAGCCAAACCTCAAGGGCAGCGGTGGACACTCCAGCCGCGATCGACAGTACGCGTTGCTTGCTTTCGCTCTTGAGCGAGGTGGCCACTCTCTCTATGTCGCCCGGTTTCACCGCAATGATTGTCGAAGAAGCGGGTAGCGGATGTTCCGAAACGCTGCACTGTGGAAATCGCTGGCTGAGATCGGCTCTGAGAGCTTCTGAAACCTCGACTATCCCTAGCGCCTCGGCCTTGACCACCTTTGCCGAGAGCATCCCTTGGGCCAAGGCCTGGCCCATTTTCCCACCACCAATTATCATTAGATCCAGCACCTCATAAATAGTACTCGAATGACGGGCGGCGATCGCCTTTGAGCATATTGGAGGGATTAATCGGGGTATTGGCTCTGGCATTCTAGAGTTTTCTGCTTCCCCGACCCGAAATTGTTCTAGAAAAGTGCCAGAACCAACACAGAAAAGTTACGCCAACTCGGCTGCTTCCGTCAACAGAAATCTTGAAAAATCATAAGAATTTTTCCCTCAGATTCCACGAGGCCCGATCCATCGCCAAAGTGGCACCTGAAGCTCGAGACATGTAGCTCACTCGAGCATC
This sequence comes from Actinomycetes bacterium, assembly GCA_021810525.1. Classification (GTDB taxonomy): domain Bacteria; phylum Actinomycetota; class Acidimicrobiia; order Acidimicrobiales; family Acidimicrobiaceae; genus SCQM01. Next base: position 4,115 of record JAJZIP010000125.1, on the reverse strand, counting down.
TCCTCAACGGTCCAGAATGGGTTCAGCCACATTCCAGGAGCTCTGCCGCCGTCAGCTCCATCAGAACCGACTGAAATCGGAGCGCTGCGTCGCGCCACCGGTAGCTGGCGGACAGAGAGTTGGCAGCGATCTTTAGAGACTCCGTCAGAGCAGTATCATCGAGCACCTTGACTAGGTAGCGTGAGAATTCCTCAGCCGTCCGCTTTGTCACTAGGTAACCGCTGCTCCCGTGCACCACTAGAGTTTTCAATCCGCCGACATCGGAGGCGACCACCGGAACCCCGCAGGCTGCGGCTTCCAGGGCTACAAGCCCAAACGACTCGGTCCGAGAGGGCACGATTCCTACATCGGCAGCCCTATAGAAGCTGGAAAGTACCTCGTGAGGCTGCGGATCGAAGAAATAAACTCTTTCGGTGAGTCGTTCCTTTGCCACGAGCCTCTTGATCTTCGATATTTCATCAGCCCCGAAAGGCCCCGACGGCCCGCCCACCATTACCAGAAAGGCTTCGGGGATACGATCAGAAATCTTGATGAACGACTCTATGGCGATATCGGCACCCTTGAGCGGTTGTATCCGTCCGACAAAGAGGACCATTTTGCCGGTGGTCGGTAAGCCTACAGCCGTTCTGGCCATCCCGCGGTCCCCGGGACTGAAAAACGCGTGGTCGACACCCAAAGGGACTATGGAGATGCGCGAGCGGTCAAGATTGTAGAGACTTGAAATCTCGAACGCCTCGACCTCGCACGACGCCAGGACTTGGTCGGAGCAGTAGATGATCTTGGATTCCTCTTCGATCCGCAGCTCCTCTGAGATGTCGTCATCAGGAATCGCCCTGTCCCTCGCCTTTACTTTCTCGAGAGTGTGGAACGTCGTTACAAGAGGTACCTCAAGCGTGTGCTTCAACGTGTGGCCAGCTATGCCGGACAGCCAATAGTTGGCGTGGATGACGTCCGGACGCTGCTCTGGATTCATTCGAATCCTCTCCAGCACATTCTCGGTAAACTCATCGATATGGTCCAAGAGTTCCACCTTTGATACTTTCCCCAGTGGACCAGCAGGAATGTGGTGCAGAACGAAACCCGGCTCGACCTTGATCGATGCCGAAAGCGACGAGCTGTACGCTCTGGTATACACGTCACATGAAATGCCAAGACGGGCAAGCGCGCTAGCAAGCTGTCTAACGTATACGTTCATACCTCCACCATCGCCGGTCCCGGGTTGGACCAACGGCGAGGTATGGTATGAAATTATCGCCAATCGCTGCATGGAGATCGCTTTCATCAGAAGGCCGACTGCGCAATCTTTCTTTGGGACGCTAAGTTCAACTCTTGCCCCAAGATCAGATATTCCGCATTCCCCAATAAAACCTGGAAATCCGATGTGCAAATCTGCGGATCCAGAAATAACCACTCCGGAACCGCCCTTGAACAGATTTCTAGATAATTCTACCTGGGGTTGGGGAAAAGCGGATATCGGTGATGCTGACCGCGTCCTACCGAGTCGAAAATACCTCCCGCTGTAGAATCCTTGACCAGAGGCCCCAACCGTTGGCTTTCCGGCGATTCTCTTCCCAGTGATCAGAAAGGCACTTTGTTTGGGTTGCCAGAGGGAAAGCTGCCGATGAACCTACCGGACCCTCCCAGCTGCACTTAGCGGGAAGTAGCGATAGACCACCACCCCCATCAAGGAATGATTCGGGAATCGGCCGAGCGTCCGCGAATCTGTGGAGGCCCCCGAGTTGTCGCCGAGCACTTCGAACGAATTGCGGTCAAAGCCCACGAGCCTCTTGATCACCGGTACCCCGCCCACACGCGGATCCTTCGCCACGACAATTCGGCCAACGATCCGCTTGCTCGGAGTGTGAATACGGCGCACAAGCACCTTGTCGCCTGGCGCCAAACTCGGAACCATGGAAACACCTTTGACAACTGCTAAAAAATACAATGGGTTATAATTCCTAAGTTGGAGGTAAAAAGCCAAAACCAGATTTCTCTGGATTTTTCTGCATTTCAGGCTAATGTCTGTAGCTGTTCTCATTTATAGGCAACAGCAATCAATTAGAGATAAGGAGAGCGACCATGAAGCTACTCGCCAAGGTCATCGAATCATTGGAAGGAACCGCCGCCGCGCCCGTCACTGTCTCTGCTCACTGTGATCTCCCTTGCGGAGTCTACGATCCCGCCCAGGCTCGCATTGAAGCAGAATCCGTCAAGGCCTGCATGGAGAAGTACAACGCTTCGAATGACGAAGTCTTCAAAGCGAGGGCCGTCACGATCAAGGAGGAGAGGGCTGAGCTGGTCAAGTACCACCTCTGGATCCTCTGGACTGACTATTTCAAGCCAGCTCACCTTGAGAAGTTTCCACAGCTTCACACTCTGTTCTGGAATGCAACCAAAGCAGCCGGCGAGAGCAAGAAGGCTAACGACACCGCAGTAGCTCAAGACCTCTTGAACCAGATCACCGAGATCGACAAGATCTTCTGGGAGACCAAGAAATAGACCGTCGTTCGATGCGTAACACAAAAAGAGAGGGCTTTCTGCCTCTCTTTTTGTGTTAATAGAATCCCCCAGACACCGGAGGCAGCACCGCAATCTCGTCACCTGCGAATACCTCAGCAGCCAGGGCCGCCGGCTCGCCATTGACCCATATCTTTGAAATACCTATCATTTCAGCAAGCGCTGCGCCATAGAGGGCGACCACCGCATCGACCGCGGCCTGGACCGAGCTGGCTTCAACTTCCACCTTGGAGATGCCAGCGGCTTCGCGTGCGCCGGCAAAGAACTTAACGGTCACCATCCAGGCCACAACTCCCCAGCTCAAACACCAATCACTACACCGCTAACCAGAAATCTAGTTGCGAAACAGTAGCGCTCCGTTCCACCACGACTCGTGAAACCGGCAAGGACCAAGCCTAGAAAGGCTGAGCTCGGTGCTGAGGAAATCATTAAAAGGAGCGGCACAGTATAGGCGATGCGACAAGCTACCATCAAATGACAGCGTAAATCGAATGCAAGCCGCTGATGTGGGTCAAAAAGCGCGGATGGTTTCACGAATGGATTTAGGAGATGCGATCATGCGCAGATCAACTAAGCGGTTGACACTGATATTCTCCGCTTTGTCGGCGATCATTCTCGCCGGGTGCGGTACGACCACTCAAGGAGCCTTGGGAGCCACTAACAAGGCTGTGAATTCGCCTTCAAAGTCGTCCACCACCGTCGCCCCGACCAGTGTCACTTCGTCTACCACTACCACCACCGCCGCTCCATCCCACCTGCTGTCGGGCACGCTCGACGCGCCTTTGCCCGTTCCTGCGCCACTAGCTCCATTTGGTGATCCGGCCGTAGTTGGACAAGGTGTATGGACCCCAGCCGGCCGTCTTGTCGACGGGATCCCGGCCGTCTATGAGGCGAAGCTCGTCCCGCCAGGTGGAACAGAGCCAGCTGGCATAGCCTGGATGGACACCGGCCTGCTGTCAGCGCGCCTCTACTCCGGCTCTAGGAGCCCAGGAGGAGGGCCTTACCACTATACTGCGCCGGTTCAGCCGGTCGATGCCACATCTTTGGTTGCAGCTTTCAACGGCGGCTTCATCATGAACGTTGCCCACGGCGGGTACTACACCGAAGGACGGGTCGTCGACCCTCTCGTGAACGGAGCCGCGTCGCTCGTCATCTACTCCGACGGAAGCGTCAACGTGGGGGCATGGGGGAGTGACGTCGCTATGACGCCAAGCGTTGTGAGCGTGCGCCAGAACTTGGTGCCGCTAGTCTCAGGGGGCCAGCCAACTGCCCAAGCAGCCAGCGCCGACTGGCAGGCATGGGGCGCCACCTGCGGGGCAAACTCTTGCGTCGGCCCAGGAATCGAAAACCAGTGGCGTTCCGGTGTTGGTATCACCGCCAATGGTGCTCTAGTGTACGTGACAGGGCCTTCACTCGATCCCTTGCAGCTTGCGCAACTCCTGGTGCGCTCGGGCGCCATTCGCGGCATGCAGCTAGACATCAACCCCTATTGGACTGTACTGGTAACATATAGTCCCTCCACCTCGGGAGGTGCTGCGGCGCCTTCAAACGGAAGCAAGCTTTTGCCTGGGACAGTCCAGGGGCCGCAGACATTCTTT
>JAJZIP010000124.1 GCA_021810525.1 Actinomycetes bacterium | reverse complement strand
TGTACTGGATTCTGAGCCTGGATTTCTCCGACGCACCACCGGCAACGTGGTATGGAACAATAGTTGCATTCGCGTGCGGAAGCTGGGAGATCACATCGGCAATAGAATCCGCGGTTCGATCGTGCAGGACCCTAGACCACACCCTTGGGTAGGCTCGTCTCGGCAGAAGAACGGTCACCTCGGTCTGTTTGTCTGCCAACGCCTCCGCGACCAGTTCCAGGGCGGCTCTGCGCAAGCGGCGGTCCACCACCTCGATGAATTCAAGGTCCAACTTGACAGCCGCAAGACGAGACCACTCCTTCTCAAGTTGCCGGGCTTTTCTATTATCCAAGACAAAGTGCACCGCTCTAATCTCATCCGGCACAAGAGCCTTGGCATATTGAAGGGCCCGCGCCGTCGCAAGGTCAAACCGGTCGACCATGACGATGACGGCGTGCCTGCGCATGACAGGAGCCTCCAAAGCTTTGACCACGCCCGATTCAAGCTCTTTTTCCTCGCGCTGATATTGCTTGTTCAGCCGAATGAATAAAAACACCAAGATAGGTGCGATGACGATGATCACCCAGGCCCCAGAGGTGAACTTAGTGACCGCAAAGATGACGTCGACTACAAAGGAGAGGAAGGCAGCTGTGCCGTTTATGATCATCCTGCGCTTCCAGTGATCCCTCCGGTGCGTGAGGTGGTGTTTCACCATCCCTGCACCTGCCATCGTGAAGCCCGTGAATACCCCGATCGCGTAGAGGGAGATCAAAGACGACACCCTTGACCGTGTAGCTATGATCAGGATCTCTGCCAGAATCGTGAGGACTATGATGCCATTGGAAAACGCCAGCCTGTGACCCCTTCGGGAAAACTGGCGTGGGATGAAAGAGTCCTCCGCAGCAAACGAGGCCAGGAACGGAAAGCCTGTATAAGAAGTGTTTGCCGCAAGCACAAGGATCAAATATGTGGTCACCTGCAGAAAATAGAAGGCGAAACGGCCAATTGCAGAATGACCATAGACCTCGCCCGCAATGAGACTAAGTACCGTGGGGGAGCCTTCGATCCTCGGCACTGCGTGAACCATCTGGGCCAAGAATGATACCCCAAAGAACATCGAACCAAGGATCAGGCTCATCGCAACAAGCGTTATGCGCGCATTTCTAGCCTGAGGTACTCTGAAGATGCTGACACCATTCGAGATCGCCTCGGTGCCGGTCAACGCCGTACCACCGTTGGCAAAAGCCTTCAGGAAAAAGAAAAGTGAGGCCCCATAGAGGAGCCCGCTTCCAGGACTGCCAACTGGCACACCTCCCTGAACGTGCAACGGATACTGATGGAGCTGACCCAGCACAGCCCGGACCAGACCGATAACTATCAGAACACCCATGTTCAAGATGAAAAGGAATGTTGGAAGCGCGAATGTCCTGCCCGCCTCGCGTATGCCGCGCAGGTTTCCGAAAGCGATCATCAACACGAACAACACAGACAGGACCACGTTGTAGTGCTGGAGGGCTGGCAACGCCGATGTGAGGGCGTCAGTGCCGGCAGATACCGACACAGCAACCGTAAGGGTATAGTCGATCAGAAGCGACACACCAGCGATTTGAGCCACCTTGAGACCGAAGTTGTCCCTTGCTACGATATAGGCTCCACCAGCCCGAGGATAGGCCTTGATGACCTCTAGATAAGAGGCCGTCACGAACGCCAGGATCACCAGCACCAGAAGTGAAACGGGCATTACCAGTGAGAAGGCTGCAACTCCTACCACCGGTATCAGAATCGTGAGGATCTGCTCCGTGGCATACGCCGAGGACGACATGACATCTGAGGACAGTATCGCCAGCGCCACATGTTTTGAAAGCCGCTCTTCAGAGAGTCTCTCGGTGACTAGGGGTTTTCCGAGAAGCTTATTTTTCAATCGATAAAGGAAGTTCTCAGGAAGGTAGATCGACCCCATCGTCGGAAGGGCCTGCGGACTCTTGACCTCCGGAATCCGAATTTCCCTAGATTCTCTGCCCATGGAATTGGACCTAGCGCTTTCCTGGCCCACCTTAGACGAACCTAGATTTTCAGAATTACCAGTCATGACTTTTGGGTAGCCACCTCACTTTGATCCTCACTAGCGTACCGGAAATCGCAAAATCTTAGTAATTCTTTCTCAACTTTGGTTGTACTTTGCACCGAAACCGTGTGAGATAGATAGTTGTGCACATCATAGTTATTGGCTGCGGAAGAGTTGGTTCAGAATTGGCCACTCGATTAAGCGCAGAAGGTCATAGCATCGCAGTAATCGACAAGTACGAAAGGGCCTTCAGGCGACTGCCCGAACGGTTCACAGGTGAGACTATTGTCGGCTTTGGATTCGATCGCGATCATCTGTTACAGGCAGGCATCCTCCACGCGGATGCGGTGGCTGCCGTGACATCGGGAGACAACTCAAATGTTTTGAGTGCCAGGATCGCCAAGGAGACGTTCGCCGTCAAAAACGTTGTCGCCAGAATTTACGATCCCCGACGTGCCGTCATCTACCAGCGCCTTGGGATCCAGACAGTCGCCACTGTAACCTGGACAACAGAGCAGGCGATCAGAAGGCTGATTCCCGATTCGGTCAATCCAGAATGGACGGACCCTGCTGGGAAGATCCTTCTAGTCGAGCGTAACCTTCCCGATGAACTCTGTGGATCAAAGATCGAATCTCTGAACAGCAAGCAGGCGAGGGTGATCATGGTGACAAGGGCAAACATTGCTCGCTTTTCGAATCCTGACCTGATCGGCCAGGAAGGGGATGTTCTCCATATTCTGATTGAGCGTGAGGCCCTGAAGGAGTTCGACATGCAGCTCTCCAAAAAGGAGGCGGAATGAAAGTAGTCATTGCGGGAGCTGGGAATGTGGGGTCATACATCGCGGAGGACCTGCACAATGCAGGTCACGAGGTCCTTGTTCTGGAGCAGGACGACCAGCTCGTAGCCAAGCTCAGCAAACAGATCAACTGCACCTGGGTAGTGGCGGACGCATGCGAAGTCTCGTCGCTGCACAAGGCCGGGGTTGCGGACGCCGACGTGATGGTCGCTGCAACCGGAGATGATGAGGACAACCTCGTTGTATCCCTCCTCGCAAAACAGGAGTTCATGGTACCGCGGGTCGTAGCACGAGTCAACCACCCAAAGAACCACTGGCTCTTCAACAAGAGCTGGGGCGTTGACGTGGCAGTATCGACACCTCACCTTCTTTCATCACTTGTCGAAGAGGCGGTGAGCGTTGGCACGCTGGTCCGACTCCTATCCTTCGAGCAATCAGGTGCACGGTTGGTGGAAGTTACATTGGCCGAGGATTCCCCGGCGGTGGATAGGGAGATAGCACAGGTAGGCATACCTAAAGGCGCGACTATCGTGGCGGTAGTGAGAACCGAGAACATTGTCGTACCACGCGGAGATACGATCCTGAGAATCGGCGACGAGGTCCTGGCTTTAGTCACCTCGGACACCGAGGAACAGGTGAAACATCTTCTGGTGGGAGGAACATAGGAACTCAAAGTGGACCTGTCTCAAAAACTCAGACATCTGGAGAATTCGCCGGTACTCAAAGGTAGCGGCGAATTCACGTTCATGGCCGAAATCCCAGCTCGCGAGGGGATCTATGAGATCCCTCGCGACAACTTTTATCGGGAGGTCACGAAGAATATTTTCCACAAAGGCCTTTACAAGCACCAGGTTGATGCACTTGAGCTAATCGAAAAAGGTCTGAATGTGGTAATCACCACCTCCACCTCTTCTGGAAAATCTCTCTGTTATCAGCTCCCCGTCGCCAAAGCGATACTTTCGTCGAAACGCAGGATCCAGCGTCCCAAGGCCCTTGTAATCCATCCAACCAAGGCATTGGCCCAAGATCAGGTCAAGAGCTGGTCCAAGCTGAAGCTACCCGGGATCCTGGTGAGCGCCTTCGACGGTGACAGCAGTGCTGAACACAGGATGAACACCAGGAAGTATGCCGATATTTGGCTCACTAACCCCGAGATGATCAACTCTGCCATACTGGCAAACCATGGGCAATACCACGCATTGTTGTCGGGCCTTGATTTCGTGGTCATAGACGAGGCCCATGTCTACCGTGGCGTCTTCGGCTCGCACGTGGCCAACCTTCTCCGCAGGCTCATACGAATTGCAAACCTCTACGGCTCCGATCCACAATTCATCTTCACCTCGGCTACCATTGCAAATCCCGCAGAGAACTGCGGCAAGCTGATCAACCAAGAAGTTGTAGCTATCGAAGAGGACTCTTCTCCGCAAGCTGCAAAGACGATCGCCATTTGGAAGCCGAGACTCCTGGACGAGGCTAACGGGGCCCGCTCCTCATACACGAGGGCAGCGGCGATGATCTCCTCCTATCTGGCATCGACAGACCATAGGGTAATCACCTTCGTCAGATCGCGGCGCCTTAGCGAAGTGATTGCGAACGAAGCCCGGGAGATCATAGCCAGCGACAATGAATTCGAAGTCCTCTCCTACCGGGGCGGCTATTTACCGGTCCAACGCAGAAATGTCGAACAGCTGGTGGCAGATGGCGTCACCAAGCTGATTGTGTCTACCTCAGCGATGGAGCTTGGAGTAGATATCGGCCATCTCGACGCGGCTGTGATTGCCGGATTCCCAGGTACGTTCTCCTCGTTCAGACAGCAGATCGGAAGGGTTGGCAGAACCGGGCTGCCTAGCACGGCGATCTTGATCTGCAGCCCCGATGCGCTCGATCAGTGGATCAGCTCCAATCCCGGCTCTATATTCACCCGGACCTCAGAACGTGCGATAGTCAACCCGACCAACCACTACATCCTCAAGGAACACATTGAGGCTGCTTGCTTCGAGAGCCCCTTGCTCCAGCATGAGATGGCGCAGTTCAGCGGTCCCACCACCCAGGACCAAGAGGCGGTTGAAAGAGTGATATTGGAGCTCCAAGACGAGAAACGGATCTCACTAAGGGCTGGAAGCTATGCCACCAATTCTCAAAATCCACCCCAGCATCAAATATCGATGCGCTCTTCAGGGATGAGGCAGGTACTAATCTCGGCGCAAGACGGCGAGCTGCTGGGAACCATCGAGTACGATAAGGCCCCGGCAACACTTCACGAGGGGGCGATCTACCTCCACCTTGGCCAAAGCTTCAAAGTACTCTCACTGGACCTTGGAAACAATCTTGCTGTGGTCGAGCCATTTTGGGGCAAAGAGCAGACCAAAACCACATTCGACACCTTGTACGAGAACTTCGAGCCTACAAAAAAGATCCTTGGACGCGGCGTTTCCCTGTGTCTTGGACCCAGCAAAATAACACAAGTTGTAACTGGCTACCAGCTCCTCTCGCAATCAGGCGAGCTCTTGTCCGCCAACAAACTTGAGATGCCACCCACCGTTCTAGACACCACTGCTTGGTGGCTTGAGTACGGGTCCGACGCCATCAAAGAAATACCAGTGACCGAACTTCCCGGCGCTCTGCACGCCGCAGAACACGCGATGATATCCATGATGCCCATATTCGCAATATGCGACCGGTCGGATATAGGCGGGGTTTCACGAATGCTTCATCCTGACCCGTTTACCGCTGACCTCAAGAACAGTACGATCGCCACCATCACCATCTACGACGGCTATCCCGGAGGCATCGGCATAGCCGAGCTTGCTCACGAGATAGCACCCCAGCTGATTAGCCAGACCATCGGATCGATCCAGTCATGCGAATGTGACCATGGCTGTCCATCCTGCATACAGAGTCCAAAATGCGGGAATCTGAACTCCCCGCTGAACAAAGCCTTTGCAGTGATACTATTGCAATCCACGCTGGATCGGCTTGGCGTATAGTGGGTGCAAGTCAGCAATAATTGACCTGATTAAGTCGTAACTCATAAAGAAAGCTTAAGATGAAACCATGGAGGCTGCCTTCTTTGATCTTGACAAGACTGTAATCGCCAAAGCTTCTATGCTGGCATTTGGGCCGCCTTTCTACAAGGAAGGCCTGATCTCCCGCCGCACGGTGATCCGTAGCGCCTACGCGCAGCTCGTGTACCATCACCTGGGAGCTAACGATCAGAAGCTCGCACGGTTGAGAGAGACGGTCCTCGCCCTGACTAAGGGTTGGGATCAGAACCGCGTCACCCAGATAGTGACACGTACTCTTTCCGAGATTGTCGAGCCGCTCATCTACCAAGAGGCGCTTGATCTCATGGAGTATCACCGAAACCAAGGTCGAGTGATCTATTTGGTCTCCGCCTCACCGATCGAGATCTTGGCTCCGCTGGGTGAGTTCTTGAATGTCGACGGGGTCATCGGCTCCAAGTCAAGAATCGATCCGGATGGCAAATATACCGGTGAGATGGAGTTCTACGCATACGGTCCGTACAAAGTGGACGCAATGGTGGAGATCGCAAAGGAAAGGGGCATATCGCTCCGCGACAGCTACGCCTACTCCGATTCGTACACCGACATCCCGATGCTTGAGGCTGTGGGTCATCCGGTGGCGGTCAATCCAGACCGTGTACTGACAAAAAGGGCAAAGGAGAACGGTTGGGAGATACTCACGTTTTCCAAGCCGGTGCATGTCAAGCCCGCAGACCGAAGAGGTACAAAGTCTCAGACCCTCGCTGCTGGAGCGGCAGCTATCGCCGTAGCGAGCCTAGCAACGGCCACAGGTGTAGCTTTGAGGAAGCAGCGCCAAGCTCGCTCGACCACACACTGAAAATTCCTCCCTTTGGGCGGATATTCGACAGCGCGCCGCCAATCTCCAGAGAAGCCTGCTGAGCGCAACAGCCGCGGCAGAGATCGCGACTTGAGTCCCCTACTGACCCAGTTCGACTTCGACGTCAGCAGTAATAGCTATACGGTGGCTTTGATCTTCTTGACTGCCACTGCACCCAGAGCCACGATGATCAAGAGAAGCAAGAGTTTTTTCATATCCCAAAAGGGTAGTGGCTAAATTAGACATTCGCTATACCAAGGAGAAAAGTTTTTCAAAACGACGACGGACGGTCTCCCAGCAATACTCACTAAGGTAAAAGCACCAAAGGAGGTGTATGAGCACCTGGTGGGCTCCCCCGCCTTCAAAGCGGTCGGGACGGGCGAACCCCGTCCGGCGGGTTCGATTCCCGTCCACCTCCGCCAAAAGGGCTCATTCCCCACGAACACGTTAATTCCCCCCTTGATTTTCTGGTGATTGCACGATAAAACCTTTATAAGGCTAAAGATGGAATTTTCCGGGATCTCATGAATGTTGGGCAACACAGAGAATGAGATGTGGAAAGGGGATATCTCCTGGTAAATGTAGCCCGGGTTTGCCGGTGATAGACCGATGATTGTGGAAAGAGGTAAATTGGGAGTTAATCGGATATATCCCAGAAGATCAGGGTAACTGAGTTTGAGCCTCGTCAAAGAAATCGAATGGAGTGAGTATGTCCGAGAGAGAAGAGGTAGAACAAGCCATTGAAAGCCTTGGCGAGTTACGACTGATCGACTATCACACTGTGGGCAATGAGATAGTCGCGCAGGTTGAAACTCTCAAAAAATCGGTTTACTGCCCAATTTGCGGCAGTGTTGCCGAGCCAAAAGACCGCAGGACCTCGACGATCCGTGATCTTCCGATAGGCAACAAACCGTTGGTAATCCTTTGGAAGAAAAGGGTTTGGAGCTGCACAAATCCAGATTGTCCTCAAGTCACCTGGACAGAGACTGCAGACTGGGTGAGTTCAAGGCACTCGCTTACCAACAGAGCCAAGCTTGATTTGGCGCGGCAAGCAATGATTGAAAAGGTTTCAGTCGCTCAACTGGCCCAAAAGTGGAAGATCTCATGGTCGACTGCTATGAGTTCGATCAAGGAAGTCCAAGATCAAATCAAAGTGACTTCGTCGTAGTACTTTGCTTCCTCAGGGAACTCAGGTACTAGACCGTCAGTAGGTCCCTCGCGCCCGTGTCAGAGGATGGGTGACGAAGCTTTGACATGGCACGAGCCTCGATCTGGCGAATTCTCTCACGCGTGAGATTGAAGTGCTCTCCAACTTCCTCAAGAGTCCGCGGCTCGCCTCGATCCAGGCCAAACCTGAGACGCAAGATCTCACGTTCCCTCTCATCGAGAGGAGCTAGCAGGCGGGCGATCTCCACCGGCAGGAGCGAGGTCGCCGCCACTTCAAAGGGTGACTCGGCGGACCGATCCTCTACGACGTCGCCAAGTTCGGCGTCTCCGTCCTCACGAAGAGGCTCCGAAAGCGACAATGGCTCTGATCTGAATCTGAGCGCCTCGATGAGCTTGTCCTCGGGCATCTCGACCTCGTCGCCAAGCTCGTCCAATGTGGCAGGACGGCCCAGCTTGAGTTCCAGACGGGCCTGAGCCTTCTGAACCCTTGCAAGGGTATCTCCAGCATGGACTGGCAATCGGATCGTTCTACCGGTATTTGCAATGCCTCTCGTGATGGCCTGGCGGATCCACCAGGTCGCATAAGTGGAGAACTTGAACCCCTTACGCCAATCAAACTTTTCAACGGCGTGCATCAGACCGAGATTGCCCTCTTGGATCAGGTCCAATAGCGGAAGCCCAGAAGCCTGATACTTCTTGGCGATAGAAACGACAAGTCTGAGGTTTGACTGCACAAATGTCATCTGTGCCGCCTCGCCCGCTCTTACCACCCGCTTCAGTTCCCGCCGTCGCGTCGGTGAGACCTCTTTGTTCTTGGAGTTCAGCTCTCTGAATGCTTTATAACCAAGTTCTATGTCTTGAGCGAGACGAACTTCGTCGTCTTTGTTTAGCAATGGATACTGACCTATGTCAGTGAGATAGAGACGAACTAGATCTTCTTCATCTCGTTCCAAACGTTCTTTGGCCATACAGTGCCTCTCATCGTCGGCTGAGAAGAGTTGCCTCTTTCCACCCTTTGTGCTCCCGCATCTAAGAAAGAAAGTCGCTCGCGACGTTCGTAAGTCAGCTCACTTACCTGGAGCAACATCAGCTGCTCGATTTAATTTCCTCTTCCTTACATAAAGCTATAAAGTCTTTCGAAAAATCCGGCTACTCCAGCCACGACAAATCAAGAATTTCTTCAAAGACCTGCAAATTGACCACTTTTCCGTGGTATCTGCCGTCCCAGCCAAGGCTTTTGGGATCTATGATCTCCCGGGCTTCGTTTATCGTCAACTGAGCACCGGACAATGCCCTTGAAAATGACTTATCCGACAATGCGTCGCAACGGGAAACGTAGTGCCTCAACGCCTCATCCAAGAATTCACAGAGGTAGCTTCTTACAAAGCTGACAGCCCCCAGAACACCCAGCTCCCGAAAAAGGCCATCAGTGGAAAAGCCGTCGAGTCTTCCGCCAAAACTGAGTACATTGGACCTGTCCACCGTCGGGATCGTCGGAATGAAATCTGCAAGCTC
>JAJZIP010000123.1 GCA_021810525.1 Actinomycetes bacterium | reverse complement strand
TTGACAAGGACCGACTTCACGTTGTGATCGGTATTTATCACCTCTAGAGCGCTGGTCATGGTGTTGGCGTCCGCACCGCCTCCCAGATCCAAGAAGTTTGCGGCGCTGCCGCCAACCTGGTTCACGACGTCGAGCGTGGACATGGCAAGTCCAGCGCCGTTTGCAATGATTCCAACGGTCCCGTCAAGGCCTATGTAGTTCAAGCCCAACTCCCTGGCCAGCTTCTCGCGGCCGTCAAACTCCTGGGTCGCTCTGAACTCTTCCCATTCGGGATGCCTGAACGCGGCCGCGTCGTCGAGCGTCACTTTCGCGTCGAGAGCGTGCACCTTGTGGTCGGGAGTGAGGATCAGCGGGTTGATCTCGACAAGATCAGCATCCCCTTTCACGAAGGCATCATAGAGCTTGACAAGGATCCCGCTCACGCCCTCGATCGCCGGCTCATCGATCCCGGCACGCTTCGACACGTCGCGGGCCTCCGCCAAGGCAATTCCGTCCAGCGGATTGACATGATACTTGATAATTGCGTCAGGGTCGGTGTCTGCAACCTCTTCAATATCGACTCCACCTTTGGCGCTGACCATCGCCATGTGCAGCTTTGCCGCCCTGTCCAGGGTGAAAGAGACGTAGTACTCCTTCTCGATATCCGACGCGTGCTCCACCCAGACTCTCTTTACCAGATGGCCCTTGATATCCATCCCGAGGATGTTGCCTGCATGGGTTACGGCCTCATCACGGCTGTTGGCAATCTTGATCCCGCCAGCCTTGCCGCGACCGCCAACCTGCACTTGGGCTTTTATCACTGCTGGATAACCGACCTTGTCAGCAATCGCAACGGCTCCATCAACCGTTTCAGCAACTCCGCCTGGCGAAGTCGGGATTCCATACTGGGCAAAAAATTGCTTGCCCTGATATTCAAAAAGATCCACCTTTTCTCTCCTTGAGTTTGAAGGTCAGCCCTGCAAATCGATCCGATTGACACTCATGAGCTTGGGTTAGCCAAGGGAACGTTCCCTTTGGTCGAGAGCATCGGCCAACCATTGCGAGATGGTCGGCAGTGAGGACCCTGGAGTGAATACCTCTGCAACACCGACCTCTTTGAGTCTCGGTATATCGCCATCGGGTATGATTCCCCCGACTACAACCAGCACGTCTCCCAAGCCCTGTTCCCTGAGAAGTTCACATATTCTCGGAACCAAGGTCATGTGAGCGCCGGAAAGAAGTGAGAGTCCGAGGGCATCAGCGTCTTCTTGTGTGACTGCCTGAATGATCTGTTCAGGAGTCTGATGCAATCCGGTGTAGATGACTTCAAAGCCAGCGTCGCGAAGCGCTCTTGCGATCACCTTCACACCGCGATCATGGCCATCAAGCCCAGGCTTGGCAACGACTACTCGATATCGACGATCCACGTGGCAAATTGTAGACAGAAATTCAACCCTATGTGCAAACACATCCTGAAATAAGGACAAAATACCTGCAACAGATGGTTAATCTTTTTCCCAACTCAAATTTCTTGGTCCAGATGCACCCACGCTCTGTAGGGCGTTAATGAACACTCGGTCGAGATTGCTTGGGTCCTAGATCTTTCCGAAGTGGGAGATAGCGCACCGAACGGCAGCTGCCTCGGGTATGAAATGCACCTCTCCCGAAGTTAAAAGGCGAAAGAGGACAGACCCAAGCCGGGTCCTGACGGACCCGCTGAACTCGTTCTGACAGAATTCTAGGAGCACAGCTGGAAAAATGGGCACTATGTTGTGTTGATCATAGGTCCGGAATCTATGCTTAGAAAGCCGGACTAGAGGGCCTGTCGCCGGGTTCAGGATGCTCATCTTTAAGGAGACCGATGAAGCTTGTTGTCGCTATAATCAAGCCGTTCAAACTTGATGACGTCAAAGAAGCCCTGGATCATCTTGACATCAAAGGAATGACCGTAACCGAGGCACAGGGCTACGGACGCCAGTCGGGCCACACAGAGATTTATCGCGGTTCCGAATATCAGGTCTCATTCGTTCCTAAGATTCGAATCGAAATCGCCCTCGACGACGCCATGGTCGAACCTGTAGTGGACGCTATCGTAATGGCAGCGCAGACCGGCAAGATCGGTGACGGCAAGATCTGGATAACTCCAATCGAAGAGCTGGTGAGGGTAAGAACAAACGAGAGAGGCACCGACGCTCTCTAGGCTTATCAAGGCGATTATTAACAATGTGGTAACAGTCAATACTCAATTCTGAAACTTAGCCCTGCCTAGCTTGTAGTGGTACTGGCACGGGGATCCCCCTCGCGCAGAGCCACAACGACGTGGTCAGATACAGGAAAAGCTAGACAACGAGAAGGGCGAGCCAATGAATTCCAGCTCTGCCGGCACCAGGCAATCTGCTGTCGGTTCCCTCCCGGCACTGGTAACGCGGCCTGACGGCAGCAGAACCCGAGCCGGCATCACCGCGCTCAGGGCACGCTTGCTCGGTCCAGCAAGAACCGATCTCACCGATTTGGTTCAGGCTGTGTCGACAAGGAGAATCCGGTCCAGCGTGGGTTGCCGATCAAATGAGGGCCTGCCTCGGCCCGAACGCCACACGACTAGACCGGGCTCAAAAGAGGTCGTCGCCAGCATCGGGCCGTTTGCTGTGGCACAAAACTCCACAACCAGGCCCGGCATATCTGGTCCTTCAAGGTTACACTGGCTGGCGCGCGACCCGAAAGCCTGTCGCAACACCGAAGCTATTGCACTCTGGACCCGAAGTTGTCCCAGTGCCGTCGAGTTCCAAAAATACTGCAAAGGAGAATCATGAAGCTTGTCGTGGCCGTCATCAAGCCGTTCAAACTTGATGACGTGAAAGAGGCCCTTGAGCGTATCGAAATCAAAGGCATGACCGTCAACGAGGCACAGGGATACGGCCGTCAGTCAGGACACTCCGAGGTATATCGAGGCGCCGAGTATCAGGTCGCCTTCGTTCCCAAGGTGAAGATCGAGATAGCAGTGGATGATGCCATGGTGGACGAGGTCGTCGACGCTGTCGTCGCGTCAGCCCAGACCGGCAAGATCGGTGACGGCAAGATCTGGGTGATTCCTATCGAAGAGTTGGTGCGGGTGAGAACAAACGAGAGAGGCACCGACGCGCTCTAAAGAGATACCACAGGACACAAGGGGCAGTTACGCGAGATCCGCCCCTTGTGTCAGTTCCAAGTCCTCTAGTATTGATTTGTCCTAGAGAGACTAAGGAACGATGACTGCGGACCTCCAGCTGATCACAGAGAACTTCAAGAAGGACAGAGCTGCGCTTCTAGATGGTTCGCGGATCGACCCGCGGCGAATCACGAGAGAGCTCACAGAGCTAAGCGACACTCTTTTGAAATCCCTCTACCCTTCGCCGGCACCTCTAGGAACGGCGCTCATAGCACTGGGAAGCTACGCTGATTTCGAGTTGACACCTAGCAGCGACCTTGATGTCGTACTGCTTCACAAGCCAAAGGTGGCGGTGGAAACTCTCGCACAATCCATATGGTACCCGCTATGGGATGTGGGTCTCAAAATAGACAACTCGGTTAGAACCCCAAAACAGGCGATACAAATGGCGATCTCCGACCCTAGGGTTCTCAACGGCCTCTGCCGTCCGAGACTGGTGGTCGGCGACAGAGAGCTCGTAGTTGAAATGGACGAGATGCTCCGGCTTGCCTGGAACAAAAAACGAAAACACCTTCTCAGCATCGTGATCGGATATGCAAGTGAACGCCACCGCGCTTTTGGGGAGTTGGCATATCTGCTAGAACCCGATGTGAAAGATGCTAAGGGAGGTCTAAGAGACTTCGGAGTGATCAAGGCGCTGGAATACTTGGAGGACACCGACCTGCTGGGCAGCGGGCTGATGGGGGTCTACGATGCCCAAAAGATGCTCCAAGACTGCCGGGTGACACTACATCTCAAGAACCCCAGGAGTTCGAACAGGCTCACCCTCCAAGACCAGGACTCCGTGGCCGAGGCGCTCGGCTACGGGGACACGGACCACCTGATGGAGGAGATAGCGCAAGCCGGAAAGACCATCTCCTTCGCCTTTGACACCATTTCCCGGAAGCTCATGACTACGGTATCCAGGCGCTCCACACCACGTTTAAACCTGCCGAGCTACTTTGCGCTTCATGGCGATGAAATCTCGCTGGCGATGCCCGACGGCGCCAGACCCACCTTCACCATGCTTCTGCGACTGGCCGTCATAGCCAGCTCGAACAATCTGCATATCTCGGAAAGATCCCTAGAGGAGCTTTCAGACGCGAACATCGAGACTGCAGAGCTCTTTAGCGAAGAGGAGCTCCAGAGTTTCATCAGCTTTTTGTCGACAGGCCCTTCGATGATTCAAGTCGCTGAAGCACTTGACCACTTCAGGCTCTTCGAGATGATTCTTCCCGAATGGAAAGAAGTGCGGTGCAAGCCGCAAAGGAACGCCTACCACACCTATACGGTCGATCGCCATCTCCTCGAGACTGTCGTCAACGCGGCAAGACTACGGAGGAGGGTGAGGCGCCCGGACCTTTTGCTTGTGGCCGCGCTTCTTCATGACATCGGGAAAGGCTTTCCGGGTGATCACACCGAAGCGGGTGTTAAGATCCTACCGAAGATCTGCGGTCGGCTTGGAATGAGTGGGAAAGACAGTGAGATCGTCACCCGTCTCGTACAAAACCATCTGACCCTAGCCGATACTGCAACAAGAAGGGATATCTCAGACCCTGCCACCATCGCCAAGGTGGCGGACCTGCTCAAAGAGCCTCTTGTCGTCGAGCTTCTGGAGGTTTTGACAGAGGCAGACTCCCTTGCAACCGGTCCAAGCGCTTGGAGCAGATGGAAATCGAACCTGGTCTCCCAACTGGCGGCCAACACCCTCCGATCCATGGAGGGCTTGCAGCCGGAGGAGGGTTTGCTGGGCGACCAGGGATTCGACGATCTGATCGCTCGCGCTGGAGAGGGATGGGCAATGGATGCCGGCCCAGATGGGCTCAAAATCGTGGCGCCCGACAGGCCCGGCCTCTTCTCCCTGGTCACAGGAACGCTTGCGCTTGTCGGCGCGGATATCGTCGCTGCGAGAGCGGGATCAAAGGGTCGCAAGGCTCTCGAAGACTTTCTGCTGCAGCCTCCGGAAGGAAGGCCGACAGACTGGAACAGGTTTGCCAAGGAACTCCAGAAAAGCTTTGACGAGCCTGCCAGCCTGCCCCAAAGGCTGAGCGACAAGGCGAAGAACTATTCGAGGGCCCGCAGACGTTCCGGAGTCCAGTTGGTTCCTTCCAGAGTGGTTATCGCACCGGATGCGTCTTCACGAGCAACGGTAGTGGAGGTCTGGGCGCCTGATCGAATCGGACTGCTCCATGACATCACCTCGGTCATGGCAAGGTTGTCGCTCTCCATCGCCCATGCCAAGGTGCTGACACTTGGCGACGACGTCGTGGACAGCTTCTATCTGACCGACAGCGACGGCGCACCCATCTCCAAACCAGAGCTTCTCACCGACCTCAGTTCGGCACTCATGGAAGTCCTAGACGCGACCCCGCCACAAAAATGACATGCGGTCACTATGTATTACTTGAGGAGGATGGGCCGGGCTGAAACTCATCTTTACTAGTAGCCTGCGCTGAAGTCGACAGGGTCTGACAGCGGGAGACCCGATAACCATCTGTGCAGCTGCGAACCCATCAGCTCGACGCTGCGGGCAATCACCCGAGGAGAAGACCAGCTGTGGTGAGGCAGCACCGTTACATTTTCCCTACGCCAAAGGGGGCTCTGAGCTGGAAGCGGCTCGGCAGAGTAGGCATCAAGAAGCACATAGCGAAGCTTTCCGGAATCTAGAGTTTCGATCAGCGCAACCTCTTCAATGACGGCGCCCCTGGCTAAGTTGATGATAGTCGCATCCGGCTTGACTGATTCCAGCACCTGCTTGTCGATCAAACCTCTGGTCTGCGCAGTCAACGGGAGACTGACAACGACGTAGTCCGCGTCTCGCACCTCCCTCAGCCAGTCGTTACCCGTGATCTGGCGGTTAACTCCGTCGGCAAGGGTTGAATGCTCAGTTCTGGTCCATGCCACCACCTCCATGCCGAAACCCTTGCACATCTTCGCCACCAGCGAGTTGACCGAACCAAGTCCCAAAAGCAGCAGCTTCGCGCCCTCCAGTTCGGAGAGTTCTCGGGAGGTATCCCATCTTGCTGCGTCCGAATTTCGGACAAAGAAGGGAAACTGCTTCGCTGAAGCCAGAATCCCGAGCACTATATATTCCGCCATCGGCCGGGAAAAGTTGTTTCCCCCGTTGGTGAGGACAATCCCGCGCTGAACAAAGGCCCCGAGCATCAGAGCGTCCACTCCGACGAAATCGGAATGGACCCATTCAAGCCCGGGAAGCGAGTCAACTGCAGACATCACCCAGGAGCCAGCGAACCGGCCGTGACACCAAAGAAGCTCCGCCTCAGCTGCCATTTCTAAGTCCTCGGAGTTCAGAACACCCCCGGACTCATCGATCTGGACAAAGTCGACCTGGATTTTCATCCGCTCGGCCAGGTCGAGCATATGGTCCCTGGCCATCGATGTGCCAGCTACCACCAGCCGATGTCCTACAGGCTTCCGACGGGTGAACGACATGCTCCTTGGTTCGGTCACTGCAACCTCCCAGAACTGATTTCATTCGCGAATGATTCCGTAAAAAAACCAAAACCTGAGCGTGATGCGCGGCCAGAAAGAGTAGGACGGATCACAACCTCCACATATACCTTGCCATGATTGGCGATCCGGTACAACAAGCCAATTGGTGCGCCTAAGAAGTTGCTCGATACAAAAATCTTTCAGGACAGATGAAACACGGACTCCGAAAATTACCGGAAAATCTGATGCTCGTATTAGTGCATCCAGATATCTAATGCTGTAATGCTTACAACATTTGAATAATTCTATATTATAATTCTGCCTATGAAAATGGAGGAATGATGGTGGCCGCGCTGCATGAATTCAAGGCGGAACTTTTCAAGGCCCTGGGGCATCCAATGCGGCTGCGAATACTGGAACTGCTGATGTCAGGGGAGAAAACCGTATCGGAGCTGCAGGCAGAGCTTGAGATCGAGGCCTCATCGGTCTCGCAACAGCTTTCCCTGATGCGTGCTCGGCAGCTGGTTGATGCACGAAAAAACGGAACAAATGTCTTCTACACTGTGCGCGACCCTTTGATCTTCGACCTTTTGACGATCGCTCGACAGATCTTCGAACACCAAGTGGCTCAAATGTCATCGCTACTCCATATCGACTCCTGATCCGCCGCACTACCTCTCTCAATCTCATGAACACGAAGGGCATGCAATAGTGACTTGGGCTTTGATCTCAGCCGTCTCTCTGACAGCCATTGTCGGAATGGCAAGCAAGCGCTGGACGAACATCTCCACGCTGATTCTTGGCCTTGGGATCCTGACCATTGGCGGAGCTGGACTGACAAGTGGTGGAACCCACTTGATCCTTCCTGGTGTGTTCGAATTGACCGCGATAGGTTCTTGGTTCTTGGTGGTCCTTGGAGTCGTGGCCTCGATGTCTGCATGGTACCGCATGGGTTACCATGACCACGGTCGTTCGAGCTCCGTCTGGCTTCAACTCTTTCTTCTCAGCATGGCATCGGTAATCCTGGCCGAGAACATTTGGGTATTTCTGACGGCCTGGGAGGCGATGGCCATCAGCTCGTTCTTTCTAGTCACCACAAATCATCACAAGCCCGGAGTGCTTCAATCCGGATACATCTACCTCGTAATGTCTCAGTTGAGCGCGATGTTCATCCTGGCTGGCTTCATGGCCGTAAGCTCTCAACTCCATTCCTTCGATTTTTCAGTCTGGGCCGTGCATGCAGCATCGCTCCCAACTTCGACGAAGGACCTAGTCTTTGTGCTACTGGGCGTGGGATTCGGCATCAAGAGCGGAATCGTACCATTTCACATCTGGCTGCCAAGGGCCCACCCGGTCGCACCGGCGCCGATATCAGCCCTCATGTCAGGAGCAATGATCAAGCTCGGCATCTTCGGCATCATACAGTTCCTTTTCATCGACCTTGGAACTACAAGCCGCTTCATGCCGATAGTCGTCTTGGCAGCGGGTGCGATATCGGCTCTTCTGGGGGTCCTCTATGCCCTCATGGAACACGACCTTAAACGCTTGCTCGCCTACCACAGCATCGAGAACATCGGGATCATCCTCCTGGGTGTCGGCGTGATGGGTATTGGCATCGATTGGAACCAACCGGCCCTGATCGCCCTGGGACTGACGGCTTCTCTATTCCATACCTTGAATCACGCCATCTTCAAGTCACAGCTGTTCTTGGCCGCAGGTGCGGTCGAAAAACACACCGGCACACTGGACGCGGACCATCTTGGGGGGCTGGTTCGAACGATGCCCGGTGTTGCCATCGGCTTTTTGGCCGGATCGATGGCTATCACGGCTCTTCCTCCGTTCAACGGATTCGTCAGCGAGTGGCTGACATTCAGAGGGCTGTTGGGACTAGCGTCGCACTCGGGGTGGCTTCTGGCAGCTTACGGACTCGCTCTCGCTATGTCGCTCGGACTTACGGGAGCGCTAGCCGGAGTTTGTTTCGTAAAGGCATTCGGAACAATATTTCTGGGAGAGCCGCGCCGACAGGTGGCCCATGACACGATCCCCTCGAGCATGACTTCACCCATTCTCGCTCTCGGCCTGCTCTCGCTTCTGCTCGGAATACTGCCTCAGCCGCTCCTTGGTCTCGTTTCTCAACTCGATCCCAACGCCACGTCCCAAAGCCTTGCTCCGGGAAGACTGCCTCTCTCCCCCGAAACGCTGATTGTTGCCGCCCTGCTCTTGGGAGGAGCCGCGCTCTTCGTGAAACTCAGCCGAATACGGGATTTAAAAACTGTGCCTCGCTGGTCATGCGGAAGAGTGCCAGACGCATCGATGCAGCTCACCTCTGCCTCGTTCACCAAAGCAATCCGGACCACTTTCGCGGTCATATATCGGCCACATCGCCAGCTCGAACAGCTGGGGGGCCATGCACCAGATTTCGCCGACCGCCTGATATATCGCGGCGGCACGGCACCGATCTGGGAGCGGCACGTCTACAAGCCGCTCTATCGCTTCGTTTGGAAGGCCTCCCATCTCAGCACCCGGATGCAGGCGGGGCCGGTCCGCCTCTATCTTGCTTACCTCTTAGGCACAGTCGGGCTGATGATAGCCATCATTCACTAAGGACAGACAGGGAGATCTCATGCAATGGCTCATTCAACTGACCGGCATCCTTGTCGTCTTCAGCTGCTCCCCCCTTCTATGGGGGATAACCCAGACGGTCAAGGCACGGCTTCAAGGACGACGGGGGCCTTCGATCTGGCAAATGTATCGCATAATCGCAAAGAACTGGGGCAAGGAGACTACTGCGCCGGAGTTCAGCTCGTTCA
>JAJZIP010000122.1 GCA_021810525.1 Actinomycetes bacterium | reverse complement strand
GATGAGTCCAGTAGAGGTCACCTTGGCAACTTGGGCGTACATGGCGTATGTAGGCTCGAACGTCATCGCTTTTCGTCCGGGACCGCCATATGCCGCCAGCACTGTGGAGATCACCTCGTTGGAGCCATTCGCAATGAAGATCTCATCGGGATCGACCTTGTGAAAATCTGCCAGTGCAATTCGAAGCGCTGTGGCAGTTCTATCCGGGTAGCGGTTCAACGACAACTCTCCAATAGCCGCCGAAAGCTCCTTCAAGAACTCTGGAGACGGACTAAGCGGCGACTCGTTGGCATTCAGCCGCACGTCAACGTCAATTTGCGGGGAATGATATCCGCCAAAAACGGCAAGGTCTGGTCGCATGCTAGGCATTCGATTTCCTCATCTCAACGCTCATCTCATGAGCGATGAGCCCTTCCGCCTGAGAAATTGCACTCACGTAAGGTGCGAGCATATCGATCCCACCCTGAGTCGCCTCTACCCAGTGGATATGCTTCACGAAGTCGCCTACCCTCAGGGCTGAGGCAAACCGTGCAGAGCCGTTGGTCGGCAACACGTGGCTTGGACCAGCCACGTAATCCCCCAGGCTAGCGGGAGAGAACCTGCCCAGAAAGACAGCTCCGGCGTTCCTCACCAAGGGAGCCAGCTCGCCAAAGCAGTCACAAAGGATCTCGAGATGTTCTGGAGCAATAGCGTTCGCAACCTCTATCGCCTGATGACCATCACGCACGAGAACCGCGTACCCGCCTTCTCTCAGAGTGGATTCTATCTCTTGTCTTCGCGGTGAAGCTTCGACGATCTGCTCCACGTTCTCGACGACTTCGTCGATCACGCTTTCATCCCAGGAGATGAACCAGGCGAGCCCATCGGGACCGTGCTCCGCCTGGACCACCACGTCCACTGCAGCCCAAGCTGCGGGTGTGGTACGATCGGCAATGACGACCACTTCAGAAGGACCGGCAAAGGACGACGGAACACCCACATCTTGGGCAACCTCTTTTTTTGCGACAGAGACGTAGATGTTTCCGGGACCCACAATAACATCAGCCTTCCTAACCGATTGAGTTCCGTAGGCCATCGCAGCAATCGCCTGAGCTCCACCAACTGAGTACAGGTGATCGACACCAGCGATTCGTGCCGCAGCCAGAGTGGCGTCATCCACCTTTCCGTTTGCTCCGGGCGGAACACAAAGGATTACCGTCTCCACCCCCGCGACCTTTGCCGGGATAGCAGTCATCAGCACCGATGATGGGTACCGAGCCCTCCCCCCAGGAACATAACACCCTGCAACGCCCACGGGCACGGTCTTCTGATTGACGGTGAGACCATTGACCTCGAAACTCTTATCGGGTTCGATCTCCACCATGTGGTACCCTCTGATCGCCTCCGCGGCAAGCTCGAGCGCACTCCTAAGCGCTGGCGAAATCCTGCGGTACGCTGCCTCCAGCTCCGACTGCTCGACTGCAATACCCTCGAGGCGCACTTTGTCAAAGGACTCGGTAAGTTCAATCAGAGCCGCATCTCCCTCCCGGCGCACCCTGGAGATTATTCCACGGACCGAATCTATGGGCAGATCCTGGCTCACCTTCGGCCGTGGCAGGGAACTGAGATAGTCGCCGGAACTCTGGCGGAGATCGAGTTTTTTCAGCATAGTTGCTTCATTTTAGTTTGACCTGCCAGGGTATCAACTCATTGCTTTAGGTCCTCGACAGAAGAGGCGCAATGCCGGGGCAATCCAACATGAATGAACATCGGCGGAACGCTATCTCCTCCTGGCTGTTAAACCCTGGGACCGAAGCATTAAGAGCTGGACATACCTTGCGATATCGGTTGGTGAAATAATTCCGATGAGGTGGCCGTTCGCATCCATCACAAAGGCCCGGCCGTCCGGCGAAGCCTCCATCCTTTGAAGAAGATCCGCAATCGGTTCATCCGCTGCCCCTACCGGAACCTCGTCCAACGGACAGGCGATGTCTTTCAGCCTCGTCTTTGATTGGAGTTCGGGAGCCAGGCGACGAATCCTACCAAGGGTCGCAAGACCCTCTAGTTCGCCATCGGACCCAACCAGTGGGAAGGAGTTGAACCTGTAGCCCTGAAGCTCTTCCATGTTCAGTAACTCCCCAACCGTCATCGTCGACGAGAAGGTGACGGGGTGCAAGGTCATGATGTCGCGAACATGCACTCCGGCAAGCGAGGAGCGCATCACGGTGGAACTCTCTTCAGCTCGGGCGGCAGATAGCAAGAACCATCCCATGAACACTAGCCAAATGCCGCCAAGACTCCCCGCAAGAAACTCTACGATCCCGAAGCCGATCAGCATATAGCCCAATACCTGCCCGGAATATGCAGCCACCGAGGCGGCATGAAGGCGGTCGTTGCTGCGATACCACAGAAACGCTCGAAGAACCCGACCACCATCTAGAGGTGCACCTGGCAACAGGTTGAACCCGCCCAGCAACAGGTTCATCCACGCCAGCCATCCCATTGCAGGGATCAGGACGCCACCTAAACCAACCTTGAGCAACAAAAGCCTTACTGCTCCGAAAAACCCTGCAAGCACGAAGCTGGCTACCGGTCCCACAACCGCGATACGGAAGTCAGCTCCGGCTGTCAATGCTTCGCTCTCAAGCTCAGACACTCCTCCGAAAAGCCACAGCGTGATCCGACGCACACCGACCCCGTTTCGCTTGGCTACAACCGAATGAGAGGCTTCGTGAGCCAGCAGAGATCCAAAGAAGAGGACCGTGGTTATGAATCCAACTATCCAGTAGGCGGTGGTGCTGCTGTGAGGGTAATAGGCCGGAAGAACCAGCTCGGAAAGCTCCCAGACAACCAGGAGAAAGATGCCAAGGACACTCCAATTGACCCCAACCGGAATTCCGGCTATCCTCCCGAGTCGAATACTCTGGTCCATTCTCACGCCACTTCCACTATCGACCCCCTAAAGGGTGAGTGCGCCGCATTCCATGTGATGCGGGGCTCTACCAGCATGATACACCTCTCAAAACTCTGGTTGCGAGAGCTAACAACTGCAGAATCTGGATTTGCGCCACGCCAAGGCAGGAGATCTCACAACTCCCAAATAGTTCCGACTTGACTTCGCTGCGGGCTCACACTGCAGACGCTAAGTTGACATAGGTCAAAAGAGTCACAAGAGCGGTGAAGGAGATCGAAATGAACCCCGCTGAATCCAAGAATCAGTTTCAGGCAGAACTTTCATCTCTAAGCACTGCGATTGAAGAGATCACGGTTCGCATCACCAAAATTGCAGAGTCGCTCGCAAAACAGAAGCTGGACGGATACGCCAGAGACCTCTACCATGCGGAACGATCTCTTAACTCCGCGCTTCGATCTATCGTGAAGGTGATGCAGGCTTAGACGAGGGGCAAAGGTCCTCTAATACGCAAATCTCGCACTTCGGATTCCTTGCCACACATATCTTCCTGCCATGAAGTATCAGCCTAAGAGAAAGACTACCGGCCTCACAGTGGGGTACCCATGACATCAGATCGCGCTCGACCTTCACAGGATCCTTTTCCGTAGTAAGACCCAGACGGAGCGCCAAACGCAAGACATGTGTATCAACCGGAAGCCCTGGTTTGGAGAATGCAACGGAGAGAACCACGTTCGCTGTCTTCCTTCCCACGCCCGGCAATGCCGATAACTGCTCCATGGTTTCCGGAACCTCGCCGCGATACAGAGCGACGAGCACCCTTGACATTTCCAGAAGGCTTTTCGCCTTGTTCTTGTAGAAACCCGTCGAGTAGATAAGACTCTCTAGATCTTCCCGTGACGCTTGACTCATCTTTTGGGGAGTGCCATATACCTCGAAGAGTTTGGGCGTAGTGGCATTGACCCGCTCATCCGTGCACTGGGCCGAGAGCACCGTTGCGACAAGCAGCTGAAACGGCGTCTGAAATTTCAGTGCACATAGCTGCTGGGCACTCCCGGGATATTCAGCAGCCAACCTAACCAATATCTCAGTTCTGCGTCTTTCTTCTTTCTCTTCCATGCTCGAAGCCATCATCCTCACTCCGCGAGTTGACACTTGGAACGCTACTCCCCGTGTGTCCCACTTCTTGTCTCTCGTTGCACGCCTTCCGGGCAATTCTCTCGCAACTCAGAATACGATGTTGAAGTTCACCTTAGTAAAGCGGATAAGAGTGTCGTTAGCCCAAGATCTTCTCATACTCGTCGCAGCATTCGGAGCCGGTGCCGTAAACGCCGTCGCCGGCGGCGGATCTCTCATCTCGTTTCCGGCGCTTCTCGCAGTTGGCCTATCTCCGCTCTCGGCAAATGTCACCAACTCAATCGCAGTTTTGCCCGGCTACGCCGGTAGCGTCATACCTTATCGCCATCACATCATGGCTCAGAAGAAGAGGGCCAAGCAAATATCAGCTCTGTCTATCGTTGGTGCGATAGTTGGCACAATCATCCTGCTCAAAGCCCCACCTCAAGTATTCAAGGTGCTTGTGCCCTATCTGATCTTCGCCGCGACGACACTATTGCTTATCCAAAAACAGATGCTTTCGTTCTTTAGCAAAAGATCCGTGACACATCCCAGAAGCTCAAAGATTTCACTCAATAGCGGAATATTTCTTGCGTCGGTTTACGGATCCTACTTCGGCGCTGGACTTGGAATCATGCTTCTCTCCATCCTCGCCAGCTTCATCCATGACGATCTACAAAGACTCAATGGTCTAAAGACTCTTCTGTCCCTTATCATTGCCACAATCGGGTCAGCTATCTACGCCGTCTTTGCCCCTGTATCTTGGACGGCAGTTGCAATTATGGCACCTGCATCGCTTTTGGGTGGCTATTTTGGTGCGGGAATCGCCCGGAAGCTGACTCCAAAGGTACTGAAGGTCTCTGTCGTCACCTTTGGATATGTCATCGGGCTGATCATCTTGTTCAAGGGATGAAACATTTCCAATCCAACTACACAAAGCAGACCTCTGAAACGTGGCCGACCAGCCTTAGAGATGACGCCATGGGATCTCTGGGGTTAAAAAATACAGGGGGAGAATCGGACTGTCTCTCAATCCTCCCCCGACCCCATGCCAAACTCATGGGCTAGCGTACGCAATCATAGAAAGTCCGAAAAGCCCTTGCAGCCAAATACCCGATAATTCAACCAAGGCGCCTCAATTGGTCTTACATTACCTCAAACAGTGAAACAATTACCACAAAGCGCAATAACTCACGTCACAATGCGATAACGGCTACGGCTGCCATACCGCCAGCACTAGAGAGCCCGCGGATCGACTACTAAGCCAACCCTCCGAGGATTGCGCCCCTTTGATCCACATGCCAAATTGGCTAGAAACAGCTGGCGCTCAGCTAAGCTCTCCTGAGCAGGAAAGACTGCCAGGGCTCCTAACTGGAGTGCACCAAAATCCAGCCAATGACAGCTCTCGGGTCTGGCGGATGAAGCACAAACAGCTTCAAAGCATATCTTTTCGCCGCCTCATTTTCGGTCATGACACTGACGGTAGATGTAAGGAAGTGATTTGGAAACCAGCCATAAACTTACACCCGGACTAACTCTTCTCCTAGCCGTTACAAGTGGGGTCTCGGTGGCAAATCTCTACTACGCCCAACCGCTCCTGCCCAACATTGCCCGAAGCTTTCACAGCTCCAGCTCTCAGGTCGCTTTCGTCATAACGGCATCCCAGGTCGGCTACGCACTTGGCCTTCTGTTCCTGCTCCCCTTGGGGGACCTGGTGCGACGCAAACCTCTGATCGTCTCGGGGATCTTCCTCGGAGCTGTCGCGTTGGCACTTATCTCCATGGCAAAAAACTTGTTCATCTTCGAATTGATGTCCCTAGTGATCGGTCTCAGCTCCGTCGTTGCCCAAATCGTCGTCCCCTTAGCCGCCGACCTTTCACCACCCCACAAATCTGGAAAGACCGTCGGAACAATCATGAGCGGTCTGCTGGTCGGAATCCTCCTCGCCAGGACGTTCTCCGGCATAATAGCCGATGCCCTGGGTACGTCCGCGGTCTTTCTCACAGGTTCAGGCCTCATGGCCGCGATGGGGTTTGCTCTCCTCAAGATGCTGCCAGATATCGAGGCGAAACACCCTGAGGACAAGATACGAACGATTCTCCTCTCGACAGTACGGATCTTTCTCAATCATCGCACGCTCCAGTTGAGGGGCATCTATGGAATGCTAAGCTTTTTAGGCTTCACCATGCTCTGGACCTCGCTCTCGTTCTATTTAGCTGGGCCACAGTACCACTTCCCGCCAAGAACGATCGGTCTCTTTGGCCTGTTCGGCGTCGCAGGAGCACTTGCCGCCCGCCTTACCGGTAATGCAGCCGACAGAGGTAAAACGAGATTGACTACTGGCCTGGGAGGGATGCTTATAGTCATCGGCTTTGCCATATCGTATCTCTTCGGAACTACGCTCTGGCTCTTGGCACTTGGGATCATTCTCTTAGATGGCGCTTTCCAAACCGTGCATATCTCCAATCAGAGCATAATTTACAAGGTAGACCCCAGTGCCAGATCGCGTATCAACTCCTCCTACATGACCCTTTACTTCGTGGGTGGAGGAATTGGCTCTGCTCTCGCGGGTTATGCCTGGCAACAAGGAGGATGGCTTGCCACAACTTCGGTTGGTGCCGCATCAGGGCTACTCATAATAGTCCTCTGGACCTTCGACCGCGGATCGACAAGACCGACACCTTCGCAGGCAAGCTCGGGAAGGTGAATTACGCCATGACTACTCCTCTAGACCATTGTCGGGGGCGGTGTATTCGAGAGCAAGTTGGCGTCTGGCGATAATGTGTACATCGATCCCGTATTCAGCAGCTGCACGCATGAGCTTCTTGTGTATGGAACCCTTCATCAACTCCACTAAACGGCTCTTCATAGTAGATCCGATCACGATCTGCGTTATGCGCTCCTCTTGCGCGTAATGGACCAGAGTCTCGGCAACATCATCGCCGTGAAGATCTACCCACTGAGCGCCGAGATTGGCTGCGACAACCTTCAGACCTTCTAGATTGGCCTCAAGGGCCTTAGAAGTCGTCTCATCCACCACCACGTGTACAACCTTCAAATCCGATCGCGCCCGCGCGGCAATCCTAGCCGCACGATGGAGAATCTGCTCGGAGCCTGCTATACCGGTGACGGCTACCATTATCCTCTCGGTTGTCTCCCATTGCCCCTCTGCATTGAGGCGCGCAAGGTAGTGGATCATCTCCTCTTCGGTTTCATCAGCCATGAATCTGAGCGAGAGCTCTCTCAGGGCCGCAAGATTCTCATAACGGAAGAAATGCGTCAATGCGGTGGTAACCTTGTCTGCCGGATACACGTTGCCATGAAGCAGGCGGCGTCTCAGCTGCTCCGGCGAAGAGTCGACCAATTCGATCTGATCAGCCCGGCGCACAACCCAATCAGGCACTCTCTCGTTAACCTTGGCCCCAGTCATGGTCTCCACGGCATCTGCCAGTGACTCAAGATGCTGAATGTTTACCGTAGTAATTACGCTGATCCCCGCGTCAAGGATCTCCAGCACATCCTGCCAACGCTTCGCATTGCGGCCGCTGCCGGGAACATTAGTGTGCGCAAGCTCGTCCACCAGAACCACTTCAGGCCGTCGCTTAATAACTGCGTCCAAGTCAAATTCGCTAAACTGCTTCCCCTTATACGTGACACTCTTCTTGGGCACAACCTCGAATCCTTCAAGCTTTTTCGCGGTGAAAAGCCTCGCGTGGGTTTCGACGAGTCCGATCACTACATCGGCACCCCGACTGAGCCGACGTTCTCCTTCATCGAGCATGGCGACGGTCTTTCCGACCCCTGCCGCCGCTCCAAGATAGATTCGAAATCTGCCGGCCGGTTCTACAAGTAATGCGTTGTCTTCAGCCGCTCCAGCCGCCGTCACACACCTCCCGCTGGTCAATTGCCGTCTGCTGGCAATTGAACGTCTAATCGCACCCTACCAAAGTAGGATGACCTTGTGCTCAACAGTCGTAAATGGCGGCGTGACCAGATCAAAGGAATTGCGCTTACCACGGCCTCGTTCCTCATTGTAACGCTCGCAATGTTTTCCCTCCGATCCCACATCAGCGTGGCAACGGCTGCCTTGGTTCTTGTAATACCTGTGATTTTAGGAGTCGTTGTCGGCGGCTTTGGCGTTGGACTAGTAGGCATTGTAGCTGGATTTATTATTTACGACTTTGTGTTCATCCCCCCTTACTACACCTTGAACGTGGGCCAAACGCAGAACTGGATTGCCCTCGGTGTGTACGTAGCGGTCGTCATTATCGTCTCAAGAGTGGTTGCGAACATGAAGGACGCTCGTTCAGTCGCCGTCGAACGTGAAATACACGCGCGCCAGCTGTTCGAACTATCCAAGCTACTCCTGGGAGAGCACGAGTCGACTGAGCTACTCGATACCGTCGCCAGCAGTGTCCAACAAACATTTCAATTCGAGGCAGTCCTGCTTCTGCTCCAGGGCCCCGAAAGACTTGAGGTCGGTGCAACTGCCGGACGCACCATGACGGCAAACGAACTACACGAACTGATTCCGGAAACCGGATTCCCCGCCACTTTGTTACGCAATTCTGATCATGATTCGCAAAGTCTTTTCTCTATAGCTCTCACAGTTGGAGGAAAGCCGGTCGGCCTACTGGTGATGCAAGGAGCACTTGCTCAAAACCCCGATCTCCAGCTACTCTCTACATTTGCCAACCACGCAGCACTTGCCATAGAACAGGCTCAACTCAAACAGCAAGCGCTTGATGCGCAGCTCCTAACAGAGACGGACAAATGGCGTAGAGCACTGCTCAGCAGCGTCTCGCATGATCTCCGCACCCCTCTTGCCTCCATCAAGGCCGCCGCCTCCGGGCTGAACGACCCTTCCGTCAATCTTGACGACGCGCAGACGAGAGAGCTCCTAGACACCATCTCCACCGAAACCGACCGATTGTCAAGACTGGTCGTCAACCTTCTGGACATGACGCGGATCGAAGCTGGAGTAATGACCCCTAACAATGAAATCATCGAAATATCGGATCTGATAGAGGAAGGGCTCACCGCATTGGGTGACGACCGGGCCAGAGCGCAGATCTCTTTGCCAGAATCACCAAGGGACCTCTTCGTTTCCGCAGATCATGTGCTTATCTCTCAAGTGATAGCTAACCTTGTCGACAATGCGCTGCGACACTCACCAAAGGGAGAGCCGGTTGCCATCGAAGCAGCACCACGAGACACTGAGGTTGTCGTAACTGTGACCGATCACGGGCTCGGCGTTCCCCCACAGCTCATGGAGCACGTCTTCGAAATGTTCAGTAAAGACTCCGACTCAAGCCACGCCGGGATCGGTCTCGCAATAGCCAAAGCCTTTGTGAGCGCCCATGGCGGCCAGATCAGCGTTGAGAATTCACCTTCCGGAGGAGCCCGCTTCAGCTTCTCGCTTCCA
>JAJZIP010000121.1 GCA_021810525.1 Actinomycetes bacterium | reverse complement strand
GCTTGGATTGGTGATTCTGTTCCAGTCAGGGATGGCGTGGGTACCTGTCATCGAAGAGAACAGGAGCCTGTCGGGGGTGCTCTCCGTCGGCGATCTGGTACGAGGCTACAACAAAGCTCTCGACTCGAGGTCGGGTTACGCCTATAACTTGACTGCTCATGCGCTGGCCCTCGAGACAAGGGTAGGAAAAGGCTCATTGGTCGCGGGCCATAAGGTACGTGACGCAGGGCTGCCTCCTGGATGCGTGCTGGTTTGGCTCCAGCACAACGGTGTTCGAACCAGTGTTCAAGGAAGCACCGAGATTCACGAAGGCGATCTGGTGAGCGCAATAGTCGCCGCCGATCAAGCTCGTGAATTTCGCAGAATGACGCGCGCAGGCCTGGAAGCGTCCGGTCCAGCCGATTAGAACGTGGCTCTCCCAACCTGAGCAGCTTCGAGAGCTCACTGCGTTCCGGTCATGGGCCATATTGGCAATTTTATGGCGGTTATGAATTGGGGAAAATCGCCGCCTTTACCTCGGTCATCGCCTTCATGCCGTTGAATGCGTCCGCGACGTTCTCCAGCGCGTAGGTGCCTGTAATAAGCTCTCTGAAGGGAAACTTTCCCTGCTTGAGGAACTGGAGCGCTTCGTAGAAGTGCCTTCCTGCTCCAGAGCGCACACCGATGATGTTCAGCATCTTCACGCTTACCGCCCTTGGGGAGACACCGATGTCGTGGGTGCCCCCGCCTTCACCGATCGAGAGGTAACGCCCTCCGGCGCGGACCATTTCGAGCCCTTCGGGAACGGCGACATTGCCGGCACACTGGATCACTACATCGGCTCCGATCCCACCGGTCTGTTCCATTACCCACTTGATCCTCTCCTTCTGATCGGGGACGTCGTCAATGTTGAGCGTTGCGTCAGCCCCCCACTCCCTTGCGACCGCGACTCTGGTCTCGGGCGCACCTATTGAGAGCACCCTCTTGAAACCACGGCTTTTGGCCACCGCCAGAGCATAAAGCCCTACCGGTCCGGTTCCCTGCACGACCGCTGTCTCGTGTGCAGGAACTCTGCCAAGGCGCTCGAAGCCGTGCATTATGGTCCGAAGAGCGCACGCAGCGGAGGCTGCCAACTCGCTCGACACCTGGTCTGGAACCTTTATGACCGATGACCGCGGCGGGACATACTGGTGGGTGGCGCATCCGCCGAGGAGATGGGGGTAGACAGCGACGGGCTCCCTTCCGAAACGCAGCGCATTGGGGCACATGGTCGGCTGATTGGCTACGCTGCAGTAGAAGCACTCCCCGCAGAACGGGTAGGCCCAGATCACCCTGTCGCCGATCTCAACCGGCTCGCCAGTGACGTCTGAATGGTCGCCCGATTTGGCGACGATGATTCCGCAGGATTCGTGACCTGGGATATACGGCATCGACTTGGCGGCTGAATGCCAGAGGTGGATATCGGTTCCGCACAATGTGGCGGCCTGGATCTCAGCCAACATCGCACGAGGTTCGAGCATTGGAATCTCGACTTTGGATATCTCCGGCCTCTGGTCAACACCCGGTATGAGGGCTACCGTGGCTTCTTTGGGAACTGGCATTTCAGGCTCTCCTTTGTACGAACTGGAATATGTGTATCGATCTGCGAGAGTTGATGCTTGCTAATTTCCGCCGGTGACGAGCGAAATCGGGTTGGTGTGCGACATGAGCTTTATGTCCTCGGCGCTTACTCCAAGGTCAAGGAGGATGCCAAAATACATCTGAAGCTCGTCGGGCTCGGGAAGGCTGGCCGGTCCGAAGACATCGGTGGTGAGCACGCAGCTTTCTGGCCCTAGTCTCTGGAACCATTCGACTATCTTTTGCGGTTTGATCCTCTGTGACTTGGGCATCGTTCCATGGAGTGTCCACTCGATGAAGGCGCCGCATCGCGCAGCTTCGATGATCTCCTCGTCGCTGGCTCCGACTGAATTACTGTCCGGATGGGTTATGACCAGTCTTCTGAAGCCGATTCGATCCGCCTCCTGCGCCAGTGCGACTATCTCTTTACCTGAAAGGTGGCCCGTCGACACTAGGATTTCCGCCTCCTTGGCAACTCTTAGCACGTCGCGGGCGTCGGGAGTCAGGGCGCCGGTCTCGCCAATGACTGACAGACCTTCTTTCATGAAAACTTCGAGGGAGGGTAGTTCTCTTCGGATGATCCTCGAGAAGCCCCCATTCTTGAGGTCGTTGGCGGATGTCCAGGTTGGGAAGAATACCGCCTCACAGCCTTGCAGTACTGCCGCCTCCAGCACTCCGGGCTGAATTCCCCCAACGATGGAGTTCAAAACGATGCTCGGGACGACGTGTATGCCGTCAACGCGCTGGCGAATGTGGTACACGCGGTCCATCGTGGGCCAGATGTGCGACTTGAGCACGTAGCCGGCCATTCCGCGAGACTTCGCATACTCGGCCTGCTCGAAGTCGTCCAAAGCCATTCCCAAGCCAAGATTGATCTCGGGAAAGCCGTGAGTATGAAGATCGAAGGCCCCAACTAGTAGCTCCCTGCTCAACTGCTGCATGTTTCCCTTTCAGATGCGATACCGCGACGAGATGCACCTGACCGGAGCGGTTCATGGGTTCGGAGTCCGTGCAGGTGTGTTGGCTGAACTTTTTCGCGCCAAAAAGATTTCCAAATGATGTTATCAAGAAAAATTAATGTGCCGCCGACGAATTGGACGAGTAATGTGGACGATCAACGCCTATTTCTCCGCATGATTCGCATCGATTATCACCTAGCGATATCGGCACAGCTTTTGGGATGATTTGCATTTTAAAAAGTTGGTAGCTCCGCGCTGCAGGCGTGGAATTGGGATTTGTGCGGGTCTGTCTCGGGTCTGGTTATGCCCGGACTGTGGGCGCTCTTCGCTGCCGAGGGGGCAGAGGGGACTTCTTTGGGGCATCAATGATCTTGATTGCCCCGTTTTCTCTTTGGGAAAGGTGGTATTAGGTGGATGGATTTGCACATTTCACGGTGAACCGGCGTCTTAGGAGGTCGTCACTTGCAGTTTCTCTTGGCGTGATAGCCGCCAGCGCGCTTGCTGCTTGCGGTTCGGGGTCAACGGCTGCTTCATCGACGGCCTCTACAGGTTTATCGAACGCCAAGAGCAGTCCGGTGGTGATGCATGCGGTGCTTTCGGTCACCGGTCCGGACGCGTTTCTCGGGGATTCGGAAGCGAACGCTCTCAAGGTGTTGGAGAAGCACGTCAATGCCACGGGCGGAATAGACGGGCATCCGCTTCAGGTGGATATCGCTGATAACGAGTCCACAGCTGCGACCTCGGTCTCTCTGGCCACAAACTGGATCAGCCAGGGGGTTCCATTTATGCTAAACGGCAGCGTGGGGGCGATCGATAAGGCCGTGGACGCCCTTGCAACGCCCAACGGGCCTTTCATCTACGACCTTTCACCTGTGGAGCATCCTGCGCCCGGGAGCATGATCTTCTCCTCATCATTCTCGCTGAAGCAGGAAGTTCAGGCGGACCTGAACTTTTTCAAGTCGAGAGGCTGGACGAATATAGCGGTCATGAGCTCGACAGACGCGAGCGGCGTGGGTGGCTTTGCCCAGATCCAGGCGGTTTTGGCGGAGCCGAGCTACTCCTCGATGCATCTCGTGTCTCATGAGACCTTCAACACCTCGGACGTGAACGTGACAACTCAGCTGTCGGTGATCAAGGCCGCCAAACCTCAGGCGATGATCATCTGGACGACCGGCACTCCTTTGGGTACGGTTCTGAACGGCATGTCTTCATTGGGGCTGGAGAACCTGCCGAGCATCGCAGATAGTGGAAACGACTCCGTGACTGAGATGGTGCACTTCGGAGCAGTGGTGCCGAAAGATCTCTACATACCTAACTCGTCATTGAGCCTTCCGCCTGCCGATCTGCCTTCCGGCCCTGTGAGGTCGACGGTAGCAAGCTTCCAGAAGCTTCTGGCCGCTGCCGGGGATCAACCTACTTTGGGTGCCGGACAGACGTGGGATGCCGCAAGCCTGCTAATTGGTGCGCTGAAAAAGATAGGGGTGAACCCAACGGCAAAGCAGATTCTGGCCTACATGCAGAATCTGCACAACGTTCCAGGCGTGTTCGGCATGTACAACACGAGCTTCACCAACCACAGGGGCTTGTCTACTAGTGATGTCTATCTTTCCTCCTGGGACGGGAAGAAGTTCGTTCTTGCTTCAGGATCTGGAGGTGCGCCGCTGAACTCATCTGCCGGTTAGCCGGACCACCCCCCGCTTGCATGCCAGAGGGCAGAGCCCGGGACCTCAAAGCTCCGGGCTCTGCAAAACCTGGCAAACGTGTGTGCTTTGGGGCGCGAGCATTTCAGCCGAAAGCGTCATTATCACGTGACTGCAGCGAATTTCACTGAACCAGGCATCAAGCCGCTTTATCTCAACGACGCCATCTGAGTTGGATTAATCCGATCATGAAACCGGTGAATTTGGCTGGACTCACCTCAATAATGCTGTTGCCTTCTTGACATAAAAATATTCAGATGATAAGAAAATACTTCACAGCAAATGCAGGGGCGTGCTCTCAAAGAGCACATTCAATTACGGCAAATCCGTGTCAACGAAGTTGGGGAAGGAAGGTAACTGGGTTGGTAGTATCTGCGCGTCCCAGAATCATGAGGCGTTTCAAAAGAACTTCAATGTTGGTTTCACTCGGAGTGGTGGCTTCAACCGCCTTAGCGGCTTGTGGGTCTTCATCAACGTCATCATCATCGAGTTCGACTGCAGCCTCATCGGCAACAACATCAGCGAGCAAAGCACCGAGCGGTAGCCCGGTGGTAATCCACGCGATTTTATCAGAAACAGGGCAGGGGGGATTTCTCGGGAGCCGGCAGGCAAAGGGTCTGCAGATACTTGCCAAGCAGGTCAATGCATCGGGCGGCATAGATGGTC
Organism: Actinomycetes bacterium; assembly: GCA_021810525.1. Lineage (GTDB taxonomy): Bacteria > Actinomycetota > Acidimicrobiia > Acidimicrobiales > Acidimicrobiaceae > SCQM01. Next base: position 4,654 of record JAJZIP010000121.1, on the reverse strand, counting down.
ACCCGGTCCAGATGGACATACTTGACAATCAGACCAGCCCGTCGACCGCGGTGTCTCTGGCTACTCAACTCATCGCTCAGCATGTACCTTTCATCTTGAATGGCAGCATCGGTGCGGTCGACAAGGCTGTCGACGCTCTGGCAACGCCGAATGGGCCTTTCATCTACGATCTCTCGCCGGTCGAGCATCCGCCAGCCGGTAGCAAGATCTTCTCCGCGGGCTTTTCGCTTTCGCTCGAGATCCAGTCGGATCTGACGTATTTCAAGTCCAAGGGGTACACAAAGATCGCGGCCCTTACCTCGACCGACGCCAGCGGTGTCGCAGGATTCAGCACGTTGCAGCAGGTGTTGGCCGAGCCGCAGTTTTCATCGATCCATTTGATCAACCACCAGACATTTGCCGACACGGACGTGAGCGTCACGACTCAACTGTCAGTTATAAAGGCGGCGAATCCCCAGGCTATGATCACCTGGGCCACGGGAACCCCTCTTGGGACTATTCTGCAAGGGATGTCCTCGCTGGGGATGAGCAACCTGCCCACCACAGCGGACTCCGGCAACGGATCGTTTGCGGAGATGAAGCAGTATTCCTCCATCGTTCCCAAAGACCTGTACACGGCTATCGGATCGCTGACTGTTCCAGCAAGTCAGCTGCCAGCTGGCCCTGTTCAGTCGGCGGTTGCCAGCTTCCAGTCGGCTGTATCTGCTGCGGGCGGTACGCCTGGTCTTGGTTGGGGACTTGCCTGGGATCCAGCGCAGCTGCTAATAGGCGCATTGAAAAAGCTCGGGCCTAATGCCACTTCGGACCAGATACTTAACTACATGGAGAATCTGCACAACGTCCCTGGCGTGATCGGACTCTACAACACGAGCACCTCGAACCATAGGGGTTTGACTGCGAGTGCGGTCTACCTTGCCTCTTGGAACGGGACAAAGTTCGTCCCCGTGACTGGGCCTGGTGGTGTTCCGCTTTCGTCCCCGGCGGGTTGAAGGCTTCGGGAGCCACTGTAACTGATTCGAAAAGAGGCCTGGGCGTGATGTCCCGGGCCTCTCCAGTTGCGTCCTTCCCTGGACAGGTGCGGCTACAGCAGGGCGAAAACCGAAGGGTTCTGTCGAGAGAAAAACTTGGACTTTGCTTTAAGTGAAACGGGCGGTGCTGCCGTTAGATCTTGGTCTTTGACCGGCCTCTTACGATATGAAGCACGACCATGACCAGCGCGACAAGAAGCAGCAGGTGGATCAGCATGCCTCCGAAACTCGCTATGAGGCCGAGCAGCCATAGAACGACAAGAACTGCTGCAATTTTTAAAAACACTTCAACTCCTTAGTTGACTTCGATTCGGTTCGCACCACAATGCGAACTCCAAACTGTTGCGGATCGAAGCCTTTTTCCATCACGACCGGGCCACAGGCCTTTGCTCAGTCCTATCTGAGACATGCGAGTCCTGTCCTTCGACGATTCGACAATTTCCGTCATTAGCCCCTAATCTGCGCTTCGACACGCTTTGTGGCACCGGCTTGAAAGGTTCGGGAACGAGACTCCAATCAGTTTTAGCCACTCCAAACCGCGATTTCATATCGGCGCCAATGACATAACTATACTCCCAATCTCGGGCACTTTCCGTGGCAGGGCAATTCCCCGATGACGAAGAGGAAAGCCCCTGCTCCGTCGGCGGTTTCTCCATGAGTGGACCACTTTGGGGGGTGGTTTGTTCCCAGCCGGTTGTGCTTTGGACCAGAACGGCTCTCAATCCGAGGTTTTCGAAGCTAGTGGAGCGGGGAGCTGTAGTTATTCGCATGTGTGCCATGCACGCTTCTGGAACCTTTATATCTGTCACCTACAAATTTGAATCTCGTCTACCTCGCATAAACGTTTCATTGATTGCCGGGTTATGATAATGGTCACACCTGAGTTGTGGGTTCGGTGTGAGATGTATCTCGTCTTGGGCCATGACTTCAGGTGGGCATTTGAGGGGAGGGGATTGGTCGGTTTCCTGCTGGCTTTTCCTATTCCGTATTTAAGGTTTGTACATTGTCAAAGGGGGCAATTTTTAATGCGGGTATTTTCCAGAAGGCAAAATTCCCATGTCAGAGCCACGAGGGCGGGGAGGCTTGTCCGCCTTTCGTCCCTCTCGGCTCTGATTGTTCTAGTATCTGCGTGTGGCAGCTCGGCCGCGGCCAGTTCCAGCTCTTCGGCTGGTTCTAGTTCGGGAAAGAGCACGAGCACCACGGTCGCGACTTCAAACATCAATGTCGCATGCGATACCGGCTTTTTCAGTTGCACGCCACTGCTTGTAGCAAACCAGGAGGGATTTTTTGCGAAGAATCACCTGCATGCAACTTTCATCCCGATTGCGAGCAGCACCGCTGGCGAGGCGGGACTGGTGAGTGGGAGCATAGACATCGGGCTGGGACCGGATCCATTTGTGATTCAATCCAAGGCTGGAGTCCATGTTGAAGCCGTAACCGGTCTAACCACCGAGTACTTCCTCATCCTTGCCAACTCGTCGATGCCGACTCCGGCGAATCAGAGTCCGGCTCAGATCATGCAGAGCCTTCGTGGCAAGAAGATAGGTCTTGTCGGCCTTGGTGGCGAAGGCTACGACACTCTTCTTTACGGTCTGAATCAGGCTAAGATTCCGGTCTCAGCCGTGCAGGTAGTTGGTCTTAGCGGAATTGGAACGCCTGAGTTCGCCGCGCTTCAGAGCGGGGCTATAAACGCCCTTGTCACAGACGTTGCAGGCGCTGCTTCGCTCATCGGCAAAGACGGCATCCACCAGCTGGTGAATTTCAACCAGCCCGGTGTCCTGCCAAGCTATCTGTCCGGGGCGGCAAACGGTCTGCACGCAAATACGCTGATGGCTACCAAGACCTGGATCGATGCCCATCCGGTGCAGGTCAAGGAGTTCCAGACCGCAATGGCAGAGGCGTCTGTCTGGATGCACCAAAGCGCCAACTTCGCGGCTGCTGAGAAGATTGAGTCGCAGTTGACGGGACCGACACTTTCAGCTTCGGCACTCAAGTACGTCACTCAGAACGTTATCGACAGCGTCATGGCGGTCTACGTCGACAAGGCAAGCATGCAGGCTCAGTACCAGCTGGATGTGAATCAGAAGGTCATCAAGCCGATTCCGAATATCAATGTGGCTGACTATCTGGCCCCGGGATGTCCGTCGAGTGCTGCTGCTGTCGACACTTTGGGTGCTGCAGGAGCATAAATGAAGGACCCGATGACTCCAACAGACGTTAGGTCGATGGAACCAGGCACCGGTCGCAGTGAGGCGCAAAGTGGATCAGGAGCCTTTTCCGGCATGGCCATAGATGCTCAGAATGTGGGCCTCTGGTTGAATGGATCAGCGGGTCCTGTAGAGATACTAAGTAGGGTCAATCTGCAGGTGCGAACTGGAGAATATGTGGCTGTCGTCGGTCCGAGCGGATCGGGGAAGACCATGTTTTTGAGTGCGGTTGCTGGACTCGAGAAAGTCACATCTGGGACTCTGAAGGTCTTCGGGAATACTCCAGTTCCCGAAGACCCCAAGCTTGGCTTTGCTATGTCTCGTGACGCGCTTCTTCCATGGCGGACTGCGAGAGGTAATGTAGAGCTGAGCTTGGAGGCGCTCGGCGTCCCTGCGAAGGAGAGACGGGAAAGGGCTGAACATGCACTTGCCCAGGTCGATCTCCTTGCATACGCCGACGTCTATAGGGCACAGCTTTCTCAGGGCATGCGTCAAAGGGTGGCATTGGCGAGGACTCTTGTGACCAATCCGAGCCTGCTCCTTTTGGACGAGCCCTTTGCAGCCCTTGACGCCCAGACGCGAATTCTCATGCAAGAGAGGCTGATGAAGCTTCTCGGCAGCTATGAAGGCACGGTCTTCCTTGTCACGCACGATATTTCTGAGGCGATTCTCCTGGCCGATCGGGTGATTGTGTTCAGCCACCGGCCTGCACACGTCGCCCGCGAGATCAAGGTGCCTCTGCCAAGGCCTCGCTCAGCGGTGCACTCCCGCTCCACCCCAGAGTTTCAAAGAATTTATGAGGAAATTTGGGGACAGTTGTCCAAAGAGTTCACGGCGGAAGACATCTAGAAGGGGGGAGACATGTCGGTGTTCGAGTTGGACACGTCCGATCAGGTCGCTATTGACGAAGAGAACGGCAAAGAGCGGCTTCTCATTGCCATCAGGCAGCTTGAACGAAAACAGTCCATCCAGAAATGGTCGATAAGGTTTGGCTTCCTGATTGCATGGCTCGGCTCTTGGCAGTACGTGTCGGCAAAGAAGTTGCTCAATCCCGTCTTCATCGGTGAGCCGAGCGGCATTTGGAAGAGCTTTGTAGGGATGCTGGGCGGCTCAATAGTGACAACGGACCTGAAGATAACCTTATTCGAGAGCATCATAGGATTCTTGGCCTCAATGGTCGTCGGTATTTTCGTCGCTTACAGCTTCGTGAGGTTTCCGGTTCTCGAGCGAGCCTTTCGTCCCATCGTGACTGCGGTCAACTCGGTCCCGAGAATTGCCTTGATTCCAATCTTTATAATCTGGTTCGGTTTTGGGCCGATGTCTAAGATAGCCAATATCGTGAGCTTTGTGACCTTCACTGTCTTGTTGGGCGCGATAGGGGCATTTACTGCATCGGATCGCGACCACATGCTTCTGGCA
>JAJZIP010000120.1 GCA_021810525.1 Actinomycetes bacterium | reverse complement strand
TTTTGAAGTCAAAGATCAGTGCGCAGCGGCGGAAATGAAGCGAGTAGCCCTGCTCAATGGATTCCAGCAGACCTCGTGCTTCCTGTGCGGCAGTCTCGTCGAAAATGCCGTAACGCAGGGAACGCTCAAGATAGAAGCGAAGGATCTGCGCCAACTCCCTGCTCTTGAGCAACCTATCCGGCCGGTCCGGCTTTTTCAGGGCCGGGTCAAAGTGGCGCTGGAGAATGCGCTCGCTCTGATTGATTTGGGAAGAAATCCGCTCTTTGAGCTGATTGAAGGCTGCAAAGTCACCAACCTGCGAGTAGCATTTCACCTCGATCAGATTGCAGGTGATCGTTCTTGATGTCAGGTCAAGGTCGAACAATCCTAGATCGGTACGTTGGAGACTTATGGCATCGTTGACATCGTCTGCCTCACCGCTCGAACGATACAGGTCTGTATGGGCATCCAGAGGGACAATGACCTGGTTGCTCAACGCTCCCTGATACTCAAGATAGAGTCGGGCTAAAGCCAAGCCGAGTGCTTCCGCTTGCTGCGTTGGTGCAGAGATCAGTTTCAACGCAAGTTGTCCTGACAGAGAGCGTAGGTTTGCCAGAATCTGAACTGATTGCTCGCCATCGACAGACAGACCATGTCCGAGCAGAACCAGCTTCAACATAGCCTCGAGTTCATCGTTGGACCGAGAGGAAATGATCAGGTTGTGCGTCGCCTGGGAGCTGGCCCCCGGGACGTAATCGATGAGGTAATCCGGCCTGTTCTTCCGTCCCCCATGATCGAAGAATTCAATCCCCATATTGCGATCAATGGTAAACACCCAGTCGCTTATCTGATGAATTTCATAGATCAATTCTCGCTGGGCGGCATCCAAGCCTAATGTCACCACGGGAACTGCTTTGAAGCTGGCACCAGACGCTGCGACCGTTGAGGTGGCGAAACAGAGGTGACGACTCAGGTTTGAAAGCAGATCAAAGCATGCGGCCTGACTGCCTGCGTTGAGCGAGTGGCCAACTACCGGTCGCTTATTCCAGAAGGTGCCGGAATCATCGTCAACAAACTCGGTGTCGAAATCCTGTATTAGTCCGTGTAATGGCGTGATCCCCATAGGCTTCTCGGCAATGGAAAACTCCTTGGCAGGGAACACGTCCAATAGAACGCTGATGTGGGCGGAAAACTCCTTTGCGTTTGCATGGAACTCGGAAAGTGCGTGTTTGGCCAGATTCAGCTTTGAAAACAGATAGCTGCCGGTTGAGGTTGCAAAAGCATCTGCCGCCTCGTTGACCGTGGCTCCCGGACGGAACATCGACTCAAGGGCTTCGCCCAGCACCGGAGAATCGGGATCAGATGTAAATAGCCGGATGTCGTAGCGCAGATCGGCATGCTCGCGCTTCTGCTGCAGCGACAAGAGGGCATCCGCTATCACCGACCCGGCCCCGGGGTTGAAGACGTTCAGTGACAACTCACGGACGTAAGGATGCTGGGAAAGATAGCGCTCAATTTTGTCCGCAATCACCTTGCCGGAGATGTCCGCTCCCGCTGCTGACGGCTCAGCCAGTCCAAGAGCGGAGCAGATCTCCGCCATCAGGCCACGTGAGTTTTCTTCCGTGGTGGGCGCGTACAGAGCCCAAAAAGCGTTCAGGTTATCGACCGGGGTAAAAATGCGACCATCTTCAACCGGAACCCCAGTTGGATACGCAGAGGGTACGAGACCATCCAAGAGCGCTGATCGAACATGCGAGATGTGATCTCTTCCACCCGCCTTGATCTTTTCAATCCAATCCTTGCCCAAAGCAACCCAACTGCTCAGCCATAAGGCGCGAAGCGGGTGCGTCGGAGAAACCAGAACTGCCTCGCGATGCCTACCCCGAAAATCGGTCAAGATGACGTGAATGGAATCCACGGCCAGCACATTTCGCAGTGCCTGGAGATGTTGCTGTCTCTCGGCACCGGAAGTTGTTTCGGCTTGGCGAATGAGGTTCCGTACCAGATCAAGGTAGGCCTCGGCATATGCCAAGCACTCCTTCTCGGCATCTCTGAAAGAAAGCCCCTGCATGATCAGCTCGGCAGTGTCTTTGCGTACTGTGGCAAACAGCTCTTTCCGAGCAGCCAAGAACGAAGCCATTGCGGCTGAGGATGGCAGTGTGAGCCCAATTTCTGAAGGCGGCTCCGCAGTATCCAGGTTGATCTGCATTCGCCAGCCAGATGGATGTTTCGGTTCGGCCAGAATCCGTTGTTCGATGGTTTTGAGCATACGTGACAACGGGATCTGCACCGCGCCCTCAAGGCCAAACTTGGCCAGCAAGGTCTCCTGGCGCGAAACCTTTTTTGAGCGTCCACCCTCAGCCCAGGCAACACCGCTTATAGCTATCTCCTCAGGATCGCGCTCGTCCCCCAGGGCGGTGAGCTGCAAGCGGAACCGGGCGTGTTCAAGACTTTGCTCGATAGGGATCGCCCTTTGAGGCGGCTCTTCCTCAATGTTTCCGCCGGGAAGAACATAGAACGACTCGCTCTCATAAGAACGCTTAGCGGACTCAGAACCGGAATCTGATTCTAGTGGAATCGGATCGCCATCGACGGTCCATGGAAGAATACGGATGAAATGCCAACCTTCCTCAAACTCGATCTTGTTGAGTTTGGCCAGGTTGGTCGTGCATTGCAGTCTATTTGGTATCCAGGCTTTGACCTTCTTGGATTTTCCGACCGGGCCATCGTTCTGTGAAACGATTTGGACCGTAAAATGATCCAATCCGCTGACCTTGCCCGGGTGAGGATTGACCTCAAAAACTACGTTCATCTTGCGACGGTCGTTAGGAACAAGAACCTGCTGTCCGATAAGGCCGGATAGTTGATCGTCGGTTTCGTCTTCTTGGACGACAGGTAAGTCGGTTTCCAAAACCGTCAGCAGAACCTTGTCCAGGGACAGCTCTTCTTGGAAAGTCCACTTGTCGAAAGCTATGCTCCACCAACTTTTGTCGATCGCGATGGGAGGCGTCCAGGCTTCGGGTTCCTGGATATCGTATTTCTCAAAGTAGGTGAAAAGACGCGACTCCAATGCCGTGTCGCTCAGTCCTAGGTCGGCGATGCGACCACGCACCGACTTGTGGGAGGTCATAAGATTGCGGACGCTATAGAGATTCCTCCGTATCTTGCCGTTGACCAATCCGAGGTCGGCAAAAAGCTTGAAATCCGGAATCAACGTCAGCTCATACAGGCTGGCTCCGAGAGTTTCCCCATCAATGCCATTTTCCAGTGCCGTGAGCAGACACCTCACGCGGGAAACGCCATCGGCCAAAAGCCATTCTTCCTCTGATAGAATGCCGAAAAGATCGCGCACATGACCGACCAGTGTTGCCGGGAGCCGATCAATGAGGGCGTCAATAAGGTCCTCATAGATGGCAGTGAAGGTCAGTTCTTCGAATGTAGCCACACCAAAGGAATCCTCGGCACTGGTGCGCAGCGAGGTCGGGATGAAGACCAGAAGTGGTTGACGCAACTCGCCATTCGCGTCCGGGTTACGTAGTTCCACCAGCTTGGTGGAGGTGACTCGGAAGGGTTGGCCCTCTTGGTCATGGCTGCCGAGAATAAAAATATTTCTGTCAGGCCGGGTTCGGCGCAGTTCTTTGCAGACCGACTCCATCACGTTGTCATCAAGATCGGTGACCCGCATGCAGTGGCCTGGGCCACGGTCACCCAGGATCGCTTCGATACGGGGGCACAGCAGACCAGCAACCGCCGCGTTCAATTTATCCTGGGAAAGCTTGGTGAACGCGTTACTCATGCGTGCCTCTCGTTCTTATCTGTTCTGTCATTTCTCTCAATCTCATAACGGGGTGATACCTTCTGGGTCACGTAAGCATCCGACAGGTCCTCGTAGAACCCGATTTCGCGCAGGCGACGTTTGAAGGCTTCCAGGTTAAGCCGCAAGGCTCGCCGGTCCAGAATGCTGCTGTTAGCCTGAGCACTGTCCGGTAGCCGGTCGATATGGAGGCCGTAACGGTTTCTCAGGAAAGCCAGCAACTCCTCGATGCGGACTTCCCGGGTAACAAATCGCCCGCCGTCTTGGGTTAACACAGCCACCTGGAGGAGTACTTCAAGCAGCTTGCTTCCCAACACGAACCGGCGAGGGCTTCCCTTGGTCCGGGATTGAGCCAGCTGGCCGGTTTCTTTGTTTTTCAGTAACAGAGAATCCAGGCACTCCGTGATGTACTGGCGGTGATATTTGCCACGATAGGCCATCAGGATTTCGATGAAGGACTCAAATTCTCCGAGACCCATGGACGTGACTTCCCTGATTTCCGGATCAACATCTTCGTTTCCGGAGGTAGATTCTTCAATCAGGCTGGCAAGACGAAATTTGAAGTAGGCTTGCCGCTCGGCATCGTGCTCAGGTTTCAGCAGGGAAACCAGGTCGCCGACCCCAAACACACCATTGGCTGGCGAGGCGAGCTTGCCGGTTTTCTTGCTCAGGTAGTCCGCCATTTCATCGAGTTTCTTGACCACAAAGTTGGCCTGCACAAAGGCGGGGATCTGGCGATACAGACGGTCAGTGGACTTGCGAGCCAGCTCAGCCATGTGATGGTTGTTGACATCACCCATGTCGACCACCAGCGAAACGCGGTAGGGACAGCCTTCCAACGCATTGTCGAGGCCGGGATTGATCGGACACTCCTTGGCACTGCACAGGTCATTGCCGGAGCGCTGCTTCACCAACTTGGGAAGCATCTGCAATAGCTTGAGGTGGTAGAGCGCCAAATGGAAAGCCATCAGGGTCTTAAGGTAATCCACCAGCACCGAACGCGGGATGTAAGGCTCGTAGGCCAGAAGCCGCAGAATGTCGTCGGCCATGATGTCTGCCTGACCGATGCACAGCGGTTGGAAGCGCGAAGGCTCCTTGGAATCCTTCATGTCCTGGGTGACCTGGTGATCCAAGCGTAGGATTGCCTGCGTCTCCACATCGACTGAGGCACTGGGATCGTAGCGGTCCGTGACCAGGTCAATTCCGGGAAAGAAGAAACGTTTCAAGGCGTCGCGAGCAGCCTGGCCTTTGCCTTTCCGGGCATAAAAGAGCATCCAATAAATCTGTTCCGCCGCACCGTAGTCACGAGTGTGCTTCGCGTTTCGGAACTTATAGGTGTTGCCATGCAGAGGTCTCGGCGCGGCAACGGCCTGATTGGCTTTACCACGATTAACCACATCCATGAGATCGGTTTCGATCCAGCGGTGCACCACTTGCGGATAGCGATCAAAGCCCGCGAACCATTCAGGATGCTCGAGGAAATCCTCCATGAACTCTTCAATCGTCAGATCACCACCACGTGGCGGACGTCGGCTGGCATAGCCGTCGTACTTCAGGCGGGGGAAAAGCATGGTCAACACACGATCCATTTCAATGTGCTTGAAATCCACGTAGGTGGTCTTGGGAGTGCGGAACTCCTTGTCTCTGCCTTTGATGCTCATGCTTCAGCCCTCCTGCTTACTTTTCCCAGATGCAGGATGCCTTTGTCGTCGCGCCGGATCTGGAAGAATTCAAAGCCGCTTTCGGTGAGGAGAACCTCCTGATAAGGAGCGGCCGATAGAACATTCTTGAAGACCGCCAGGCTCAGGTAGAAACCTTCCTGTTCCTCGATGCTTGGCCGGTAGCCGTTGTTCAACCGCATCAGCATCTCGTAAATGTCGAGATTGATGCGCAGATTGGCCTTGTGGCCATCACCCGAGTCATAGAGCAGCACCAGCGCCTGGGACAGGCATTCCAGAAAAGGATGGGCCGCCGTTCCCTGTTCGGTACGCAGTGTAAAGTGGTCGCCGTCAAACAGCCGGTAGCTACGGAGGGTGCCTTTATCCACCTGACGGACCCGAAGCGTCAACTGATTGCCCAGCCGTGCCGGATCACTCAGACCTTCACCCCGGTTAATTGCCTTGAGAATGACAGTAACTTCGTCGGCGCTTTTCGCACCGGACTGCTCTATAGCGTCAAGAAACGGATTTATGTGGACATACGGAAGCATCTTTTCCCATGGCCGGTTTTCATGACTATCGCGGCATTCGAAGAAATGGCGGCGACGCATGTGGGAAAGGTAGTTCCTATGCTTGGCGATCAGCCTTGCACGATTCTTTGACGAGTAGTCTCGGGGCAAATTGCGGAACAGTGCTTCGACCAGTTCGTCGTCATAACCTGTTCGCTCGGCGAACGAGAACCGGCTCATAGCTTTGGTCTTGGGATTCAGAAATCCCAGTTCCCTATCCAGATCTGGGTTGCTGACTTCGGCGACATCAATCTCGCGCAGCAACGAAATCAAGCGGTCATTCGAGCCTTCGCCGCCGCCGAGCCAGGAATTGAAATAGAAACCGTCGAGAATACGGTTCTGATTTTCCTCGCCGCCGTTCTGGTAGAGCTGGTGAATGCCATCACAGTCACGCGTGCCCACCAGCATGAACGCTAGCGCCGAACGTAGGTCACGCATCGTGATGTGCAATCTGCCGCGCAGATGGGTAATGATGTAGAGCATCTTCAAACGCTCAATCACCTTGGGTCCGGCAACCGGGTCCTGGAAGGTCCGGGCATTGTGGTAGGCGTAACACTTGCTATTTAGATCGCACTTTTCGCAGGCCTGCCAATACTCCTGCTGGGACATGCGAGCGATCAGCCGCTCCAGGATCGAGGGCTGACCCTCTTCAGGCTCGGCGACCACCGAGCGCAGGTTGAGGTTGATGACTGCAATACCGTTCTCTGGATTAGTCCCGGCCAGACCCTGCTGGATCTGCTTGGCGAGCAGCGGAAACTCCTCCTCGTGTTCCAGGAAGAAATCGACCAGACGTCCCTCGTTGATGGCGATCAAACGGGTTTGGTTTTCCGCCCAACCGGATTTGTCCTTGCCCGCGAAGGGCGCGAAGAACTTTTGCAGCACGGCGTCATTGCGCTCGTCACCTTCATCCTGGCTGCCGTCGTAGTTGCTCTGGTAGGTGTGCCCCTTGAGTTGGAATACGGCCCCATTGGCACCGCGCTGCATCTGTGCGACCTTGCTCTCGGCAAAGGCCTCGAACTGCTGGATGAACGCGGTCTTGCCATCACCGGCGTTACCGCTGATGATCACCAGCCGGAACTCGCCCTTGAGCAGCGCGGGCTTGAGCTTCTCGTCCAAATAGGTCGGCACGTAGGTGGCCTTGCCAACGTCGTCCAGACCACGGGTACCCGCGTTGGACACTTGGCTCTGGCTGTATAGGGTCAGCAGATGCGTGACAAAGGGGTTGGTGTTTGGCTTGGTCGGCTCGAAACCCAACTTCGAGACCACCTTCGGACCGGCACCAATCTCGCCGGTGGTCAGCACCGAACGATAGCGTTTGACCTCGGCCAATGCTGACAGGAACTCTTCAGCCGAAGCAAAGCGATCCTTTCTCTCGGGAGCAGCCATCTTCACCAGCACATTGACCAGTGAGCTGCTCAAATCGGCGCAGCCCTTGAATTGTTTGGGGTCCTTAGGTTGGGTCTTGATCGGCGGTGAGGGCTCGTCGAAAGGATATTTGCCGGTCAGACACTCATAGAAAGAGATGCCAAGGGCATAGAGGTCACGATCCATGCGATCCGAGGCATCCGGCTCGGACGAGTAGTCGTAGTCCGGGGGCAGATAGCGGCGCGTTCCGCCACCACCCTGAACCTCGTCGTTCTCGGTAACTGCGACGTTGAAGTCGATGATGCGAACGCCCTTGTCTGTCCAGAGCAGGTTGGAAGGCTTGACGTCCTGATGGTAAACCCCGTGTTTGTGCAGGTGGCCTAGCCCTTCAGCGGATTCGCGCACGATGCGCAGCGAATCTTCCAGGGAAAGCGCCTCGGCATCGATCAAATCCGAGACATCGAGACCTTCTACATATTCAAACACGATGTAAGGGGTCTGTTTGGCGTCAGCCATGCGATCCGCCCAGACCACTTTCACCACGTGCGGATGTTCGGGCAGATTGGTCAGGGTCTTGTATTCCCGACGCAAACGCTCATAAACGCTACGGCGATCCTTGGTCACCAGCTTGATGACCCGCACCACATCGCCCAGGGAGTCAAAGACCTTATAGGCGACGCCGAAACCGCCGCTGCCCAATTTCTTCTGGATGCGGAAGCGATCTGCCAGAACAAAATCCTGCGGCAGGTCGGTCAGGCTGTCAGGGAGTTGCGGCAGCGCCACGGCGGGACCGCCGATATCCGCTGCGGATTCATCCTTGGCCTCGGGCAAAATCAGATCGTCGAGCGCCTTACGGGCAATGGCCGCACTGGCATGACGCTCTTCCGGATCAAACTCACAGAACCTTTGCAGCCATTCGTCGATGCCCTTAGGCAAATCCGGCTTGTGCTCCGAAGGCCTCATCGGGAATTTGCCGTCGGCCTCCATCATCTGGTCGACGCTCTCAAATGGTAGCTCGCCAGTCAGTAGCTCATAAAGAATCAGCCCAATCGCGTACAAATCAGAGGCGATACTGGCCTGAGTCGGGTCTTTGAAACACTCCGGAGCCTGGTAGGCTATTTCCAGGTCATCAATGATCTGATCGGCGATGGTGGAGGTGCGGTTCTTGCCCACCCGGGCGAAGTCGAAGCCGGTCACACGCGCCTGGCCGCCCTTGGTCACCAGAATGGCGTCCGGGGTCAGATTGCGGTGAATGACCTCGTGCCGGTGCGCATGGTCCAGGGCCGACAGCACGTCACGCATCACCTGAAGCTTCTGGTCAAAGGTCAGCGCCAGGGAGGCCTTATTGATGTGCAAGCGCAGGGCCTGGCCGGGCAGGTCCTCGGTGACCAGCACCACCTTATCTTCATCGTCGGAGACAAACAGATCCTTCACGGCCAGCACGTTGGCGTGGGTCGGCATGTGCGCCACGGCGCGATAGGCATTGCTGATCTTCTTGAACTCTTCCTTGCGGGCGGCTTCGTCCTGGTAGGGATCGGCCTGATAGACTCGCAGACGGGCCATGCCGCCGCTCTTGCCCAATAGGTTGTGCTTGGCGCGGTATTCGGTGTAGCGGTCGGTGCCGCCCAGCTTCTCTTCCACCTGCCAGTCGCGGAACACCAGCGCCGCACTCTTAGGTCTCGCGTTGCCGGTGATCGCCTTGGCGATCTGGGAGTGGAAGCGGGTGATATTATCCAGCCGGTTATCGGGGATGCGGCTCTGGTCGCGGAAGTATTTCAGGCAATGCTTGAAGTCGGTCACGTCCGGGCTGTCGATGCCCGCCTGGTCGAACACGGCGGCGTCATCGGCGGTGAGCAACACGGCGGCATGCACATGGGCCTTGCGTAGTTCGATCAGGCCGGTGTTGCTTTCGCGGATGATGGTGGACATGGTTTTGGCGTGGCTGCGCAGCTTGGCAAGCGGCGAGAAGAATGGCTGCCGCCCCTCGGGGTACCACTTGGAGCCATACACATCGATGTTGCCCCGCGTCCCTTTGACATCTACCAGATACACCACGTGAGGCGCGAGGATGGCGATGTCGATTTCGAACACCTCCTCACCCTGGCGCATCTCGAAGTTGTGGAAGATCAGCCAGCCATCGGGAAGATGATCCCGGAGGAAACCGATGGCCTGGCGTTCAGATTCGTTCGCGGGTTGCCCGATGGGTACGACCTTCGCCATTAGCGACCTCCCTCCT
>JAJZIP010000119.1 GCA_021810525.1 Actinomycetes bacterium | reverse complement strand
AACGGTGTAGATCCAGGTGGACGGCAGTAATTGTGGACACATGAACCCCAGTGACGCGAACTTTTGCTCGTCATGTGGTAGGCCGGTCAACACTAGCGATGACACCGGAGCGCTAGTGTCCGTGGAATCCCCCTCAGAGTCGACCGACGAATTCGTGGATCACGCCATAGCCCTTGCGCCAGCCAACCAGGTGGTGTTGGTCGTCAGGGGAGGACCAAGCTCAGGAACCTACTTCGTGCTCGAAAAAGAGGTCACCAGAGTTGGTCGGCATCCTGATTCTGATATATTTCTCGACGACATAACTGTATCGAGACGTCATGCAGAGTTCATGATAAGGAAGGGCGACTACTTCGTGATCGATGCCGGATCACTTAACGGGACCTACGTGAACAAGCAGCGAATCGATCAGGCCAAGCTTCAGACGGGGGATGAAGTTCAGATAGGGAAGTACAAGCTCATATTCGTCGGACCGTCACGGGAGGGTAGCACGAGTGGGCGATAGAGAGTACAGATCGATCGGTGAGACCCTGGAACTCATAAAAGAGGAGTTTCCGGAGGTAACGATCTCCAAAATCCGGTTCTTGGAGACTCAAGGTTTGATTGCTCCGGAACGGACAACAAACGGTTACAGGAAATTCTACGAGCACGACATCGAAAGGCTCGCATTTGTCTTGCGGCAGCAACGCGAACAGTTCCTGCCTCTGAAGGTCATCAAAGATCGGATTACCGAGAAAGAACCTGGTGTTTTCATTCTCGATCCCAACAAGGGTCGTTTTGCACGAGACCAAAAGGCAAAGTCTTCTAAATTTGAGCGAGATATCTTCGGGGACCCTGTAATGGACCCTCCGCCTTCGAGGCAATATGAAAGGTCTAACCCTAAGGTTGACGGTAAGGATGGTGGTCCTCAGGACGCAAGTGGTGGCCGGCCTTCCGCCAGCCGACGTGCCAATAGCGCTGCTGCCCTAGCCACCCCAACTAACGCAGCTGGTGCGAAACTGTCAGCGGGATATTCTGAGAATGGACCAGCCGGCGTGCACGATTCCGCGACAAAGTCTGCAAACACCGGAGCCGAAACTCAAAAACCTTCCTCCCGTCAAAACGGCGAGGACAGCGGCACGCCCTCTGGTACTAAGCGACCGCGGCTCTTTGCACTGCCCTCAAATTCCTCGCTTGCCGAGCACCTTGATGAGGCACGCGCTGTTGGCGATGTTTCGACCCACACATTGGAAAGCGACGACGAAGAAACCGACGTTGGTGAAGCCGGCTTCCCGAAGAACTCCTTCACGGCACGCGACATTGCAGAACAAGCAGACCTCAGCCTTGTCCAGGTCCAAGATCTGACGACATACGGTCTGTTGAATCCCACCAATGTCAGAGGTCAGCAGATTTACTCCGCTGCAGATCTTGCGTTGGCAGCGCTTGCCAAGGAGTTTGCAAGATTTGGGTTGGAAGCCAGGCATCTCAAGATGTACAAGGTATCTGCCGAACGGGAGGCCTCGTTCCTCGAGCAGGTAATCCTACCGATTCTGGCCAATAAGACCCAGAAGTCCAGGAATAGAGCTGAAGCCGCCCTAACGCAACTCGGTGAATTCGGAGCCCAATTCCGGACACTTCTCCTGGAACGGGCGATCGAAAAGATCTTGAAGTCTTGATCCGACTTCGACTGGAGCCATTGACCTTTCTCTCTCTAAAGGAATGGGCTTTCCTGGGTTACGTCGAGAGGTCATGCTGCTTTGCCTTCTTGGACTGGCGTTATCGGACCACTGTGCTCGACCCTTCAGGGCTTTGCCTACCGTAAACCATCAAGAGCTCCGGTGCCGTTCAATCTATTTTCGTGCTTTATGGCGAGGTCTGAGGCGCACTTGATGAACATTGAGAGTGATTAGGTTTATAGTTAGAGGTAGCTGGAAAAAGATACAGCGGCTGGAGCCGTATTCTGGGATTAGGCCTCAGCGCCGGCATTAGCGGCAGGAGGTGAGCTTTCGAATGATAGAAGTTGAGCTTTCCGCAGTTCGTGTAGATCTAAGGTCTAACACTCCCGTGCTCTTGCTCCAGGAGCTGACCAAACCAAAGCGAACACTGCCGATATTTATCGGCGCACCCGAAGCTACAGCGATAGCACTTGCTGTACAGGAGATTGAGACTCCAAGACCGATGACCCATGACCTAATGAAGAATGTGATTGAAGAGCTTGGCTCGCAGCTGGTCAGCGTGATCATAACCGAGCTTCGCGACGCCACGTACTACGCCGAACTCACTGTCGTACGCGGAACCAAGACCTATCACATCTCAGCAAGGCCCTCAGACGCCATAGCCCTCGCAGTCCGAATTCCGGCCCCAATTTATGTGGCGGACGACCTCCTTGAGAGCGAGGGAATTTCTGCCGAGATCATGGATGAAGACCGCGAGAAGATGATCGAAGAAGAGAGTCCAGAGCAACTTGTGGGAGAATTCCGGGAATTTCTGGATACCTTGAGACCTGAGGATTTCTCGGGGTAGGGTATTAGGGATTTTTCTGGGAGTTTTTGTATTCAAATACTTGCATTAGCATTTAGATCTGTCATACTTACTGCTGCAGCAATGTAACTACGCTAGTGTAGGAGACGGCATGGGATCACCCCTCGGTTTCAGAGGTCAACAAGCGTGCAAGTTGGCGGGAATCACCTATCGTCAGCTCGACTATTGGGCGCGTACTGGCTTGGTCCGTCCTTCTGTAGCTGATGCACATGGCTCCGGTACCCAAAGATCGTACTCATATCGCGACATTCTCGAACTCAAGGTGATAAAACACCTCTTATCCGGCGGAATTTCACTTCAGGCGGCGAGGAAGGCGGTTGAGTATCTGAGAGCGAACCTCAAAGAGGATCTATCCAACGCGGATGTTCTGGTTGTGGGTCCCGGAACAGTCCTCGTGCGAACCGGTGAAGAGTTGATCAACCTGCTCCGAGGTGGGCAGCTTGTGATGTCCATCGTCCTCTCACTCCAAGAGATCGTCAATGAACTGGACGCTGCGATAATAGCGATGAACTCCACAACTGGCGAGAATGGCGAGGCTTCCCCGGCCAGAAGCATCGTACCAGGCCAACAGCGGCTTGCAATCTAGCCACGCCACCGAAGCACTCCTTAAGTCGAGTTAGCGGTAGATCTTCAGTTTACTGAAGCTTTGAGCCATACTGATTCAAATGTCACCAACAGCCACCAAGAGATTTCTTGAGAACTAAGTTATGGAGGTGACATTAAAGAGAACAGCCCTTTATGACAGCCATCGCCAGCTAAACGCCAAAATTGTGGAATTCGGCGGCTGGGAAATGCCCTTGTCATATCCATCTGGAACCATCGCAGAACATATGGCAACTCGGAGTGACGTCGCCATGTTTGACGTTTCCCACCTCGGCACCGTGAGAGTTCAGGGCTCGGAGGCCTTCGATCTCCTCCAAGGAATTCTGACTAATGATTTGAACAAAATATCACCGGGCCATGCTCAATACACCCATTTGCTGGAGGACTCCACTGGGTCGGTGACCGACGACATTATTGTATGGTGGACCCACGACGAAGTCTTCGACGTGATGCCAAACGCCTCCAACACTTCCAGAGTTCTGGCGGTCCTGCCCGGAATTGACATAACCTCGGAACGGGTGATCATAGCTGTACAAGGTCCCCATGCACGGTCTCTTGTCACCACTCTCATCAAGGAGGTGGAGAACCTCCCGCACTTTGGAGTAGTAGCGGCACACTATAATGAATCGCCCATCACGGTTGCAGGAACCGGATATACGGGAGAAGACGGCGTCGAGCTGTTCGTTCCAAATGATGCGGCCTCGTCGCTTTGGGGTCGTCTCTTGGATCTTGGCGCTGTGCCAGCGGGGTTGGGTGCGAGGGACACGCTTCGCCTAGAGGCCGGTTTGCCGCTACACGGCCATGAACTGGGTGAGGGGATCACTCCTCTTCAGGCAGGCCTTGGGCGGGTGGTAGCATTTAATAAACCGCAGTTTCTCGGCAAAGATGCTCTTCTTGCCGAAAGGGAGCGCGGCGTATCCCGCAAACTCGTAGGTCTGAGAGGATTTAGCAGACAACCTTTCAGACAAGGGCAGCAGATAGTCCTGGACGGCCATCAGGCAGGCTTCACCACTTCTGGAAACTACTCTCCAGTTCTGGGAGTGGGGATTGCGATGGGCTTTGTAGAACCAGATTGCGTTGTGGGACGAAGGGTAAACATCGAGTCCAAAGGAAGGTCGATACCGGCTGAGATCGTCAAGCTCCCCTTCGTAAAGAAGGCGTACGCAACTTAGAGCCAACCGAAAACCCTCGTGGCCTGGGCTTGTCTCAAATCTTCAGTCATCCGATCTATCCGTGGTATCGATGCAAGGATCTGTCACTCCTTCTCGCATTCAACATTAACTACCTGGTCCTCGGCACTAAGTATCTCTCATGCTCATGGTGACAGGGAACATACTTATCGAAGAAGCAATACCAGAGTTGTTCTTGAACGAACTACGAGCGTAACTCGGAATCAGTCTTGAGATTTCCAGTGATTCGTCTGTCTCGCAAATGAATTTGCAATATTTGCGATTAACAAGACTTTAGAAGTGTCAAGTGGTATCCGATTTATTCTCGTGGTGCAGGCTATCCTGATCTGCAAGCTGAAAAAGTACATGAGGCGGCGGCTGAAGGGGAGCGTCGAACAAAGCACTAGGTGGACCATGCGGCCCTGTTTACCTCTACTGAGGTGAAAAATGGCGTGCCTAAGAGTTGGACCGATCTTATTTGGTGATCTGGACTGTTGAGAACCTTTGGCTGCTTTTCCGGGCGCTACACTTGTGTGATGCCTCTCATATCTCGCCATCTCGGGCTGCTACCTTTTTCACCCACAGCGACCTCCGCCACCGGACACGGAACGAGACATAATTTCTGTCTCCAAAGATCATTGTTGTTCGGTATTGCTCGTTTTCATCATTATGCTGACCTGCATTCCTTTGTTGCGCTCACAGCCGTTCGGGGAGCTGTTTGAAATGCAAGGATTCATTCCACACACCGCTAGCGAGATCGAGGAAATGCTCGGTTTCCTTGGACTTCAAAAAATCGAGGAACTATTTGACTCGATTCCTCAATCAATACGATTGGCAGAAGGGGCGTTGGATGTGCCAGATGGCATCTCTGAACCAGATCTGCTGGAGAGAATGGAGGACTTCGCAAGCCGAAATACTCCAACCTCAGCAGATCTTGTATGCTTCGCCGGTGGGGGAGCCTATGACCATGGGATCGCCTCGGCAACAAAAGCGCTTGCTTCACGGTCCGAGTTTGTGACCGCGTACACTCCGTATCAGCCCGAGGTTGCTCAAGGGGTGCTCCAGGCGCTCTTCGAGTACCAGACGTTGGTGAGCCGCCTGTCAGGCCTTCCTATCTCCAATGCTTCCCTCTATGACGGCGCATCGGCTCTCGTCGAAGCCGTCAACCTTTGCACAGCCCAAAAGAGGAACAATCTCGTTTGGATGAGCCAGGGAATAAACCCGTCATTCCGAGAGGTTGTCCGCACCTTCGCCATCGGTACCGGGCACAGAATTGTTGAAATCCCACTGAGAGAGGGCGTGACCATTTGGCCGGCGACCGCCGAGGAGATGCCTGGCGTGATAGTAGTTGGATATCCGAGCTATCTCGGGGTCATAGAAGACATGCCTTCGATAAAGGAGTTCGTCCAACGCAATGATATTCGATTGGTAGTTGTCTATGACCCTGTCTCGATGGCCCTATTGAAATCGCCGGGAAGCTTTGAGGCGGACGTTGCAGTGGCCGAGGGACAGGCTTTTGGAGTCGGCTTGAACTTCGGAGGGCCGTACGTCGGTCTGTTTTCCACCAGAAACGAGTTCGTGCGCCTGTTGCCGGGGCGCCTGGTGGGGGAGACGGTAGACGGGAGGGGTCGAAAAGGGTATGTGACGACCCTCCGGACCCGCGAACAGGATATCAGGAGAGAAAAGGCCAGTTCCAACGTCTGCACAAACCAAACGTTGATAGCCATAACGGCAGCAATACAGCTCTCGTGGCTTGGGAAGGCCGGACTCAAAGAGCTGGCTCAAAGATGCTATGCCGGTACCGAATACCTGAAAAAGCTGCTAGTGCAGTCCGGTTCGGCTTTCACTCTCCTCTACCAGGGGGCTACAGTACGCGAGTTCGCGGTCAAAACGCCAATTGCGCCGGAGACCGTAGTTGACCGCATGGTAGAGGAGGGCTTCTTGGCGGGAATACCGTTGACGTCAGGCTTTGAGGGATCAGACGTCCACGGCTCCCTACTGCTAAGCGTAACCGAAAGAAGAAATACGCAAGAGATAGATAGGTTCGTTGATGCCATGCAAAGGGTGGTGAAGTGATGCAGCAGCGACACAAACCGGGAGGACAAGCAAGCTCGGTACCCCTCATGGACGGCCACACCGGTGAACCGACCATCTTCGAACTCTCAGTTCCTGGCCGTCGCGCCGCTTCATTTCGCACAACAGGTATCCCCCCGAGAGACCCCTCTACCACCATTCCACTCTCCCTACTCAGGAGTGATGATCTCGAGATGCCGGAACTGTCTGAGCGAGACCTGGTCGCCCATTTCACTCGGCTGACCCATAGACAGTTTTCCGTCGACCTTGGAGCCTATCCATTGGGTTCCTGCACGATGAAGTACAATCCTAAGTTTGCGGACACGGCTGCAACTATCCCCGGGCTCTCGAACGTTCATCCGGCTCAGCCCGAATCGACTATACAGGGCTGGCTTGAACTTATGACTCTCCTTGAGCGCTACCTCGCCACCATCACGGGCATGGCGGGAGCGACGCTCCAGCCGGCCGCAGGTGCTCAGGGTGAACTGACGGGACTTCTGATAATGAAGGCGTATCACCGCGACAAAGGACGGCAGCGCAAGAACGTCATCATCCCTGATTCAGCACACGGTACGAACCCAGCGTCTGTCACCCTGTCAGGATACACACCTATCACGGTCAAATCGGGACCGGATGGACTGGTAGACCTGGCAGCTCTCGAAACCCTTCTCGACGAAGAAACCGCCGGAATAATGCTGACCAACCCCAATACTCTGGGGCTTTTCGAAAGGGATATCCTCAAGATCTCCCAAGCCGTTCACGAGGTCGGCGGACTGCTCTATTATGATGGCGCAAACCTTAACGCGATTATGGGCATCGTAAGGCCGGGAGACATGGGGTTCGACATCGTACACTCCAACCTCCACAAGACGTTTGCAACTCCGCACGGTGGAGGAGGACCGGGCTCCGGTCCGGTCGCGGTCACGGAAAGGCTGCTTGATTTCCTCCCTGGCCCGAAACCCGCAGTCGTCGGAAAGAATCCCGATGGATCTCCAAGATATGGCTTTATCAGACCGTCCAAGTCGATCGGCAGAATTCACTCCTATCACGGAAATGCAATGGTTTTAGTTCGTGCACTGTCCTACATGCTCTACTACGGCGGAAAAGGGTTGACGCAGGTCTCCCAGGCTGCTGTCATTAATGCCAACTGGCTCAGAAAGAGGATTTCGCAGTCGTATCCGTCCGCGCACGACCAGACGTGCATGCACGAGTTCGTCTGCACGGCCGCTCCCCTCAAGAAGCAGACTGGAATCCGCGGCCTTGACGTGGCCAAGAAACTTCTCGAGTTCGGTTTCCACGCACCGACGGTATATTTCCCTCTAGTTGTCGAAGAGGCGCTAATGTTCGAACCAACTGAAACCGAATCACTTCAGACTCTCGAGGCTCTGGCCCGTGCCCTCGATGAGATCTCCGAACTTGCGCACTCAGGCGAAGCCGGCCAGGTTTCTCTCCACGGCGCGCCCACCAACACGCCGGTTAGCCGTCTGGACGAAGCCAGGGCGGCCCGATCATTGATTCCTACCTTCGATGCTTCGAGCAAGGTGAGCCACCCTTAGCTCTGGAGTTGTAGAAGCGCCACCGAGCCCAAGGACCGGTTGTGTCGGTTGATATCGACCGTCCGACTCCACCTCTTAGTGTCCCTTTCTCCCGTGTCCAGGAGGAGGACCAGCTGGTGGAGGAGGCGATAGAAGCGTCGTAGAGGTAACCGCGGTAGAAGTCGTAGTCGACGGGGTGGTAGTCGTTACGACACTTGAAGTCGTCGACCGCTGGCTGTGCGAAGGCACGGGCGGACCTCCATGAATAAACAGAAGCGCCACAACAAGGAAGGTAATCATCGCGACGAAAACAAACAACACGGCGGAATGCGGCTGTCCTTTAGTCGCCTTTTGCCACATCTCTACGAGCCTCTCGTAAAGGTGGGTCAAAGACCGCCTCGCAATGGCAGAGACGGCAGTCCACAAAGCCATAAAGTGGCCCACTTCACCTAATGACGGGACCGGACTCTTTGCCTCAGGGTCTCCGGGTGCTTTCAGCAAATCTATCTGGGTGGCTGGCAGCCCCTCGCTAACCAATCCGACGGTGCTATTGGCCTCACTTCTTATTGGTTGAGTAGCCGCATACCCGACCAGCGGTGCCGTGTCTTCTGGTTCGACGCCAAAATCGAGAGCTGCCGCCATGTGCTGAGCACTGGAATAGCGCGCCTCCGGCGAAAGAGAGAGGGAACGCTTGATGACTTTCGAAAGTCCAGCCGGAAGGTACGGATTGACGGTTTCTGGTGGTACGAAGACGCCTGAGCGAACCGCCATGACAATCGCAATGGGGGAATCACCTTTGAACGGCCGTTCTCCAGTCACCATCTCGTAGAGAAGTACCCCGACAGAGAAGATGTCCGAACTCGGCGTGACCTGTCTGCCATCTGTCCTTTCCGGCGAAAGATAGGCGGGAGTGCCGATCCACTGGCTGCTCAACGTCAGATCATTATCCCCGTTTCGCTCGAACACTCTGGCAATGCCAAAATCGCTCACCTTGACCTCGCCGCCGGGGCCCATAAGAATATTGCTGGGCTTTATGTCCCTATGGATGATTCCATTGGCGTGGGCAAATGCTAGGGCTCCTAGAACCTGTTTGGAAATCGATATTGCCTCGGCGCTCTGGAGAGGACCATCCTTTAGACGTGTGGATAGCGTACCCCCGGCGACCAGCTCCATCACTATGAATGGTCGTCCCTGGGTCTCATCGACATCAAATATCGTTATCACGTTCGGATGATGGGAAAGCTTGCCGGCAGCTCTTGCCTCCCGCTCAAACCGCGCGCGGAAGACTCTATCGTCAACGAGGCTTCCCTTCAAGATCTTCAATGCAACTTGACGGTCAAGCTTCAGATCAGAGGCTTTGTATACGTCCCCCATGGCTCCGAGCCCAACGCGGGAAAGTATTCTGTAGCGCTCATTAATAGTTTGGCCAATGACATCAGTCTTTTCATAACCAGAATGCTGATTGTCCATGAACAGATTCTAGCCAAAGCTGGCCAGCGGAGGGATGCACGCCGCTTTGACAGGAGTTTTGGCTCGGGCTTTCGGTGAAAAGTCCAGCTCCTCCGAGCAGCTGACTCTCTCGATACCAGTGCGACTTAGTTCCTGTGCCTGGGTTCGACCGTTCCACTGCGACGAACGAGGACCCAGGTCGATTGGAAAAGTGCCAGTGCCGATCTAGTGACCCTGGGACGGATACCCCTCCATTATGAACTGAGCCCCAAATGTGCTCTGACCTCTGACAGTTGACTTCACCAGGAGACGCCATACCAAGCTCACAATCCC
>JAJZIP010000118.1 GCA_021810525.1 Actinomycetes bacterium | reverse complement strand
GCCCGACCCTCGACAACCCCCGGCGAGGCTGGAACACCCTGGATCTCGTTTTCGGCAACGGCCTCTCCAAGCCCGAGCCAGGACCTAACTCGCTCAGTCGTGATTCCCCATAACATAACTGTGAAAGGCTCTGTGATCTCCTCTGGAACAGGTCCCAAGGCGGGAAGTGTTGTCCACTCGTGGAGTGCAGCGAAGATCCGCTTGCGTTCCGCAACCTTTTTCTTCCAAATCTTCTGTCCGCCGGAAGGGCCTCCTGACGCCCATGAAGCAACCATGTCTGCAAACGCCTCTCCTACTTCCCAGCGATTCATGAAAAACATGTCCTCACGGTCATCCAGGAAATGACCCTCCACAAGCCTGTCCGCAAACTCGCGGATCTTGTTCCACCAAACTGTGTGGTGCCAGTGCTCAACATAGAAGTTGTGATCCTCGATGTAAGGTGCAACCAGCCGAGCAAGGTTGATGTTCTCGTCGAATGCAGCTCTATCCTCTTCCGTGGGCAGCAGTTCGCGATATTCCGAAGTTAGCCGCTCACGCCGATCGAGGATCTCCTGTTTGGGGCGGCTCAGATTCTCGCCCTTTTCGAGCCTGTCGATGTATCCAGTAAGTGCGGCCCACGGAACTGTGAGATCATCTATCCATGAACGGTGGTGGTGGTAGAAGCCAGCTCCATTCGAGAAGTAGAACCATGGATGCCATATTTCGTCCAGCGACGCGACCCACTTTTCTGCTGCCGGATCATGGCGAAGATCTTCGAGAATATCCTCAGGCTTTCGTGGGGCTCTCAGCTTATCCGCTATGCCGAGATCAAGCCCAAGCTGAGCCAACCTCTTCAACTCATCATCAGGCCTGAAGAAAAGCAGCTCCGAACCCGCCACCATCTGTGCAATCAGCTCGTCTTTGATGCCTGGAAACGCCTGCTTGCAGAACATGAAAAGGTTCAAGAATGCAGCGTAACCTATGTTCAGCATCTCGAAGTGGTACTGCCATGCCACGAACATATTCTCGATTGCAGCGTTGTAGGCCTCTACGAGCCTCCAACCGGCGCTGATGCCGCGGGCCTCGGTTACGACCTCCTCGTCATCCAAGCGTTCGAGGCGTGGCACATCCAGCTTCTCCAGCTCTTCGATGAGATTGGTCATCTTGACCTTCCATCGATCGAAAAGCTCATCCCAGTTCTTGTAGTAGCTGCCGGCACGCCGCATGAATACCTCTACCCGTTCCTGCATCCTTTGTTCTGAAGAGACCGGCACCGCGGCGATATATAGATATCCATTGACTATCCGCTGTTCGATCCCATACGCAGGTGGAATCGCAAAAATACGAGAATTGTACTGACCCAATGCTGTTCGCCAGCACTCGTGAGTGATCGTGTCGAATGGATAAAGGACTTCAGGATGATGTACACCATCCTGGTACCACAACATCCCGTCTTCCCACTCACGGTTCTCCTCAGAGAACAGGAAGTAGTACGGGTACATTTGCTCCCAACCCTCACCGCCCGGCACGGTCTTGACTTCAAACGGGCTTAAAAATCGATGCACGACTTTCTGTTGCTCGGTGGCCATGTCCACCCCCCTTTTTGATGCGCCCTTTCTGGGCGCATCACATCGCGAAACACCAGTAACAGGTACTCCTTAAAGGCCCCAGCCGACCTTTCATCAGCTTCATTGATACGCATCTAGCTGCACAAACAGGCGAGCCCATCGAGGTAGAGCTAAAACTCGAAGCCTGTGACTGAGGTCACGATACAATTGTGGACCGTATCAGTCAAGTTCCCTAGATGCGTTGAGCTGGCAGAGCGTAAATGGTCAATCTCCCATGTTAGGGAAGACACCATTTTCTAAAACGATCTAATTCTTTGAATGCGCGCTATCCAAACAGACTCCTCTCACACAAGTCACCAACGCGATGTTCCCTCTGAGCCATAATCTCTAGAGCATCCCGGGAATGTCTGCCACTGAGTGCGTGACAAGGTCCGGGACCAGGCGAGGCTTGATCTCGTTGACATCCTCAGGTCTTGTCGCTCCTGTTAGAACCAGAATGGAAAACGCCTGGATGCGCTTCGCCGTGGCGATGTCGAGTTCGACGTCATCGCCTACGAAGGCAGTGTCCTTTCGATCAAAGCCAGCAATCCGCAGGCAGGTTCTAGCCGCAAGCATGCTCGGCTTACCAGCGGTTTCGGCTCTCCTTTTTGAAGCGAATGCCATTGCGGTGGTAGTGGCTCCGGTCCCTGGAACAACCCCACCCTTTGATGGGATAGCCCTCGCCATGCTGGATGTTATGAACCCGGCACCACCTCGCAACGCCCGCAGACCAGCTGTCATGTCGTCGTAATCGAACAAAGGGCTTCGGGCCACGAGGACGACATCCGCCTCGTGGCCACGCTCTGTCGGCAGAACTTTTAGCCCATAACTTTCAGCTTCCCGAGCAAGGGCTTCGGACCCGAACAACAGGACGTTTCCTCCCGGATAACGATCCGCAGCAAGCTGGATCAGGATCTGCCCAGCCGTTATTACCACGAGGTTCGGGAAGTCGAATCCGAGATCCAATGCCTTCTTCTGCCACGATGCCGTGGAAAGGTAGCTGTCATTGGTCAGAAGAACGAATCCGTACCCTTCATTGCGCAGCTCTGTCAGCGTTTCAAATGCACCAGGAATCGGCTCTCCATCCACGGCGAGGCACCCATCGATGTCAAAGACGAAGTTCCGAATCCTCGAAGGAATATCTGCTCTACTCACCTCAGTCCTCTCAACACTTGATCATTCGGCTCTCGGTCATGCTCCATTATCGAGCACTACTACAGGGGAACGACGTTGGATAGACCAAGCTCGGTCCAACGGCTCTTTACCTGCTCGACCATGTCGGGATCGAGCTCAATCAAGGTCGGCTTGTCTTTCCACTCCCATGGAAGAGTCGCGTTAAGAACCATCTTCGAGGTTATGTCCCTGGAATTTATCGGCAAGGAAGGATCAAGTGCGGTTGATCGGCCACGCTTGATTATTTCACACCTATCTGCCTGAGAGCGGGTAGCAATGGCCCACCAGACGCGCGGCAAGTCATCGGCCGGGATATCGCCATCGACCAGAATTACGTATTTCACTCCGTAGTGGCCAGTACTAGATCCCAGAACGGCCATGCCAACCTGCTCGGCATGCCCGGGGTACTTCTGGTCGACCGAAACCACGACTACAAATCTTCCTGTCGCCTCCGGAAGGAAATACACCGACTTGATTCCGTCGATCCTCATGTCCTCAAGCTCGCCCCATAGGGTCCCTGCACGGTTCAGAGCTTGTATGTAGTGAATGTCCGTTGTCGGGCGACCAACAGTGCTTATTGGGAAGACTGCTCCATCCCTGAACGATAGTCTTTTGACGTCCAGCCATACTTTCGGGCTTGGGGTACCAGAGTAGTAGCCCGTGTACTCTCCAAAAGGACCTTCCATTTTTAGATCATCGAGCACTAGATCGCCCTCTATCACGACTTCAGCATTGGCTGGCACCGGCAGTCCACTGTATTTCCCTTCGGTCAGCACCATCGGCTCCTCCCGGAGTGCACCCACCATGTCATACTCGCAGATCCCTCGACCGAACAGGGTACTCGCGGTTAGGAAAAGAAGCGGGTCGGAACCGAAGACGAAAGCTGCCGGAATCCTGGTCAGGCCCAACTTGCGAGCAGACTGGATATGAAGGTCGGCATCCTTTCCTTTCAAAGGCTGCAATGCAAGTGTTTTCCCGTCCAGTACCTGGCTCCTGTACGTGCCGACGTTAACCCAACCGCTGCTCGGATCCTTGGTGACGACGCAGATTGCAGTTCCCACAAATCGGCCTCCATCCTGCGGATAGAGCTGAGGCACGGGAATGTGTTTCAGCACGTCGGCCTCGTCACCTTCGAAGGTATTCTCGTAGACTTCTGCAGCATCGCTTGCCACATAGGAAGGGGCAACTGGATGGTGGGTGCGGGTGGCCCAGAAACGAGCAAGTTCGCAGAGGGATGATCCCTCGTCGGCGCCTAAAGCTATAGCCATCCTCTTCGCACTTGTGTACATGCTGCTGAGTACAGAGATATCATAGTTTCCGACGGTCTCAAACAGTAACGCAGGCCCGCTACGCTCCTCGGAAAGCTTGGCCACATGGCCCAGCTCCAGGCTGTAGTCCACCTTCGCCTGGATGCGTGCCAGCTCACCCGACTTCTCCAGTGCGCCGATGTACCATCTGATGTCTTTCCCTGCCATTTTCCCCTCCTAGTGCCTTGATCATCTGAGCTCTTGCCCAGAAAGCGCTCCCATAGCGCGCCGACCGTTTCTCTTGCCCACTAAACCAGCACTTCCATTCACCGATGTCTTGGGTCACCTCCGAGATGCCAGCCAAAACCATATAGCCAACCGGTGGTCCCGATTACACGGAGGCCTCCTCGACTTTTGCCTTTGGCTCCCCCAGTTAGACCAGATAAGAGTCTGAAAACTCTCTTTTATTCATAACACGTATGACGTACTATGTCTAGTGACTTAGTTAATGTATAGCCTTCAATGAATGATTGCAAATGAAATTCGAACTAAATTTTCATTAGGATTGGCCAAATGCCAGAGTTCCCTGACTTTTGCCTGGTAATGAGGATGTTTGATGCATATAAGAATCTCAAAAAGATATTGGCATCCTCGATGGAATAAGGCACCCCGATGACTTGAGTCGAAGGCGACACTAACGAAGATCACTTTTGAAGAGACGACTACTCCTAATATGTCCTATGATTGGAGAATTGTGATGACTGTCGTGAGTGAGATATTGGGAATGGTTAGGAGCAAGGAACTGCCGCTTGGTGCTGCATTGCCTAACGAGGCTGACCTTTGCGCCAGGCTTCAGGCTTCTCGCACTCGTGTCCGAGAAGCAGTGAAATACCTACAAGGCAAAGGCTTCTTGCGGGTAGAGCACGGACGTGGGACATGGATCGAGCCTCTCGAGCGCTGGGATTTGCTGGACGCCGACCTCTGGCTCACCGCCCTGAAGATAGGAGACCGGGACGCGCTGATCTCGAATCTGGTCGAGATTCGGCGGCTCTTGGAAGTCCGCACAGCAGAGCTTGCCGCGGAGAACCGAACACCTGAGCAGCTTGTCGCACTCGAAGAGGACCTTGCAGTCATGGAAGATGCGCTGAATCAGCTCGACACAGTCGCATACAACAAAGCGTCGCGCTCATTTCACGACCATCTGGCAACGGCCTCGGGCAACATGCTTCTTCTGAGGATGACCAGGGCACTGGCCCAAGCACTGGAGTTCACCAAGCGGTTCGGCGATGGGTCTAGCGATGTCCTCTACCACTCCTTCAAAGAACACCAGGCAATCTTCTCCGCCGTGAAGCGTAAGAGTCCAGACGAAGCATCTGAAGCTCTGAAGCGCCACCTCAAAGATTTCGAGGAAAGCGTTCGAGTCCACAACGACGAGAGCGAAATCGCTTAGCAGCGTGTTCGCGAGCCCCAGGCTCGATGTCCAGGTGTTTTTCGATGTTTGCGGATAAAGTTGCACCTTGTTGGAACATCTTGAACGGCAACCGGAGAAGCGTAATTGCCGTCTCAATGCCGATATAAATTCGTAAACGAAGCGCTCTCATCTCACCCGTGAGCTGGCTGTTGTAGTGCCGACTGAACAGTTTTTGGCTCTCAATGACAATGAACAAAGCGACCGAATATGCGATTAGTGCGGCCCGACGTGGACGGAGAGGCTTCGATCTGTAGCAGGTCCTGGGTCCGGGTATGATTCATCGCGACAATATTCGCCCGAAGGGCGAAGAGCGTTCACAAGATGGCGGCTCGGCGACTACCGTCTAACTCTTCTGGTGAATCTGCCGGATGCGATCTGCGACTTCAAATGAAAATATGGAACGAAAGGGCCAGGCCAGAAGGCAACCTTCCACCAGAGAGATGTGTTGCCCTCTGACCGAATCTCAAACTCAAACGGCGCAACAGGAAAGCCTGTGCACATCACGGGTAAATGTCTGAGCCGCAAGTTTGAGACCCTCGGCCATCGTGAGGTATGGATGAAAAGTTGATGCCAGGTCGTCCACAGTCAAACCATACTTGATGGCGAGCACTGCAGCCTGAATTGCGTCTCCCGCTCCGTCCGCCACGAGCGATGCCCCTAAAATTCGGCTCGTTCCAACCTCTGCAACCAATTTCACCACGCCGTGAACGTCGCGATTGACGAGCGCCCTTGGCACTGCATCAAGAGGCAGCACAGAAGTGACGACTTCAAAGCCCTCCTCCCTGGCTTTGGCTTCAGTCAACCCAGCTGAAGCAATTTGAGGCATGGTGAAGGTGACTCTCGGAAGTCCCGTGAAATCACACTTTCGATGCATACCTAGCAATGCGTTGTCGACCGCCAGCGCTCCTTGATAGGCTGCTACGTACACAAACTGCGGACTTCCGCAAACGTCTCCGGCAGCAAAGACCCTTGGATTCGAAGTTCGCTGCTCGTCGTCTACGATTATTGCCCCCCTGGAATCCGTAGCGACACCGGCCTCTTCAAGACCAAGTCCAGAGGTCTTAGGATAACGTCCGGCGGCAACCAATACCTGATCCGCCGTTACTTCGAAGTCGTTGCCCTCTGTCCTCAATCGGACAACACGCTCGTTGCCCTGGAGGTGAACGTCCAGAATGCTTGCCGAGGTGCGTATAGAAGCTCCCTGTTCGATGAGTATTGCCGCTAGGGCGGCGGAGACTTCCGGCTCCTCCAAAGGCGCTATGCTCTCTGCCAAATCGATGAAGGTGACCTTGGAGCCCAGGTGCAGGAAGAACTGGCCGAGTTCGAGTCCAATGGCACTGGCGCCTAAGACCACCAGCCGTTGCGGCAGGTCAGTAAGTTCGAGTGCGGTTTCCGAGGTGAGATAGCCGGAATTAGCCAGCCCAGGAATCGCCGGGACACCGGGTGAAGCTCCAGTGGCAATCAAAAAGACTCGGGCTTTAATAATCCGAGAGTTTACCTGCACGGAATCTGGTCCCGTAAAGGCGGCGAACCCTTTGATGAGTTCGAATCCGTAATCAGCGACAAGATCGATATATTTTTCCTGCCGCATCGTGCCTACGAGTTCTTTTTTTTGAGCGACCAGCGCCGGCAGATCCACTTGTCGCAACTCTGTTGCAAGCCCTGAGAATGGGTGATGCCCTACCTCCCAGGCCAGCTCACCTGCCTTTAGCAACGCCTTCGAGGGAATACACCCTTTATTTACGCATGTTCCTCCGATCACCTGGTCTTCAATCAGCGCAACGCGATAGCCACCTTCGCTGGCTTTGATGGCCGCGGCGAATGCGGCTGATCCAGCACCAATTGCAACAAAGTCGTATTCATATTCACCTTTAGAAGAAACTGCACCGGATGGTTCGAGCTCATGTACGGCTTTGGAAAGGTACCCTGCGCCACGCACCGCAGCGCTCAACGCCGCCTCAGAGATCTCCGGAGGCCAGGAAAATCTTGCCTCACCGCTACGCCAAGAAACGGAGACATCATGAACTCCAGCTTCTTCAAGAGCGGCCTTGACCCGTATGGCACAGTCGTTGCAGGTCATCCCGCTTACGTCAAGAACCACCATTCGTGGATCGGACATCTGTCCCTCCTAGCAAAAGTGCAATTCAATCGACAATCTTTATATCTGTCTATGCGGATGTTATCCTAACGTCAGTACCCGTTTATGCTGTCAACTAGTCGAGAAAGAAAGAGCAGTAATGTCTTTAGTTGATACCGGTAAAGAAATTCAGCCTCTAGTCCCCCCCAGCATTGAGGGCAGAACCGTGCTGGCAAAATTTTTCCAGGCAATCAGCGACCCAAGCCGCTTAGCACTTCTCGAATTCCTGGTCAACGATGAACACACTGGGACGGAATGTGTAGCCCAACTCGGCCTGGCCCAAAGCCGCGTATCTTCACATCTGCTTTGCCTGGTAAACTGCGGTTTCATAACCGTGCGACGTCAAGGACACTTTGCGTATTATCGTGTCGAAGACCCCAGGGTTGTAAATCTGGTGAGTCTTGGTCTCGAGATCGCCGCCGATCATGCCGCTGCAGTAGCCGCCTGCACTCGGGTCGACGCGGTCTAGAGGTCCGGTCAAACACAAAGTGCTGCGCTATTTTTTCACGGCGACCGCTTTTTCACCCTGAACCTTCGCAGGTAGGGCCGACCGCCCAGCCGCAGCACAGAAATCCCGCTGCTGGCACTGAACCAACGGTGCAAGTTGTCAGGAGACGATCAACGGAGTCTCGTTGATACCGTCGCAAGCTCGAAGATTGCCCGCGCTTTTACTGCGTCAAGCCTCAACGTTGAAGTTCCGATCCCGATGGCTGCTGATTCGTGAAAAAACTCGAGGCAACAACCGTACCGGCATCGTGAGCTTTGCATTCGCCCTTCAGTCCGACACATTAACTCTGGCAGTCCTTGACACCCTATTGCGCCGACCCCCCAATTGCATAGGTGGCCCAGTGCAAACATCTGATTGCATCACAGGAACTGTGAAGGTCGCAAAGAGGATAAGCACAGATCCAATCTCAGACACTGCGAACTCCCTGTCGTTCGATCTTA
Organism: Actinomycetes bacterium; assembly: GCA_021810525.1. Lineage (GTDB taxonomy): Bacteria > Actinomycetota > Acidimicrobiia > Acidimicrobiales > Acidimicrobiaceae > SCQM01. Next base: position 1,136 of record JAJZIP010000118.1, on the reverse strand, counting down.
TAGTCGAGCAATCTTTTCGAACCAATTACCAAAAGGTCTTCGGCTAAGCGAGTTTCGGTAGCCCCAGCTCATGCTGCCGATGTGGACGTGTCCTTCCGACCTCACCACGCCGCACTAAAGTTCAATTTGCACGTCACTTCGACTATCATATTATGTGGAACCCCACCCCGGGTGGGGTCGGTAACGCGAGGCACATATGATACCGGAGTACAGAGAAGAACTGCTGATTCGCATGAAGACGATCAAAGGTCATATTGCAGGGGTACTGACCATGATCGAGGACGAACGGTACTGCCCTGACATCATGAAGCAGGTGGCAGCTCTCCAGTCGTCTCTAGAGAGAGTGAATCGCATTCTTTTGAGAAACCATCTTGAGACTTGCGTAACCGAAGCGATTCGCGGGGGGGATGGCAAAGCGAAGATAAATGAATTGCTCGAATCCCTGCGCTTCAATTCATCATTGACCGATCTGCGCCATAGCGGCGAGATATTTGCCCGCGAATTTGAAGAAATGTCATGTGAGACCTGCAATGAAGACGAGCTTCATGAAAGTCAGGTGACATCGTCCACCACCCCACCCTGAAAGACGGGGCTTGTAGCGGGTGTTTTGTTCCGCTGCTGGCCGCGGCTTGCTAGGGCTGGTTGACCAGACTAACCATCACGAAAGGAGGCCAACAGATGGCTGCGTTGCACACAAGCGAGAAGAACTACCAGGCCGTGGTGCTCACCGGCAAGAAGGCCGGCAACGATGTAGGTCGGGCCGCAGTGCGCTCAAGTGGGAGCTTCAACATTTCGATACCGGCAGGCATAGTCCAAGGCCTCAGCCACCGCCACTGCCGTTTACTACTGCGAGCAGACGTCTCGGCTGGACACATCAACCAGAAGGAGCCCTCAGTGCCACTCAAAATGCCTACCACCCATCAAGTGGGAGAGACGACGCTCCTCCTTCCGGCCCTGAAGGGCCGGGTTTCCGTCGCTTCCCTGACATGAAAGTCAGCAAGGTCGAAAAGGAATCGAGCGTTCAACTTGCGGTTGAAGGCATGACATGCGCATCGTGTGTGAGAAGAGTTGAGAACGCCCTCAGTGGTGTTCCGGGGGTCAAAAGCGCATCTGTCAATCTTGCCACAGAGACGGCA
>JAJZIP010000117.1 GCA_021810525.1 Actinomycetes bacterium | reverse complement strand
TTCCGATCTGTGTGGTAATTCCACTGCAGCAGTCAGCACCAGCTCAACATGTTCGTCGATTCCGACAGTGACTTCCCATGGTCAAGGTAGCGCTTCGGGAACGCCTGATATGGCTACCGTTGATCTCGCGGTTCAAACACAAGACAGTACTGCTGCCGCTGCCCTTGACCAAAACTCTGCTGATACAAATAGTCTGCTCAAAACACTCTTTGCTAACGGAATCTCGAAAAGTGATGTTCAAACTTCCGGTCTTTCTCTTCACGGAATTTATGGAGGCCCAACTCCAGCTATCACTGGGTATCAGGTCGCAAATACAGTCACCGTACAAATCCACAGCGTTAGTTCAACGGGGACGATAATTGACTCCGCAGCAAAGGCAGCAGGGAACTCAATCCGAATCAATCAGATTGCATTTTCTGTCCAAAATCCCTCAGCTCTATTCGACCAAGCAAGAGCTGCAGCAGTAAGCCAGGCAGCCACGGGAGCGAGTGCCATGGCCAAAGCTGCCGGTAAGCATCTCGGAGCGCTATGTTCACTCAATGACTCTGCTCCGTCATCGGTATCGCTAAATACCTCGAACTACAGTACCGCAGCAGGAATACCTTCGTCAGTTCCAGTCCAAGTGGGATCCCAAAAAGTGAAAGCTACAGTGACTGCGGTATACCAGCTCCAACCCTGAGCGAAAATACCGAAAGGTCCTCACCCGCTATCAGACGTTTGGAGGATGCAGGCTGTTTGACTTGAAGTCGTTGCTCGGCTTAAAATCATGGATGGTTCTGTAATCGATAGTGCATGCATGCAATGACTTTTGAAAATGGGGTCAGCGCGTGCCGTCTCTACTGGGCCTCCGGCATAGGAAAGACTCAACTCAAAATGGCGGACACTCTTTGGGTTATGAGTGCTATCTGAGGGGTCTATGGGGTTCGATACCGTCCCCATCGCCACCCTGATGTGGTCCCTGATTTGCATATTTGTTCGATGCACATGCTCTATGCAGGATCAACCTTTTGGGGGATCGTTCGGTAGCACTTCAGCTACAACAAGTCATGTCGGTGGGCTACACCACGCAAGAGGCATCCACAGTCTATAAATCTCAGTGACAAGCACCTTCTGCTTAGTCCTCTACTATAGTAGAGGTATGGCCGAGGGGAAGCTCAACTACTCAATAGACCGAACAACAGGAGTTCCTCCCTTCCTCCAGATAGTTGAGCAGGTAAAAGATTCCCTATATACCGGACGCCTGGTAGTCGGAGACCATCTTCCTTCGGTTAGCGAAGTTGTCAAGATGACCGCAGTAAACGCGAATACTGTGATGAAGGCTTACCGGGAACTCGAATACGCAGGTGTGGCTCAGCCGATTCAGGGAGTCGGAACGGTGGTCACCTCTCTTCCGATGGGCGCAAATCCGCAGCTGCTCAAAATCTACCAAGCAAGATTCGAAGCACTCATTAACGAAGCAAGACAAGATGGGCTTGACTGGGAACCGTTGCAACATCTGGTAAGCACCATTATTCGGGAGATGAAACTCATGGGGAGGGCTGGTGAAAGCGATAAGGGTTGAAGCGGTTACAAAGACCTATAGACAAAACAAGGCACTGGCATCTTTGACATTTGAGATTCAAAAGGGGGCTGTTGCAGCGCTGGTCGGAGAGAACGGTGCTGGCAAATCGACGCTGTTACACATTCTCGCAGGCCTGGTTAGGCCTGACTCTGGAGTGACGGAGGTTAGTGGATCGGCACCAACCCAAGATTGGAAGTGGCTGTCACGGATAGGATTCGTCGACCAGGATGCATCTCTGCAAGGTGGAATGACCCTGAGCAGGTACTCAAAAATGGGCAAAGACCTAAATGCGCTCTGGAACGAGGACCTCTTGTTGGCAAGATGCGACCAGCTCAAGATTCCATCTGGGCGACCTATCAAGCAACTTTCCGGCGGTCAGAGACACGTCGTCGCGGTTCTTTTGGCACTGGCCAAGGAACCAGAGGTGATGCTTTTGGATGAGCCACTGGCCTCGCTCGACCCGATAAGTCGAAGAAGGCTACTGGGCATTCTTCTCTCTCATGCGTATGACAAATCGATGACAATTCTGCTCTCTTCGCACCTTGTAACTGACCTGGAACGCTCCTGTGATTATTTGGTCTTGCTTTCGGGGGGTTCTGTTGTTTTGTCAAAGTCAACCGACGAGATACTGGGAACCCACTACTGGATTACGAATTCAGACAAGAACCTGAAGCTGATAAGTCAAATGTGCGATGCAGAAACCGACTACATGATCGAGCTAGACAGCCAAATCCTGCTAAACACCGCAAATCATGAGATAGTCGATCTCGCCGGTGCAAAACCAGCAGGATTGGAGGAGATCGTGATTGCACGTATGAGCGGCTCACCGGTATTTCCTAGGCAAGCGCAATCGGAGAGGTGAACAATGACAGCAACCGAGATTCCCACATCACCGCCATCGTTCAAGGAACTCCTTTGGGCTTATTCCAACCGGCATCGTCGGCTTGGGGTCTCTGCCGTTGGCCTTGTTGTTATTGAAATCCTCTGGTTTGCTTTTGTCGGGTATGAATTCAGGGATGTCCAGCCAGCAGGATTTTTGGGCTATGCGCCACTCACACAGTGCACTGGGACTGGCTGCGCCACCGTCTTCAAGGCACCCCCACCAATCATAGGTCCAGTTACGGATTTGCTGATATATGCGTTACCAGCCATCTGGGCACTTTTCTTCGTAGCTCCAAGTCTCGCCAGAGAGCTTGAGTCCAAGAGCGTTCGCTTCTCTTGGACTCAAGCGGCAACACGAAAACAATGGTTGGCCGTGAGGATAGCTTCGGGACTTCTTGCCGCGCTGGCTGTTGTCGTCATTGAAGTATTTCTGGTGAGACGGTGGGTCTTCCCTCATAATTACACGTCTGATCCTTGGCATTGGTTCCTTTTCACCGGCGTCCTAGCCCCAGCCTTTGCGCTGTTGTTAGTTTCAGTAGCGATATTGTCCTCGCTGTTGTGGAAGAAACCGGTCGCAACTCTTTTGACCACTGCGATCTTGTTTGGAGTCGTGGCGCTAGCGATCACAAGCACCTATCCAAACTTACTGAGCCCGAACACAGTCGTTTCCCGCCCAGGGAGTCCTCTATCGTTGCCACAAGGGTCCCTTGTTGTAGATGCATCGTCGGTAACCAAAAATGGAGTGAAGTTATCGAGCACGTACGCCAATCAGGTATTGAGCATCTGCAGTCAACAAGCAATGGGCAGGTTTAACGGAGTCCAGGCGAACCGAGCGGGTGGCACTGCGGGAGTTTCTTCTCCCTCAACGTTCAATCCGAGCACGTATACGAGTTGCTTAGAATCGCACGACCTATACTCACTCATAAGCTATCAACCGCCATTCCGCTTCTGGGAGCTGCAGTGGATTTATGCCGGTGCCACCCTGGGTGCCACGGCTGCAATTGTCGCTTTATCGTTCATGCTCATAAATAGGATTGACATCTAAAACGATTTGAGATCTTTGGCACCTATTTATCCAGACTTGCAGCGCCGACTATAGAGTTAGCACCCTGACTTGGCCCTGAAATCCAGCAATGAGTAGGAAAATGTCGTAGTGTTGAGATAGTCGACAAGTTCCCTGGTCACCGGTTCAATCTTGGAAATCGGTTGTGAGTAACTGCAGATCGTCCCTGTTTCCATACGGTCTGACATTTGGGACTTGTGTTGGTTGCAATGGGGACATTGGATATGAGATCACTTAGGAAGTTGCTCACCGCAGTTGCTGCCGTAACTCTTCCAATAGTGCTCGCAAGCTGTTCATTGAATTCAACAAGCTCCTCACCCACAACTGTTGCGTCAGGTACGACAACGACTCTTAGTCCAGCCGAGACAACCCCGACACCTAGGCCTGCCCCGGGGCCTTCAATTGACAAGTTCTGTGGACGTGACTTTTTCATACCGCAACAGTTCTCCGAGCTGGAAAGGCAGTTTGGATCCATCTCATGCTTTGGGGTAGGTGATCAATGGTTCATCGTTGGAAATGGTCAGCAAATCAATCCGACAACGCTGCCTCCTCCGCCGAGTGCCGGAGGTTCAATGATTGCTGGCGAGTCCTGCAACTCAAGCGATGCCACCTGTTTGAACCCAGATCTGCCTCATAATTTCTCGAGCTTTACCGTGTCGTATCCTCCGGACCCATCTTCTGGATCATTTGAGGTGCCGGTAATCGTAAGTTCACATCTAGTCAACACAACTGATGGCTCATGCGGCTCGTTCACATTTGATAGCGCCGCAGGCAAGTGGTACGCGACAACACCGCAGTCGGTTACCGAACTATCTTCCGGGAAGAGCATTCCTGCTGCGGTGGCCGCGCCAGCGTCAGTGTCTGGTACCGTAGCATTATCAAATCCCGCACCCCATGCCGATCTAGGTTCGTGTTTCAAGAGGTGAGTAGCAGCTGATGAGACCGTCCCAACCTTCACAGAAAAGTTGCGCTTCTTTGTCCGACGTTACGAATTTTGGCTCTGGAACTCAAGCACTTTGATCGGAAGAACAGGTCTTTACTTGACAATCAACTGTCCGTTGGCAACAGTTCCGGGGCCGAAGAATACCCAGTGAATAGAAGCCTCGCCCGTTGGCGCATCAGCTGGTATGGGCATCTCCATCTGGTAGTGAACAACTCCATGAGGCGGTATCGACCGAACGGAGCTGCAGTTCAGATGATAAAGAAAACTGGCGCGGAAGCTTGAATATTCCATGTAAATGGGACATGGCGACAACACGACCGCCTTGTCGAGTGGGTTCGACACGTCTACCTCATAGCTGAGTGTCCCACCGGCCTTCACGCTCGCTGGAAGAACCAGTGACGGAATCAAATTTTGCGTTGGAGGACTCGGATACTGAGGAGATGGCTTTACCGAGTAGAAGGGCGAGACTGCTATGCCGCAGTACTCCGGAAGCTTTACATCTTTCAACACCAATTCACCTCCCATGGGATAAGAGATGTCGATGGTACTGTAGACGGTAGGGTATTGACCGGGCCTGGCGCATGCTGCGCTGGCCTCCACAAAAAGGAATACCGTTTTGCTAGGTGCAGTGTCAGATCTCTCTCCGAAGGAGAGCATCGGCCTGTCGGTAGCATTGATGTCTGGAAGACCAGGTCCCTTGGCAGCCACATCGGGGGTACCAGACAAAAGACAAGCCTTGGGGCCGATGTTGCGCAGTTGCACAATTAGCCCATGGTCACCGGTAAGACCGGACGGAGCCGTGCCAACCAGAGAAAGATTGTTGGCAGTACAAGGAGGTGCGTCTGTCTTGGGGATTGTTGTGGGCAGAGGTGATGGCACAGCAGGAACAGCTGACGGGCTATCTACCCAGGGGACCAATGCGGAGAGCGATACAGGATCTTTGCCGACGCTAGGTTTCGTAACTGCTGTAGCTGCTCCACAGCCTGAGACAGCTATGGCCAATCCGACAAGCAAAGCAAGGGGGTTATGTCGGACGCTAAACGTACCAATTCCTACGAATCGAAAATTCATTTCCTTTTTCAAGTACCGTATAGTTCTGCTTGACTGAATCCGACTTTTCGAAAGTGGGATGCGTAAATGGATATTGCAATTATCCGTGGCGGCATTGCCGGCCAGAGCACCGCGTTCAGACTAGCACAAAACAATCACCTGGTAACAATTTACGATCCAAGCCCAGCAACTGGGGCATCGCTCGCTGCAGCAGGAATGCTTGCACCGGCCTCGGAAGTCAATTTCAGCGAGGTACCGCTACTCAGACTGATGGAACATTCAAATGACCTATGGCCGGACCTCGTCCGACAGATTGAGTCGGTTTCAGGGGTTTCGATCGGACTTCGCGTGGATGGAACCTTGATTCTGGGCTACGAGCCCAACGACGCCCGCGATCTTGAGCGGCTTGCAGAGTTCCAACGAGAGCTGGGAACTGAAGTAACCCGCCTAACACATCGTCAGGTGAAAGAACTTGAACCTGAACTGGGCGGACCGTTTCCATTTGCAGCCATGATACGTACCGATAACCAACTCGATAATCGGCAGCTGATGCACTCACTGCAAGTTGCGCTAGATCAGCTTCGTGTAAAGACGGTGCACAAAAGTGTGTTGTCGCTTGCACAGACAGGCGCTATCTATGAGATCATCCTTGATGACTATTCCACACTTCGGACCGACATCGTTCTTTTAGCAGCGGGATCGCAGGTTGGCACCATCAACGGACTTCCAAAGTCTATATCCGGAGCAATACGGCCGGTAAAGGGCCAAATAGTTATGGTTCAGGCGCAATCGAATACTCTCCTAAATCGTGTCGTGCGCTCCAAGACATATGGAAAGACGCTATACATGGTGCCGCGCACTAATGGTGAAATAGTCATCGGTGCGACCCAGGAAGAGGTCGGCTTTGATTCAACAGCGAAAGTCCGGCCGATCGCTGAAATGCTGACAAATGCTACCCTGCTCCTGCCGGGTCTCGGAGAGGCTGACTTCAAGGAGCAGATGGTGCGATTTAGGCCGGGATAATTCGATAATGCTCCAATTATCGGCCAGTATCACAACTCAAATCTCTTCCTTTGTCTCGGACACTTCCGCCACGGCGTTCCATTAAGTGCAGCGCTCTCGAAATATGTTGCCAGTCCAATCCAAAGTGGCAAACAGCCTAGCGAAATTGAGGAATTTGGCGCTGTAAGACTTGAAGCTAGCTAGGTTTTCTAAGTGATTAAAATATTGGTTACCCAGAAAAAATGGACACGTGATTAGGCGCTGCGCTTAGTTTTGGACAATGCTATCTCAAAATCGTCTGGACTCATGTAGTTGGTCTTTACCTGGCGCCTTTCGGTGTTGTAGAAGCGGATGTAGCTAGCTACTCCCGCAGTTAGCTCACTCAAGTTGGCAAAGACGTGACGGTAGAAGTACTCGTGCTTGAAGATAGATCAGAACGACTCGATACTTGCGTGTTCATAGCACGATTTCGTGGCTCCGATCGACCTTGAGATCTTGAATCTGCATCTTTACCCTTCGATCCAGGCGCGCCAAAGAGAGCCGGCCCAGTCGACCAACTCGTCGTCGACGGTCAACCAAGTCGAACCTTCTGGAGGAGTTCGCTCAACTGAGCGAAGAAAGACTATTTGAGTTCAGGTGCCGCCGCAGAGAAGCCGTGCCTGATCTGGGGGAGCGAGCTGGAGAAGGATCTTCTCGGGGGTTTCCGCGAGGCGGCCTTTCTCGAATTGCAGTGCAATGGGGCTTCCCCCGTTGGCATCCGGCGAGACTATTGACGCATCTGCTACCAGGGCGGCTGAGATGCCCAACGTATCCAACGCGCACCAGCAGTAAAGCTTTACACCATCCAGAACCAGCCTGTGCAAGGTCGGAGTCGACGAGAGGCCGCCTACGCCTGTTATGCACCCTTCCTCGACTGTTACACTGCCGTTGCCTGCCATTTGCATCAACAAGGATTCAATCTCGGATTTCGACCTGCCAAGTGCGTTCGCGACTCGTGAGACAGAGGGCATTTCGCCGCGTCGCAGGAGGTTGAACGAGGTCCTCGTGATCTCGTTGTGGTCGGGCGGCATTTCCGCGACATAGCGGTCCCAAGCCTTCTTTATATACAGTTTCAACTCCCTGGCTGGTGCTGGTCGTGACGGTCTGATCGAGCTTAGCGGATGAGCGGCAAGCTGTCGCGTGAGTGCTCAGTATGAACCTGCTTCGAACCGGAAAGCTCTTGACGGGATTTCGGGACTTGATCACAGCATGGGAATATCGCAGCTGCCGTGTCTAAACTTGAGGGTGTCAGGTCCATGGGGAGTCTGCACGCCGCATTCGAGCAGGGCTCTTTCGCCGATTTGGAGTCTTGACGGTTCTTATGCAGTGAAGTCCGTTGTGGAGGTTTGGGCATGTGCAGTTATTGCGGATGCGAGGCAGAGACGGTCATGAAGGCGCTCACGGATCAACACCAGGGCATAGAGGCCTTGACTCGCCAGGTTGCGGGGGCCCTGGACAGTGAAGATATCGCTGAGGCGGCCTCAGCAACGGCGAAGCTTGGGGCGCTGTTCGACCGCCACGGCAGAGCCGAGGAGCAGGGTCTTTTGCGCCAGCTTCTTCTGGCCGGGGAGGCTGTTGAAGAGGTAGAGAGACTTCTCTCGGAGCATGAGAAGTTTCGGGCAGGCCTCTTCGATCCGACCGTGGTGTCACGCCCAGATGAGCTACGGCTGCTGTTGAGAGCGCTCCTCGACCATGCTGAACTCGAAGAGACGGACCTTTTTCCTTACGCCTGGCAGGTGCTTTCGGGCGAAAGCTGGGATTTGGTAGAGGAGGCAACTCTTGGGTATTCCGATTGAGCCGCTTAGGCCGGATCGTAGCGTGCAATGAGTCTCAAGGGGAAGCCGAGCAGGTAGGTGTTGTTGGAGAGATGCCGGGTTCGACCAAGGTTCAGTCCCGCGATGATACGTCATAGCCGGCGGGTCGCAGCCTTTTTCTTTCCGATTTCGCCTAGCGATCTCACGAGTTCGGTGAGCATGGAGACGAGCACGGCCAGCCAGGCAGCTACGGCGACCCACAGCCATGCCCTCGAGATGGAGACCATGAAGTACAACTTGGTGGCGCTGCCCAGTGTGTAGGATGCAGCTGTGTACATCCCGAGAGGGAAGACCACACTCCACAGACGGGGTTGATACCTGCGAGAATGCCCTTTTACGACGTATAGCCAAAGCTCAAAGAGAATGAGCAGCGGGATCCACCAGGTACCAAATGCCCACAACACAACGGAAAATCCGACGAGGAAGGACCGGGTGTCGTTTAAAACAACTTGGGCGGCAGGGCCTTTGAGTAGGAGAATTCCAGCCGTAGCGCGAGCGCTGATAGCGGTTGCTCCCATTGCTCTCCAATAGGCGGGACCCATCTCCGAAGGTGTCACCTCCACAAGAACTAGCCGGAACAAGATCATAAAGATGAGAATCAGACAGAGCATCACCCCAACTCCATAGAACGATACAGAGACGGCTAAGCAGGTTCGCAATCACCGAATTTGCGGTTGTGGCTGCGATACCGCTTGCCACCATCGCCACTGACTGAGTGGCGACGACCCAGATGAGCCAGGTGCCATTGATCTCCCTAAGAATCGGGCGGCGTGCGGAGGCGACTATGAAGAAGGGGAGGCCATAAGTCAGAAACAGCCAGACCAGAGTCCCGAACGAGCACAAGATGATAGCGAATTCCTGGTTGCCGGTCATCAACAGCCGTGTTGCAAGTACGTTGGAGCCTGCCACGATTGTGAAGTAGGCCATGGCGGTGGTAGGGTCACGAAGACTTGCGATGAACGACGGCCAGAACCAGATCGCGCGGGAGGCATATGCGACCAGCAGCACCAAGAAGGCGGTGACGGCCTCTTTGCCATGGTCATCCTGTCAAGCTCTTGCGTGAGTTCACGCGTATGACCGATGCTGCTGACTGCAAAATCCTGCGTCAAGACTTGCGGTTTGAAAACGGTGGTCTTTTCGGGCAGTCGATGGTTTGTATTTATGTGAACCCGATAATCAGATAATAAGGCGGTGGGGCCTGAGATTCATTCCGCCCCGAAACGCAGCATGTTCTCTTAATCTTCGCGTGGGCCTTCCTCTGCGCCACTCACCCGTATGCCACATCCGGCACGTCTCGGCTCATGGACTGTGAGATGCAGCTTGATCCGAGGATCAAGCTCTTGCATCATTCCTTCCA
>JAJZIP010000116.1 GCA_021810525.1 Actinomycetes bacterium | reverse complement strand
AGCGTTTCGCCTCGTCGACGGCAACCCTGCCCTGCCAGGGGTCGACGGCCCCGAAACCTATGAACACATCAGGGTTGCGCCTTACCGCATCGGCTATGTGGTCGTTTGGAACCGGGGGAATTCCCGACGAAGTCACATCCGTTGAATTCACGATCACCGCCATCATCTCCTTCTCCCGGTAGCGATCGGCAAGCTCGTCGAGGGAGACGGGAGGGGTCTCTTTACGGAAATACTTCGCCATCTGGGCGTTGCGGGCACCCTTGGCCTTTATCGCCTCCTCGTCGTGTGCGTGCACATGTACATCAATCGCCTTAATCACATGAATCCCCCGTAGAAAAGAGAAGGAGGTCTCAACACAGCTCAAAACCTCCTCTAAAAGATACCATCTGCCAAGTCCGACTAACCTGATTCCGGCATCTGCAATAAAGGGGGCCCAAGGAAACCTTTCCAACGATTGCTGCCAAAACCACAAGCCGCTCACATAGTGAAGTTACCAAGAGTATGTTTGTACAAAAGGCAAGTAATCCAGAGATAGGAACAATGATGTATGACGTCGATTTCTTTTTTGATCCCGTCTGTCCATGGGCCTGGATCACCTCTCGCTGGGTGAGTGAAGTAGCTTCGCTTCGCAGTCTCGAAGTAAACTGGAAGTTCATCTCACTTAGTATGGTGAATTCCGAGCGCGATTACCAGAATGAGTTCCCTGCCGGTCACAATGAAATTCACATATTGGGACTCAACCTACTCAGAATCGCTGGCGCCGTGCGGGACGAGGCTGGAAACAGCGCCGTAGGGCGTTTCTATACCGACGTAGGCACCTCGATACACGCCAAAAGGAAGCGTGAAGAGTTCAAAGATCCGGGTAAGGTTGCCGATTTCCTGAGTTCCGCCGGATACCAAAGCGGCCTAATCGACGCGATGGCAGATCCGAGCAGGGACCGTGTCATCGAAGAAGAGACAAAGCTCGCTCTGGACCGGGCCGGCCGGGACATAGGCACTCCGGTAATTACCTTCGCTCCACCTGACGGTCCCTCCTTCTTTGGCCCTGTCATCAGCCGGATACCCCGCGGCGAAGACGCACTCGCCCTATGGGAGGCAACGGAGCGTCTGGCGCTCTTTCCCGGCTTTGCCGAACTCAAGCGCTCAGTTCGCGAATCTCCTCAAGTCGTATGAGTATCCGTCCACATAGGCCTAAGGCTGTGGCTTTCGAAGTCAACGAGACCCTATTTGATATCGCAATGTTGCGAGATACCTTTCGCCAGTTCAGACCGTTAGAGAATGCCCTGCCCTGATGGCTCGCCGTAGTCCTTAGAGACGGCTTCGCTCTTTCAGCATCTGGCAACTCCGCTCCTTTCGGGGTGATCGCAGGCGCAGCATTGGACGAGGTATTTTCCGCACCTGGCCAGAGGATGCCCCCACTGGAGCGGTGTCCAAGCTGTTGGAGACATTCGCAAAGCTTCCCGCCCACCCTGACGTCAGGCCTGCCTTCTAGTTGCTGCAAAAGGCTGAGGTAGCTGCTATCGCGCTTACGTCCAGCAACGCCAACGTAACCAGAGGTCGATCGACAAGGCAGGCCTCACCCGCCTATTCCACCAACTCCTCTCCCCTCTCCGTCGGTGAGGTGACCCATTGGAATCCGCGGCCCGAGCCATACCAGTATGCTGCGGATAAGGCCGGACTTCCCGCCTCCTCAATTGCTATGGTCGCCGTCCACCCATGAGACACCCATGGTGCCGGACAGGCAGGAATGGTTGAAGGCCGGATCAACCAGGGCCGCCGGAACTCACCGACTTTCTTTTCTACCGCGGACGTAGAAGCACCCACCCTGGACGGCGTAGTTCAGCTCCCCTTGAACTGAGTGAGTCGAAGGCTCAAGTAACGAAGCAGCCGTAGCCGACTCGCTCAACTTTTACAAAGTGCAGTCCCCGGCAAACCAAGGGGTAAAAGGATTTCTACTTGGCTGAGGAACCGCTGAGGGCCTAGGGCGTCTATCGCAGTTGCCTAGAGGACCTCCTCCGCGTAGCCAACCGTCTTTCAAGGAAGGCTTTTGCAAGATGTGGTGATGCAGGCGCTATTAAATGCGTCGGCAATTTCAAGAGTTGATTTGCGAGATGCTCGCTAAAGCCTGTGCCGCCCCCGGATAGGAGTGTATCATTGGCGCAAGGTTAAAGTTTTACTGGGAAGCGTGGCTCCCATAGGCTTTTCGACCTTGCGCTGAGTCCTCAGAAAGGTGGTTGACATGAGACGCAGGACGTTCGACACGTTAGTTAGTCTTACAGGGATGCTTCTGGTGGTGGTGCTCTTGGTGGCCGGAGGACTGCTGACCTGGGGCCACAACTACATCGGAAGTCAGGTCTACACGCAGCTTACTTCGCAGAAGATCTACTTTCCGGCAGCGAACAGCCCTTCCATTGCAGGGCCGGAGTTCGCACCCATGAAGAAGTACGCTGGGCAGCTTCTGAGCACTGGAGCACAGGCCGAGGTGTACGCAGACCACTACATCGCGAACCATCTCAACGCGGTGGCAAATGGCAAGACCTACGCTCAACTTTCCTCCGAGGCGCAGGCTAATCCCAGCAACACTACCCTTGCAAACGAGGTGAACACCTTGTTCAAAGGTGAAGCACTTCGCGGAATGCTCCTCGACGCCTACGCCTTCGGAACCATGGGTACGATCATGGGCTACGCAGCCATCGGAGCCTTCATAGCAGCAGCTATCATGCTCGTCCTCTCAATACTCGGCCTCTACCACGCACGAAAAACCGACCCGGACGCCGAGGTGCTGACTGGTGAGAAGATCAGCAGCTAGATACTACACCGTGCACCAGCTTGGCCGGAACTCATACCCGGCCAAGCTGATCCCCTTTGTTCCAGTCTCTCAACCGACTGGCAGACCACAGCATCGTGCCAACCCCTCAATCGATTCGAGCGATGACGCTGTTCTGGCGGACCACATCCTGTTCCTTTACAAGCAAGGTTATCCTTCCAGAGACAGGAGCCGTCACCTCTGATGAGACCTTCTCGACCTGGACCTCAGCTATCAGCTGATCCGACTCCACGACCTGGCCGTCGCTCACAAACCAGGTGGCCAAGACTCCCTCCAAATCTGGATTCTGATGAGAAAGTTGGGGGAATCTGACGTCCATCGTCAGGCCATTACTCGCTTTGCCGCTGCAACGATCCGTTCCGCGGTCGGCAGAACCGCGTATTCAAGAGTTCTCGAATAGGGAATCGGTATATCAGGTATAGCCAGACGCGAGACCGGAGCCTTCAGGAGCCGCGGGTCCTTCTCGGCTACGACGGCGGTGATCTCGCCCGTCAGGCCGAAAGACTGATAGTCCTCATCGACGACGAGCAGCCGTCCCGTCTTTGCGACCGACTCCAAGACAGCTTCCCGATCCAGTGGAACAAGGCTCCGCAGGTCGATTATCTCGCTGTCGATTCCCTGCTTTGTTAGTTCCTCAGCCGCATCAAGCGCATGATGGACCGCCATAGAAAGGGTGACGATGGTAAGGTCGTTGCCCGTTCTCACGATGGCTGCCCGTCCGATCGGAACCTCGTAGGGCTTTTCGGGAACCGGACCCAGAGAATGCGGATTCTTCGCCATCCACGGGAGGCCCATCACGCCTTTGTGGAACATGTAAATGACTGGGTTATCATCTCTGATCGCAGAGATCATCAGCCCCTTCGCGTCATAGGGATTGCTGGGCACAACCACCTTCATTCCGGGAAGATGAGCGAAGATCCCCCAAAGACACTGTGAGTGCTGCGCTCCATCCGAATATCCTCCACCAACTGCTGTCATCAAAACCAGAGGAACTTTGACGTTCCCGCCAGACTCGTAGTGGATCTTTGCCATATGGTTATAGATCTGATCCATGCAGACCCCGAAAAAGTCCACAAACATCAGTTCGACGATCGGGCGCATCCCTTCGACGGCGGCACCCGTAGCCAATCCCATGAAGGCCGTTTCAGAAATCGGCGTATCCAGTATCCGCTGCGGACCAAACTTCTCGAGAAGCCCTGCCGTTGAGGAAAAGATTCCTCCGTAGGACCCAACGTCTTCACCCATTACGAAGATCGATGGGTCGCGTTCCATCTCTTGTGAGATCGCCTCCACCATCGCCTTCGCGGTTGTCAGCTTTCTGGCTGTAATCGATTCACTTTGGGTGCCTGTAAGTACCATCACTCCTCCTTAGGCGAAAACGTACCTCTCAACTTCCGCTGCGGACGGAAGAGGGCTTGACTTCGCGAAATCAAATGCGTCCTCAACGCGGCTCTTGGCGTCCTGTGCAATGCTTTCGACCATTTCGGGAGAGAGCACTCCATCACTCTCCAGCTGGTTTGCGTAAGCCGGAATGGGGTCGATGAGCGAATCCAGGTCATTCCTATAGGCCTGGGCATCCCCCTCGAAGTGACCCCACAGCCTCACTGTGTGGACCTCGATGAGGGACGGTCCTTCACCCGCGCGCGCCTTTTCAATGGCCGTTTTCGCGGCGTCCCAGACGCCCTCCACCGAGTTGTCTTGAATTCTGACGCCGCGCATGCCATAACTCGTCGCACGCACAGCATTCGACCTGATCGCAGTGGAAGCGTCCCTCGGAACAGAAATTGCCCAGTCGTTGTCCTCTATCACGAAGACAACCGGGAGCTTCCACAAAGCTGCAAGGTTGAGCGATTCGTGAAAAGCACCCTGGTTGGCACCTCCTTCACCGGTCACCGCTATGGCGACACTGTCTTTTCCCTGGCGCTGAAATGCAAAAGCCACGCCAAGAGCCGACGGATAGCCTTCCGCCACTATTCCAGAACACGAGAAATGAATGGTCGGATCGAACAGGTGCATATGTCCACCCCTGCCCTTGCCTAAGCCCGTCTCCCGTCCGAAGATCTCCGACGCGAGAAGTCTCAGATCCATGCCGTGGGCAATGGCGAAATGGTGGGGGCGGTGAGTGGAGCTAATTGCGTCATCGGAAGTGAGATGCGCGCAAACACCGGCCGCAACAGGTTCCTGACCAGCGGAAAGGTGCATCTCGCCCGGGATTAGCCCGGCACCTATATCCCATACCGGCTTCTTATCGGCGTGGTAGTCCCGCAAGATCGCTTCTTCGAAGCTGCGGCTCAACACCATGGTTTTGTAAAGACCGAGTCGGGTTTCATTATCCATAGAGTCCCTCCTCCAAAATGCTGCCGGATTGTTTGGCCTTCAGACAGCAAAAACATCCTAACAGAGGCACTATCGGGCAGTAAAGGCGGAAAACTCTGCATCGACCGAGCCCCTGGACGACTCAGTCTGCCAAGGAATGAATCGATGGAAGTGTTCCCGAAGGCTGCAGCCTGGAATTGCAACTGGCAGCTCGAACCAATTCTGATGGGCAATCGCCGACATGAGCAAGCTTACAGAGTCTTACCCAGCACGCTCCAAAGCATGATTTGACCAAAAGCGGGGCCGACACGACAGATCCGCACCATTTCCGCAACTATGGCCAAAAGCGTGCTCGCTAGTCGATGTTCGACATACCTACCATCTAGCATGGCTGCACCATTGGGCGAACCAAGCATTGGAATCCCGTTCCGCTGCGAGTAAAGCGCTGCCAAGTAAGTGCGCCAAAAGATTCCCAGGCACAAATGTCAAGGTTGCGACTTTAGGAATAGCGGCACCTGTTGCGCCTCGAAAGGCCTGAACCATCGGGGACGACACATTAACCCAAGCTCCGTGACAGTGAAGGTCGCAGCGATCTCTGAATTTCCGCCGGAGGCAAACGCAGAGCCATTTACGATCTCCCCACGCCTCCCGCAGAGTTTAACGGTATCATCACCGGCACAGGGGTATTCGCATCATCCTTGTTGATAAAAAGCATGGTCACTCCCTTGCCGTCGGTGATCGTAATCTCGGAGGGAACGAAACGCAGCCAGCCAGGCTTTCCCGTCGTAGTGCTCGGAATTCCACTTGTATCGTCTATTGCCAAGGCGTTCGGGATCAGATCTTCATCGCCGGCCTGAGCATCCCCACTTGCATTTCCGCCATCCCCAAATAGCGAACCTGTCTTATGCGGGTTTGATCCCTGTTGAGCCGAATCTGGAACCGGCGCCGCAGGGGGTATCGTATTCCCGCCCATCCACGTGATTCCAAGCGCACCCCCAGCAGAGGTCGAGACACCATCCAGACTCGAGCATGCGGCCAGGATGCCCCCCAAAACAAGAGCTGCTGATGCAAGAGCTGATGATACAAGGAGAGCCCCTCTTCGGAACTCGTCACGGTCGTTGAATCGCAGTATTTGAGCCTTTGCGGCTTTGCCCAATCCTAATCCGATGCTCTCTGACACCTGAATCCCTCCTCCGATTCCCTGCCAGGACAAACTTCAAGGAGTCGCGGTCAAGTGATCCGCTCTATATGCCTTGAGCTGCCAATTGGTTGCGAGAATCCCACAGGCTTGGCATTTGCACACAAGAAGGACTAGTCATGCCTGTCCCTTTGCGATCCCAAAAAGCTACTCGATCGTTAAAAGGCGATACACCGTATTTTCATGGGTTTCACTACCGTGATTCCAGGACTCAACTAGGAAAGAACAATTTACGACGGCACCCCTTGTAACCCAGGTGGCGGAATTCAAGACAACAACCGATGAATGAGCTTAGGAGATCCTGCAGCGAGGTCTGGAACCGCCGCTGGGCGATCGAAAAACCCGTACCTCTACCCGGACAAGCTGGATTTTTGTACGCTCGCCGTCTTGGCAGGCTAGGCCATCAGAGTGCACTGCGCAGCCGCCTGCGGTTGATGAAGTCGAGAATATCTTCGGGAGTCAGACGGCCGATAGGTCCTGAGGCATACACCGCAAGCTCAATAGTTCCGTCTGGGCGAAGAAGAAAGTTCGAAGACTCGAGTGAGCCACGCTCTTCGTTTATATATCCTTGAAGGATTTCGCCCACCTTCCTCATGTCAACGCCAAAACCAACGGGAAAGTCCAGGCCGTGAGAGTCCACCATCTCCAAAGCATGCTCCTCGTCGTCTGTGGAGAAGGCGACAACTTTGATACCTGCTTCTGCCAGCGCGGGAAGCATCTCCTGAAAGCTTGCCAGCTGTGCATTACACCGCAAGCACCATGAGCCACGATACGCAAGGACGACTCCGTAGGAACCCTGTAGCTCCTCTGGAAGCACAAGCTCTCCCCCATTCGCTCTGGCCATTACCAGTCTTGGAAATTCCGTACCGTTTCTTAGACCTGCCATCATTTCCCCCTGCCTGTCCTATACCCCTGCTTTCACCGGATTGAAACAAAACGATTACATCCACCAAGAGCTGGAGGCAATTTCGTTTCGTTTGCAAAGCAATGATATCTGCTCGCTGCTGTTTCATAAAGGCACCAAAACAGACAAGGGTCCACCTTCACCTAACGGGTCATGAGCTTGCCCAAAGGATTTCAAGGGTGTTTACCTCCTTTGCAAGCTTGCCGATCAGGGTAATTTTCCCTTCAAATAACTACTTGTGGAATACATGCGGGCAATCATGTAGAAATAAAGGTGGTTGGGACAAGTTCTCAGTGCCCGTAAGCGAAAACCCAAGTTTACATAGTCTGGCGACTCGGATTCTCGATCTAACGCCTGATTCAGGTGGGGCACTATGAAGGTTCTGAGAGGAGAGGAAATGACTGAGTCAACAAATACCCAGATCTTTCGGGAGTCTAGAGACTTTTTGATCGCTAACAGCAACGACTACGAGGCGGCCTACAGAGGCTTCAAGCTCCCTAAGTTCGACCACTTTAACTGGGCGATGGACTGGTTTGATGCCATATCCGAGGGCAATGACAACATCGCACTCTGGGTGGTCGAACAAGATGGCTCAGAAAAGAAGCTCAGCTTTGCTGAGATGTCCAAGCGTTCCAACCAGGTCGCGAACTGGATGAGATCAAACGGCGTGGAGCGCGGCCACCGTGTGATCGTAATGCTGGGCAACCAGATCGAACTCTGGGAAACGATACTCGCCGTGATGAAGCTTGGTGGAATCGTCATACCTGCAACAACGCTCCTCGGACCGAACGATCTCACCGACCGGATCGAACGGGGCAAAGCAAAGCACGTGGTAGTCGGCTCGGACGATGTCAGCAAGTTCGCCGAAGTCAAGGGTGACTACGGAAAGATCTGTGTAGGCGAAGCTGTGGGGGGCTGGCTTCGCTACTCCGATGCTTACGACATCTCTGAGCAATTCTCTCCCGACGGAGTTACCAGGGCGCAGGACACATTCCTGCTTTATTTCACCTCCGGCACGACCTCGAAACCAAAGCTCGTGGAGCATACTCACATCTCATACCCCGTAGGCCACCTCTCGACAATGTATTGGATTGGACTGAAACCGAACGACGTCCATCTCAACATCTCTTCTCCCGGATGGGCTAAACACGCATGGAGCAACTTCTTTGCCCCGTGGAATGCCGAAGCCACCGTGCTGGTCTACAACTATTCGCGCTTTGACGCCCCGGCAATGCTTGACCAGCTTCGAAGATGCCAGGTATCGACCTTCTGTGCTCCTCCCACCGTATGGAGAATGCTTGTCCAAGCAGATCTGAAAAGCCGTCCGGAGTCCTTGAGAGAAGTCGTCAGCGCTGGGGAACCACTCAATCCGCAGATCATCGAGCTAGTCCGGTCGTCATGGGGATTAACCATTCGCGACGGGTACGGACAAACGGAGACAACAGCCCAGATCGGCAACACTCCCTCACAGCGCATCGAACTCGGCTCCATGGGCAGACCTCTGCCCGGATACGTGATTACTCTCGTGGATCCGATTTCCGCAAAGCCCTCTTCCGACGGTGAAATCTGTCTGGACCTCAATACGGATCCAATCGGATTGATGGTCGGCTACCGTGACGACCCCGAACTCAACCAACAGGCAATGAGAGACGGCCGATATCACACTGGAGACGTGGCCTCGCGAAACAGCGAGGGGTATATAACCTATGTCGGACGCACCGACGACGTCTTCAAGGCTTCAGACTATCGGATCTCACCATTCGAGCTGGAAAGCGTTCTGCTCGAACACGATGCAGTTGTCGAAGCTGCAGTTGTTCCTTCGCCAGACCCAATCCGGCTTGCGGTGCCCAAGGCATATGTCACACTAGCCAAGGGCTGGTCTCCCGACAGAAAGACGGCTCTAGAGATACTCCGCTACGCCCGCGAAAATCTTGCCCCCTACAAGCGCATCAGACGCCTTGAGTTCGCGGAGCTCCCGAAGACTATCTCTGGCAAGATTCGTAGAGTCGACCTTAGAGCTCGCGAGAACCAGATTCACGCCAATAACGCAAAGGTCGAGGGCGAATTTTGCGACGACGACTTCGCGGAGCTGCGCTCATAACGCGCTCTGGTTCGATCTGATCACTGAGCTCAAGCGATTTGACTTCGCAGGCTTGCTGGCTGGCGGCTTTGAGGACCATGCAGAAGCGGCCTCAGGAGCGCAGAGTCGGCCGGCTAGACAAAATTTTGCCAAGGCTCCACAAGCAACGAACTCTTGGCATCTGAGACGACCGCTTTTACCCAGTGGCACCGTGGCAGGCACTGTCACCACAATGCCACGAGGAGCTTGCTAACGTGCGGAGTCGATTCGTGGCATGCGCCTGAATGGGAACCCAAGTGCGCATTGATCAAGGCAGGCTGTCAGAAAAGCCGGCTTGGCCAGTGCCCCTCAGAAACCATGCCGCTCCCAACACGCCTGCCAGACTCGCGACTCCAAGTCCCAAGATGAGCGTCGGCAGAACGACGAAGGTGACAAGTGTTCCGAAAAGCAACG
>JAJZIP010000115.1 GCA_021810525.1 Actinomycetes bacterium | reverse complement strand
GATGCGAGAGATCATGGCTGAACTCGGCATGGCTCAGGAAGTGCGGGCACAGTATGTCTCGAAGATCGTTGGCCGAAACGTGGGGGGTTTGCAAGAGCTAACTCGCCAAGAAGGTCTGGCGATAGTAAAGCAACTCCTCAATGACAAGCAGCATTTGGCCAGTGGAATCGACGAAAGCTTCATTGATTTCTAACCCTTATCTCCAGGTGTCGGTCTACTTCACTTAGTCCGGCACCTGCTGGTGCATACATATAAATAGGGAGAAATTACAAGAGAGATGGGGATGAGTCAAGAGTCACAGAAGGATTACCAAAGTAGTGATGTCGATTATGACAACATCGCAACATCACAATATCAACCATTAGCCCTAGTAACTGGGAGTGTGTCTCAAAGTGACGAGCATGAGTGGTGGAACCATCGTAGATGTGCTGGTATGCCTCCATGGATTTTCTATCCCACTATTACCTCGAAAATAACCGAGAACAATGACCCCTACGCATTAGCTAGAAGCATTTGCGCTGGTTGCAGTGTGCGAACTGAATGCCTTGAATACGCCAAGGCCACAGGGGAAACCGACGGATTTTGGGGCGGAGTGGACATGAGCCAGCAGCGCAAGAGTGCAAAGAAGCGGTTGAGAGGGAACCAAGAAGGGAACAAGCAATGAGTACTAGTCATCTAAAACTAACCATCCAGGATAAAGGTGGCATTTCACCATCTGAAACAAGCGGATTTTCTATTTCAATTACAGGGCGTAACCTGGCCGAACTTTTCTGGTATCTGGACGGTGAAGAGCAGTCTGCATTCTTTGAAAAGCTAGGGGAAATAAAGAAATGCGAAGGCTACCTCTTTGATATGCAGATGTTCAACATGCAAGAACACCTTGGTGATCTCGCCAAAGCAATGTTGGTTGAGCTGGCAGATGAAGTTAGGAGCTGAATTGAGTACAAATAATAAAGAGGCTTTGACCGGAGAGCTGACATTGGGATTTTTACAAAAAATAATCGGTCGTCACCGAGGGGTGTTGATTTTTGGTCGCAAGGTGATAGACGATACCTACATTCGTGATCATGGAGCGTTGATAGCAGAAGTCAGCAGGTTGAATAGGGAGATAGAAGCACTAAAGCGCAGGCGGCCAGGACGACAATCGAGTGATCGGGCATGAAGGGAGATACGAAAAGCAGTTGTCTTGAGATCGTGATAAGTGGGCTTAAGCCGAGGCCCAAGGGTAGGCCACGATTCGTAAAAGCGAAGATCGTAAACGGTCGCTTCATTAAAGGCCATGCTTATACCCCAGCATCTACCCGGGGATACGAAAAGGAACTTGCGTGGCATTTTAGAACTGCCTGTAAGGAACCGTGGAAGGGGCTTATAGCTCTGGAAATTCAGTTTTGTACTGCCAGTAGTGGTGATGCAGATAACTTGGCGAAAGCAGTACTGGATGCTGGTAACAAAATTCTGTTCTTGGATGACTCACAAGTAGTCAGGCTGACAACTGAGAAAATCAAATCTTCAGACGAAGAGATCCACCTTGTGATGCGAAAGGTGGTCCAGTAGTGCAACGTTGGTTGCGATATGGGCTGGTAATGACTGCCATTGGTTTTGTTCTTAGCCTAGGGATTTTGTTCGCAATTTACTTTGGTCTAGTTGGCTACAGCACAGAGGCCCAAGCTCAACATGGCAAAGGGATAGTCATTGCTGGAATGGTATTCGGAGCGATTTGGTTGGTGGTTCTAATGCTTAGTTCTTTCGGTTCTCATTGTCAGCTACGGAAGGTTCTTTTAGGGAAAAGATCTGTTTCTGGTGCATACATATTAAGTACCAAATCAAAACAGGAGGAAACCAGATGACAAACGACCTGAAAGTATCACCTGACCTTAGCAGGCGAGAGGCAAAGTGCGATATTTGCAAATCAGTGCAGCCCAGCTCCAAAAGCCTTGCTTACTTCAGCTACAAACCCGATCAAGAATTTGACGGTTTCTACTGCGGTTGCATCGGGTGGGACTGATGGCTACTTCACTAGAACAAGCTTCGGTACTAAAAAATAATCTCAGGCGATATGCGTTGGCCGAGAGCGAAAATATAAAGCTCAAGCACCAGCTCGATTTCGAGCGTGCAATTAGTCAGGCCCATGAAATAGCAGCGGAAAAGGCTTCTAAGGAGCTTGAGAAGCTTCGCAAACTTATTAGCGAGATCGATGCGCTTCACGTGCCGTGTCATGAATCCATGGTCTTTTGCGAAGATTGCGGAGAAGAGTTTCCGTGTCAAACGAGAATTCTTCTCGACGGAGGGGAGGAGTCGGACCTGTGAAAGCACTAACGATTCAACAGCCTTGGGCTTCGCTGATCACGATGGGGGTCAAGATAATTGAGACTCGTTCGTGGTCTACTAAGTATCGGGGGCCGCTGGCAATTCATGCCGGACTCAAAAAGGCAAACATATTCGAAAATGAGTGGATTTGGGAGCCTCTCTTATACCCAGATCGGGTAGGCAGGCTACGTACAGCGCTCCACCTTGGTGCAGTCGTGGCGACATGTGAGCTTGTGGACGTGGTGCCGATATTTGATGGTATCAGACAAGCCAACTTGCGACGAGTAGAGATTGACGATGACGGACTTTGGCTTTGCGAATCTAGGGATGATGAAGAGTCAGACGAATATTCAGAGCGGGATTGGCAAGACATTTCAGACCAGCTTTCTTATGGTGACTTCTCACCAGGGCGCTTCGCATGGCTTCTATCCAACATCACTCCGATAGATCCGGTTCCGGTAAAAGGGCATCAGGGATTGTGGAATTGGGAGGGGAAATGACCTATACCCAGCCGTTCCCTGAGGTCGTCTGTATTTGCGGATCGACCAGATTTATAGATGAGTGGAACTATTGGCGGCAGAGGCTTACTTACGAGGGGAAAATAGTACTTGCTATCGAGATCGTGACTTCCCAAGATGTTACAACAGACCCGCAGCACGCTGACCCAGAGATGAAAACAAAGCTTGATGAGCTGCATAAGCGGAAGATCGATCTTGCTGACAGAGTTTTTGTGTTGAACGTCAATGGCTACATCGGTGAGTCCACAAGATCAGAGATTGACTACACCACGAGGCTTGGTAAGCGTATTGATTACTTAGAGCCATATTCGTCGGTTTTGGATTAAAGGAGATCATTGTAATGGCACAACGTGATTGCATACATGGGCGACTTGCTAGGGCCTGTGAGATATGCGAACTACAGGACGAGGTTGCGGAACTGGAAGCAAAGCTCACTGTTTGTAAAAATTCCAAACAAACATTACTACAAACAATAGCTACCCAAAATCTGGAACTGGAAAGGTTGAGGCGGGGTTCGGAAAGGAAATTCAATGGCAATTGTTGAGGAACTACTAGAACAAATTGACCTAGATGAAGCCGAATGTCCTGATCCTCCTAGAGAGTGGGGGGATGGTGTATTCCAGATGTCGTTCAGCGTAGCTAAAGCTTTATTACAGACTGCTGGGTTCGCATTCCAGATGGCCGAGATCCACCTAAAGGATGATTCTATATTTTGCGAGTATTGCGGTGGTGACCAAGTAAATGGCTTTCATGCTTCCGATTGCGCTTGGCAAAATCTACTTGAGTTGAAGGTAATGTTGGGAGATAGCGATGACCGGATCTGATTGGCAGGAAGTACACAACTTAGACGTTGAGATTGCTCGTCTAAAGGCCGGAAATGTTGGGTTGAAGGTCGAGAACGCCGAACTACGAGCGTACGTCGAACAATTACAAAGCGAAAAAGCAATAACTGACTTTTATTCAGATCGAACAAGGTGGGGGAATGAGGCGAAATCCTGGGTTGCTCAAGAAAGCCATTGAAGACCAATACCATAAAACCTCTCTTTTGGATGGTAGTTATGTGAAGCTCAAAAGGAGAGACCTTCTTGATCTGTTGATATACGTAGGGCATTTAGAGCACGAGATAAAGGAGCTGAAAAATGCACAGCTTTAGAAACGAAGGGTTGTATCGAAATGTTTAGGCGACCCAAAAGTCCTGGCGAAACGGCCAAGTCAGACCAAGAACGAGCAGCGATTGAGGAGAATGGGAGAGTTTTTAGCAGACTGAGCGGAATTGACCCTAAATCCACAGTACAACAAGGTGGAATAGGTCAGGAATGGGCACGGCTAGTCATAGCTGATCGGTTGACGTTGCAGTCGAGAAACGATCCAGAGCTGACAACTTGTGGACATCTCACCAGCCCACAACCTACTTTCTTGCCTAGCTGGGCGAAACATATGTCTTGTCAGGCTTGCGTGACTTCACTGCCAAAGGCAACAGATGAAGAGGATCTAACTTGCGATAGGTGCAGGGTGTATCCCAAACAAACTTACATTGCCATTGTCCGAGCGGGACAGTACACAGTTTTAGGTGGCTTATGCGGGGAATGTCGGGAACAAGAACTTGAGGATTAGCAGATGAGCGTCGAAGAAAGACACCTTATTACAGGGACGTGGTTCATTATCTGCTGTGATGTATGTGGAACTGTGTTATCCGAGCATATGAACACACCTTGGGGCGCAAGAGACAGAACCCTAGCGGTGTGTCACTTACAGGCTATTGGGTGGACTGATCACGGCACCAATGGAGAAAAAGAGATCTGTTCACACTGTGAAAAACCAGTGGCTCAAGAAAACGCAGAGGATCTGGATGGCATGCATACATATAAAGAAAGCCAAACGAAGGAGAATGGAGTGTCTAACTGGACGCAAGGCCCGTTACTTGGATTTGATCTTGAAACAACTGGTACGGATCCACGCGCAGACGTGCCAGTGAGTTTCTCTTTTGTTTTTTATGATGGTGGAGTGAAGACCCACGTAGTTGGTGGGATAATCAATCCTGAGATCGAAATTCCTGATACTGCAATAGCTGTACATGGCATCACCAATGAAAGAGCGATTCAGGAAGGTCGAGATCTCAAGAAAGCCATTGCGGAGATTACGGACACCTTGATTGCTAGCTCAAAGGCAAATATTCCGGTGGTTGGTATGAACGTGAGTTTCGACCTGAAGATGATCGATTGCCTCTCACGGAAGTTCTTTGGTGAATCTCTAAGTGAGCGAGGCTTTACGGGGCCAGTACTTGACGTACTGGTAATTGATCGCTTTTACGACAAGTACCGCAAAGGTGCACGGAAACTTATCGACCTTTGCGCTCACTATGGGGTTAGCAATGCAGAGGCGCTCCATGATGCGCAAAATGACGTTGAAGCTTGTATTGCGGTGCTACTAAAGCAATGCGTTAAATACCCTGAGATGGTTTCTATGGGTCTAAATGCGCTCCACTTATCACAACAGGGGTGGCACCGAGATTGGGCTGAGAACTTCTCTAAGTACTTGATCTCGAAAGGCAAAGATGGTTTATCAGAGTCGGATCTTTCATGGCCATTGGGTTTGATTGGACACCAATCAATAGTAGGAGAACAAGGGAGGTTCTAATGCGAATTTTGGTATGCGGTGGACGGGATTACAACGACAAAGAAGTAATTCGAGAAACACTTGTTGCTCTAAAACAGATGTACCCAGATGCAATGCTTATCCATGGTGGAGCGCCAGGCGCTGACGCCATGGCAGGGTGGATAGGGGGCACTATTGGCTTTGATATCGAAGTACATGTTGCTCAATGGGCTAAATATGGAAAGGCTGCTGGACCGCTGCGCAATCAGGAGATGTTGGACAGCGGGATTGATCTTGTAGTTGCTTTTCCAGGAGGACGTGGAACTGCCGACATGGTAGAGAGAGCACGATTGGCCGGAGTCCCGATAAAAATGGTAGATACAATCTCTGTCGCTGATGTTGCAGAGTTTGGGGTTGATGTTTTGGGTAGAGATCGACACAGCGGGGATGCTAACCAAGCGGGGGGAGTACCCAGCTTCGACCCACTGGATCCCACGATGAGTGGAGACAATGTAGATCCTGCCTTAGTCCAACAAGAGCTTACAAAGGTGTACAGTGCCCTTCGCAAAATGTACGCCGACGCTATTTCGAGTGCTGACCCAGTAGGACGCGTAGCTCTGGGTGTCTGTTGCGATGCGATTAGTCGACTTCAACTGGAATGGTTCGACAAAATCAAACCCATGGATTTGTGACGTAGGTTTTTTGAGGCGGTGCTTGCTTGAAGTGCAACAAAGCAGAAGATCGAAGATGCTATCTCCAGGTAGCAGCAGCATTGGAGGCGGTACATTCAACGATCCAACAAAATAACACTGGACACGATTTGTCTCAGAAATAACCACGTTGTAATTAGGGCTAAAAGACTTCTGTTTTGGGTGCATACATATTAAGTGACTAATTAGGATCAGCGCATTATTTGGGGAAGGCACGGAAATGGAAAGTATGCAGCAAGAACTGGTGGTGAAATGGTACCAGGATTATGGCGAGTGGATTAGACGAGTCATATTCGGACTGGCTATAGCGCTGCTGTCTTATCAGTTGCTAAATCTTTGGCCTGCATATAACTCTGGGGTCATCATTCTCTGTGCAGCAATTATCGGACTCTTGGGAGTTGAAAAACCCGAGTATTCGTTAGGAGTGTTTTTTCTAGCCTTTTTACCCAGTTTGCTCTACGGGGCAGGGAGTTTGACGCTTATTTTCCTAGCGTTGTTTCTGGTGACATTTTTCATCCCCAAGATGGCTGATACTCCGTTAAAGGTGACATTGCTTTTAGCATCCCCCTTTGCACTTCATCTGAGTGGATTCTTTTTTGTTGCAATCATCGGTGGACTCATCTATGCCAATACAGCAGTTATCCAGTCTGTGGCGGGAGCTATCTTTGGATTCTCTATTGCACTTGTTGGTGGTTGGCGGGTTCTAGGGGTACTGCCTTCCAGAGGTTCCTGGATCTCTGTTCCAGCGCGTCGGACTGTTTCCCTAAAGTGGTACTTACACCAGTTGAATCTGGTAAATTCCCCCCTTCTAAAAGGTCTACTAAATGAACTTGGCAACTATGCGGTAAGTATCATTGCAGGAATCATCATCATTTCTCTCACCACTCGTTTTGTGGCAATACTTCGTAAGCAGAGAGGGATAAAACAAGACGCAATAAGTGTGTTTATCCCAACTGTGGCAGGATCGGTTGTATGGGCTCTAATAGCTAACGAGATACATCCGAAACTCGGCATTGGGATTGAAATTGTGCTAATTAGCCTGTTGGCGGGTGTAATTACCTACCTTGTGGGCCGCTTGCTTCCGAGTTGGGGAGAGCAGGCTCAACCTGTATTAACTGTTGCAAATACGGTTACAACTGTAAATTCAACTACAACTACAGCATCCGCAGTGGCTACAGCTCGCTTTAGAAGAGCTAGCTGGGATGACATTGCAGGTTATGACGATGTGAAAGAGGAACTAAAAGAAGCGGTTCAACCCTACATCGATAACTCAGTACGTGAAGAACTTGAAAGACAAGGACTGCCAGTTGTGGGGGGGATACTTCTATATGGGGCACCTGGAACAGGAAAGACACTATTTGGTCGAGTACTGGCTTCTGAAACTAATATGAGGTTCTTTTCTGTATCTGGTCCTGAGTTCATCTCGAAATGGGTTGGAGATTCAGAGCGCAAACTCCGAGAGATATTCGCACAAGCTCGTGAGTTAGCACCGGCAATGATATTTTTCGATGAGGTTGAGTCGTTTCTGGCTTCTCGTGAAGACTCTGACGGACAGGGTGGTTCAAGTCTTGTATCTCGTCAAGTAGTGGCAACGTTTTTGGCAGAGATGGACGGAGCACTAAGTCGAGGAGACGTTTTAGTAGTTGCTGCTACTAACCATCCTGATCTGATCGACTCGGCTGCAATTAGAGCAGGGAGATTTGACAAGATCATCTTTATTCCACCGCCAGATGAAACGGCTAGAAGAGCCATTTTTGAAAATGCGCTTGCTAAGCGGAACGGGGGAGAGGCAATTTCAATAGAGCCTCTCATTTCCATGACTGAACGCTTTACTGCTGCTGATATTACCGGAATTCTTACTGATCTTTATCGAGCTGCAATTCAGCAAGGACGTATGGTTACCCAAGATGAGGTTGAAGCCTTATTTAGACAAACAAAGCCAACGGTGACCTATCAAATGCTCTCACGTTATGACCAGATGCAGGACAAGTTTGACAGAAGAAGCCGTACAACTAATCGAATTGAGGTAGTGACTCATGAAAAACTTAGTTGGGAAAGCATCGGAGGGTTGGAAGAAACCAAGGCTGCACTCAGGGAAGCTGTAGAGCTGCCACTTCTTCGGCCAGAGTTGTTTAGCGAGTGGGGAGTAAAGCCACATAAGGGCGTACTTCTCTATGGGCCTCCAGGGTGTGGAAAAACCATGTTTGCCAAAGTTGTATCAGATACCTCTAATGCTCGGTTTTACACTGTCAATGGTCCCGAGTTACTTGGTGGTGGCCCAGGAGCAGCAGAAAAGCGCCTCAGGGAGCTTTTCGAGCGTGCCAGAGAAAACAACCCAGCAGTTATCTTTTTTGACGAGATAGACGCAGTCGCCAGTAGTAGGGACTCATACGCCGGAGCGGTACAAGGCTCAGTGGTGCCACAACTACTTACACTGATGGACGGAAAGGATGCTCTCAATGGCGTTGTGGTGATTGCTGCAACTAACCGACCTGATCAATTAGATGCTGCACTTCTTCGTCCAGGACGCTTTGACCGATTGATTTATATTCCGCTTCCTGATCATGACTCACGTTACAGCCAATGGAAAACGCACTTGGCAGGCAAGCCTGGTGCTGAGACTCTTGATTATGAGGAAATTACCGCTGCTTCTGTTGGTTACAGTGGTGCTGAGATCCAGCACATAGTGAACAAGGTTGCTATGGGAAGCCTCAAAGCGGCAATGAACGGAGAAGAGAGGAAGTCTCTTCAAACCCAAGATGTTGTGTCTGCCATTTTGTCCACGCCTGCACAGGTTCCATTCGAACAGGTTACAGCTTATGATGCCGTTGCAGTCAGACTGAGCCGTTAGTTTTATTATGTTTGGCAGGGCGGCTCGATTGGCATCCGCTCGATTGTTCTGGCACGCTGGAAATATATCGGCTAAAATACTGGGTATGCCGAATCCACCACAGTTGTCACCAGAACAAAGAATGGCTGCACTTGAAAAAGCGGCAGCGGTACGTACTCAACGAGCCGAGATTAAGGCTGGACTCAAAAAGGGCACGATCTCGCTTCCAACGCTGCTTGAAAGAGCGGCCAGTGAGGGTCTCGTTGGGAAGATGAAAGTAAGTGCCGTACTTGAAAACCTTCCTGGCTATGGTAAGGTAAAAACCCAGAAGGTCATGGAGCAGATCGGTATCAGCGATACTCGTCGGTTAGCGGGCTTAGGTTCAAACCAAAAGAGCGAACTTCTTTCTTTGATGGGGTAGCGATGCCTGAAAGCAAGAAAACAATCTCACCCATTCAGACTTATCGGGCCCTTCCAGGTATTACCGCCGTCGGTTGTACGCCATAGTTGGAACACCCCTTGTTGGGTTCCCATTAGAGCAGATCCTACTTGTGGTGTTGTAAACCCTATCCAAGCCCAGTAGCTTCCACGTGGAGCTAAGCCCGAGGCAACCGGGCTAAAGCTGGCTCCTCCATTTGTGGTTCTCACTATCTGAGTATTGCCACGTGCCCAGAATGCCTCACTAGAATTTACCGGAGCTATGATCGCTGGAATATTGAAAGTTCCCTGGATATTAGATATGACGTTCCAGTTTTTCCCAGCATTGGTTGATCGGTAGACTTGCGATGAAATTGTACTGGCGCAATCGGCCCAAAGGACACTCTGGGAGCTGGCTTTCAATACTAGCTCAGTCCCGATGCCACA
>JAJZIP010000114.1 GCA_021810525.1 Actinomycetes bacterium | reverse complement strand
TATTGCGTTCCACTAAACAAGATACATTTTATGCCACTCCAAGATCGAACTTGTTCCAACGAAAAATAACTGGTGCAGCATTGAATTCCTCGACACCTTTGAGAATGCGTTCCTTTAGTTCATCTGTGGAATCAACCCGTATGTGTCGCAAGAAGGTTCTGCTCATTTTGGAAAAGACGGATTCGACGAGGTTGAGCCATGAGCCATGTTTGGGCGTATGAACATATTCGAAGCGTCCAGGCCGGGTGGCAAGATAGGCCATAGTCTCTTTCGATATATGGGCTGAATGATTGTCTAACACGACACGGATAGTGGCATCATCTGGGTAGTACCCATCGAGTGTCTTCAACAGTCCGATAAACTCGACACTCCGGTGGCGGTCTTCCACATTGGCAAAGATATGGCCTGAGTGTAAATCGATCCCGGCCAGGATCGATACCGTGCCATGACGGACGTATTCATAATCACGCCCTATAGTTGCTGCCTTACCGGGCACTGGCGGCAGATCGGGTGCTGTGAGGCCAATGGCTTGGACTCCAGGCTTCTCATCCACGCTGACACTATAGCTCGGACTTGTTCTTCCGCTTTGAACTTCGCCTTCAGCGTAGATAGAGACCTCGGAATAGACCATCAGGACCTCCTGCGTCTTGCGGTCGAACTCCGGATCCCGCTTTTCCAAGTAATAACGGATCTTGTGGGGCTTGATCTCGTTCTCGTCCAGGATGCGCCATATTGTGCTCTTGCCAGCGTTGGCCAGACGTGGGAAGCCAGCATTATCGGCATGTTCAGATACAAAGCCAGCAAGGCCGGATATCGACCACAGTTCTGCGGCCAGTCCATAATCTAGCGGTTTGGTACAGGCAATGGATACCACCCAGGCTTTGGCCTCATCTGTAATCTCTGGTTCATAAGGACGGTGATAGGTATCTTTCAGTCCCATCAAAACACCAGCTGCAAGTGCCTTATCGATGCACTTGTAAATCATCGGGCGGCCCACTCCAATCTGGCGTGCCAATTCGGAGATCGATGTACCTTCTGCGTAGCCAAGTAGAACCTTGGCCCTTTCAACCTCGCGCAATGGCGCTGTTCTCGACCCAGCCAAATCTTTTAGCATCGAGCGTTGATCTTGTGTCAGTACCAGAGCTGATCGTGCCGTCTTACTTGCCATGATTGCCTCCAAATAGAGTTCAATATAATCATGGCACAAATTGTTACCTATGTAATGCTATTAGTGGAACGAACTACTAGTGGACGGTCCCGAACGGTCTTGGGTCGCCTGGTGGCCGGGAGTGGTCCTTGGGACCTGTCGGGTGTCATCCCCTGTTGTGAGGTGCCCTCGGGTCTTTCGGTCTCACGGTTTCCTGTTCGCTGGCTCGCTGTCCGAGCCCGCTCCTTGCCGATGGTCAGGGCCGCTGCGTGGCGGCATGACACTTCTACAACGAACTCTGAGCTGATAGTTGACAGCCGGTGCTGGGCACCCCATCGGGATGTGTAGGCCGGGTCGACGGCGATGACCGCCATCGGGGCGTTCGCAGGCATCTGGACCAGCCAGTAGCGGAACTTGGATGTCGCTATAGCGGACACCGGCCCTCTGAATAACCGTCCCCACCCAACGCGGGAGAGACGTCGTCCGGTATGTTTTCGGCCTTCCGTTCTGGCCTGGGTGAGACCGAGGTTCTCAATCACGAACGCCCAACAGCCGTGCGCTTTGGCGCTTCAGATCAGGGTCGAGATAGCCCAACGTAGATGTCCGTCTCGGGTATCGACGCAGTATCCGGCCAAGTCGGGCGGAATCGTGATCGGCTGCTCTGGGCGGATCCCGTCAGGGCTGATGATCCATCCGGCGAGACGGCCGCAGTTGACATCTAAAGCCAGCACGGGTTTTTGACGTAGTTCGTCTAAGGTGGGATGCCAGCCGGTCTCGATGCTCCACCACAACCGTCGACACATCCGAATTGGCCGACATCCGACGCAGCTTCGAGCGAGAAGTTCATCCCCGACCCGACCTCGGCCTCCACGCGCACAACTCTGACACCCGCCTCTGCCGCCCACCTCGACAATCGAGACACCTGCCTTTAGTCGGCTCGATGATCGTGAGATGACATCCTAGCGTAAAGACCAAACCCGCCCGCGCGGCAATGCCAGCCGCACGATGGCGAGACAGGAACCGACCTAGAGTTCACCCGAACAGCAGGCACCGGCAAAGTCCGCTCACGAAACCAGCGATATGCGGTCTGACGATGAACTCCCCTGGATACGTGCCCACTCGGTCAGATTCGCACCGTTAACATACCTCACTAGGACGTCTGTACTCACACTCTTACTCCCTATCTAGGGAACTGCTCGCAACCCCAGTTGCGAATAGATGCCGCTGAATCATCCTGGCTGGCTGTGTACAATTCGTCTAGTTCCGCCCGGGAGGTGCTCCGCTATCTTCCTCTTGGATGAGTCT
This sequence comes from Actinomycetes bacterium, assembly GCA_021810525.1. Classification (GTDB taxonomy): domain Bacteria; phylum Actinomycetota; class Acidimicrobiia; order Acidimicrobiales; family Acidimicrobiaceae; genus SCQM01. The sequence goes on along the minus strand of JAJZIP010000114.1, from coordinate 7,429 downwards.
TCTCGTGCACCTCGAGCAATCGATCCTTGCTCACCTTGGTATACACCTGTGTAGAGGTAACCCTTGAATGACCGAGAAGTTCCTGGATGACCCTGAGATCTGCGCCGCCATCGAGCAGATGCGTGGCGAACGAATGCCGGAGAGCATGCGGATTCACAGGAGTCATGCTCCGAGAATCCAGGACGCGCCTTATGTCTCTGGTGCCAATTCGCAATCCAACACGGTTGTAGAAAAATGCAGCACTCGAACCGCTCAACTTTGGTCCCAAGGCCTCCATCATCAGGCCCCTTCCCGACACCATGTAGATTCTCAGCGCCTCCACACATGACTTGTTCATGGGAACAATGCGCTGCTTTTGGCCTTTTCCCATAACGGTCACAGACGCGGCATCGAGGTCCACATCATCTACATCGAGCTTTGCCACCTCCGACACTCTGAGCCCACTGCCATAGAGCAGCTCGCAGATGGCATTGTCACGCAAGATTATGTATTCCGGAGTGCCTGGCTTAGAAGGGGCGGTCATCAGGAAATTCGCATCGTAGCGGGAGAGAACCTTCGGAAGCTTCTTCTCGATTCGACCTATCGAAAGGCCGAGCGACGGATCCTTCGATATCTCTCCTCGCCTTTGCAAGAACTTGAGATAGCCCCTGATTGCCGAGAGCTTCCTTGCCACGGTGCGACGGGAGTTGCCACCGAGAACCAGGTCTGAGACGTAACTCTGCAGGATATTCCTGTCTATTCCGCTTGGGTTTTCGATGTCCAGTTTCCTACAAAAGGCGGAAAACGCTTCCAGATCAGCCGAGTAGACCTCTTTGGTGCCCTCACCAAGACGTATAGCCGACCAAATGTATTCCTCGATATCCCATCCCATAAACACAACCTATGTTATGCCAAATTATGGTGCAGGACCCTTCTGCCCAGAATTAGCACGATGTTCCATATCTTTTCCACCTGATTTGGATAGGACTACGGCATGGCAACCTGGCATTCCGCCGAAGCTTTGTCACGGACAGCCTCAACCCTTTTTCACAAAGTGGAGCGAGGTCGGATCATACCTGAAAAGAAAACTCGCCAAAGCGCATGAAACGGCCTGTCTGGCTGGATCAGCTTCTCGCCTCGGATCCAGCACTGACACACCTGGTCTCCGCCGTAGCCACGACAGTTTCCATGGGTCTTTGCTTCTTAGTCGAGTGGCAGTTCGTAAATATCACCGGAGCACTGGGAACCTCTGGATATCAGAGTGCAAAAGACATGGCAAGCGCAAGTGCCCTCCACAATGAAGTCGTCATCGTCGCCATGCTGGTCAGCAAAGTATTCGCGTTGATGCTCAGCCTTTCAATCGACGAGTCAGACTTCAGAGGAACCGCCATCGCCACCATTGTGCCGACCGTTCCCCTTCTGGGTGCGATGGTCATTGCGCTTGCGCTCGGATCGCACAAATGGATCGCCCTCTCCATCAACCCATTGCTGCTCGGGATCGGGACTCTATTCAGGCGATACGTCTCCAGCGAAAGCGGTGTCGGAACGATGCTCTATATGGGAGGATTTTTCGGCTACTTTCTCAGCAGCCAATTTGGCATCAAAGCATTCGGCTGGCTCGCGCTGGAGGTACTGGTTGCCGTTGTCGTCATATTCGCGTTTGTTAGAGTGCCCCTGCTCTTCTATGAAAGAAAGTCGAATCTGGAAAGGGCCGTCCAGTCGTATACCATCCGTGCGAGGCTCCTTACACGGCTTGCCGTAGCAGTTCTCCTTAGCAACAGGCGCGGAAATTCGAGGAAGCTTCGAAACGCGCTCGTTCGACTGAACGAGATGGCTTTGATCATCGAAGCCTACATGTCCAAAACTGTAGCTAGCAGTGCCACAGAAGAGATGCGTCAGACTCTTTTCGATCTCGAGCTATCCCTGTCAAACCTGGCCCGCTTCTCCGATACACTCCCGAGAGTGAGCCCTCCTTCAATCGCAACCAAAGATATCATCGGCTATATTCTTCAGATTCCGGAGATCGAAGCTGAGCGGCTTGCAACCGAGCCCCGCGAATCCCTTGCCCGCGCGCAGAGCTTCGCCGTTTCGAGCGACACCGTCACGCCAATCCTTCTTCGCCGTCTGACAACCTCGATCGTCAATCTAAATTTACCTGCCACCAGATGGCAAGAGGTACAAAACACGCTGGCCAGCTTAGAAAGGGGACCTTCAAACACCATGCGTCATGTCGCCTCTTTGCGGACCGGCCACCTCCCCGGCTCAGCTGATGTCAGCGGAGCAGACTCCAGCGAACCTTGGGAAAGTAGCAGGCGCTCGATGATCGACCTGACTCCAGAGGTACGTGCCGCGTGCCAGGTTACAGTAGCCACGGCTACCGCCACTTGGATCGGGTATCTCCTCGTTCCTCAACGCTTCTATTGGGCATCGCTGTCGGCGCTCTTGTGCTTCATGGGCGTAAAAAATGCTGTTCAACAGGTCAGGAAAGGCCTCTACAGATTTCTTGGTTCAGTGATAGGAGTTGCGATTGGCTTCACGATTGCCATCTCGAAGGTATTTCTTCAGCTTTCCGAGCTCACCACAGGCCTATTGTTGGAACTGGTACTCGCGACGACGGTTGGAGCGCTTATCGCCTCATTAACGGCGTTGTTCGTACTACCGCTTGGTCCTCAAAGGGTGATAGCCACCGCGAGAGCTAAGTTCCTCGAAAACCTGCAGCAGCTGTTAACGGCGGTGGCAAAATATCTTGGGGAGCCGCCATCGGAGGACGTGCTAGTTGGCTGATCAAGAGAGGTCGACTCTGATTTCCATGCCTCATTGCAGCAGTCAGCCCTCGTGAGTGGACTTTGTTCGAAGGGCTGAACCGGGAAGTCAACCAACTCATCAGCCGCGTATGAGCGGTACGAAACTACTCCAAGTCGTTCATCGCCGACCTTAGGGAGCCGCCATCGGTGCCGCCCGAACTGCCCTCGGCTACAAAGGAGTTGACTCGTAGGCTCAACCGCTCCATTAGCTCCCTCTCCAGTCACAACCTTTCGAGCGCTCCACCTCATGTTAGGAGTCATAAAGAAATAACATATACCTTTACCGGTTTGATGAGATGACATAGTTCCATTCGCCGTGGAAGTCATCGCGGTCAATTCAGATGGTGGCGAACTCTGCATCAGTTACCTTGATGCCCGTTTGGTATTTACCAGAGTCGATTTCAGCACAAACCTTGAGTCCTTTGCGGGTTGTGGTTGCAGCGATCAAGTTGACGATGACCTCGTGGCTCACCAAGGGTTGACCACGCCAATTGAGGCTGATGAAAGAAAATAGGCGATGCTCAATCTTATTCCACTTACTTGTGCCTGGTGGGAAGTGGCTCACTCGAATCGTCAGATCCAGTTCGTTAGCAAGCCGCTTTAGTTCCAGCTTCCACAGTCTTACCAGTGAGCCGTTGCTGCCGCCACCGTCGGCCATGATCATCAGCTCCTTGGCCTCAGGGTAGACAGCCTGGCCCATTGCAAACCACCAACGCCTAATCGTTTCGACTGCAAAGCTAGAGGTGTCATAATCGGTGCCTACGCTCGACCAGCCGGTGTTGTTTGTGAGATCATAGACACCACAGGGATTTGCCCGTCCCAGTTCTTGATCCACAAAGTCGTACACCTCGACCAGCTCTGGATCTCCCTTTGGCCGCCACTCCTTGCCATTATTCTTATAATGCCCGACAAGCTCCTTCTTCTTGGTGTCCACCGAAATCACCGGTTGTCCATTGGATAAGGCTGCTTTTGTCTTGTCGTTGATGTATTTGAACTGACTATTGCGGTCCGGATGGCTCACGCCCTCTAGAGTCTTGCGGTTGCCTTGGAGGCCATAGCCCAGATCCTTGAGTAAGACACCGACGGAAACATGGCTGATCTTATGGCCTTGGTCGTCAAGCTCATGTGCCAGTTGCATCAAGCTCTTACAGGTCCAGCGCAGAGGTGACTGCGGATCGCCCCTGGTATCAGGTTCCACCAAGTGCTCCAGAGTTTCTAAGAGCTCCGGATTCTGATCTACCAGCTTCTTGCGTCCTGCACCTTTTCGTCTGATACGGCGAGATTCGTCCATAGGGTCAGGTGGTGCTTCAAGTTCTTTGATTCCAGCCAGGATGGACCCGCGCGCAACACCCGTGGCCTGGCTAACACGTTTTACGCCACCATGGCCAAGTACCTTGGCTTCCGCTGCCGCAAACAGTCGCCTTTCACGTTCGTCGCAAAACCCCTCCAGAGCTTTATAGCGTGCGGTAATCAATGCATCTGCATCCATCTGACAAGTTCTAGCCCATAGGTATAAATAGTTCACGTAATTGTTTTACGTCTACTAAGATCTCTTCATTCGTAGAATCAACCAAGGTGCAGCTCGGTCTTGAGGCAACACCACTGAAGACGGAAAAGGCCGATCTTTTTCTGCGGGATCTGATTCTACTGGACGGTGCGCTTGCTGCGCTCTCCAAGGCGCCAGGCGTCCCGGTCACAAGCGTGAACACTGCGGCGCTCAAAGGAACTCTGATCAGCTGAGTCAAAGAACCACAAGGACCAGAGAAGCTGAGGCATTGAAATCGCCAATACGATATCAATATGCGAATCTTCCTGGCAGGAGCCTCGGGAATAATTGGAGAACGGCTTTTGCCCATTCTCATTGCAGATGGTCACCATGTGGCAGGCATGACGAGAACGCCGGGCAAAGCTGGAAAGATCTCAAGATCTGGCGGCTTCGCAGTTGTCTGCGATGTCTTCGATGTCAAGGGACTCCTAGAAGCTGTGGTCAGCTTCCACCCCGATCTTGTCTGGCATCAGCTAACGGATCTCCCTGACGACCCACTGCTCATCCCAGAACATGGAGTGGCGAACAACCGAATCAGAACGGAAGGGACCGAAAACCTCTTGCGCACCGCCAACGCCGTTAGAGCGAGAGTCATCGCACAAAGCGTGGCTTGGCAGCTGCCCGGGGCGGGCGGAACGGCTGTTTCGCACCTAGAGGAGAAGGTCCTGGCAGCAAAAGGTGTGGTAATCAGGTACGGACAGTTCTACGGACCAGGGACCTACTACCAATCAGAGAAACCTGATCATCCGCGAATTCACATAGACGAGGCGGCACAACGTTCGCTTGCCGCAATTGCTTTGAAGGGTGGGATACTTACAATTAAGGAAGGATAGGCTTGCAACCTGCCAAGATTCGTCGAATAAAAGCGAGTGAACCAGCGGGCTTAGGTTGCGCTTAACCAGATGTTGTGGAGATACGCAACCGGTCATGGAGCCAATGAAGTGCAAATCCGTAGGCGTCGTGAGCAGCCCAGAAATCCTCTTTCAGCAGGGATGGGAAAGTCAACGATGGATTTTCACTAGATCCAGCCAGGCACTACCACAAGGAGGCAACGATGAAAGTAGCCGTACTAGGTATGGGGAAGATGGGCCGGGCTCTGGCTCTCAGACTTCTCAAAGAAGGTTATGACATATCGATTTGGAACCGAACCAAGCGCGATTACCCAGAGCTGACCAAAGCCGGTGCAAAACTCCTGGAAAGCCGTCCCAGTCCTGGGACCATGCAGACTTTGTGATCTCGTTTGTCTCAGACGACAATGCCCTCAAATCGGTCTATCTGCAGGACCAAGGCGTTCTTTCCAACTCGACTAAAGAAGGAGTCGCTATCGACATGAGCACGGTCTCTCCAAAGGCCTCCGCAGATGTAGCGCAAGCGGCAAAAGCTAAGGGCATTGCCTTCCTGCGCTGCCCTATGAGCGGAAATCCCCAGGCACTCGCCGCCGGGAATCTCGCAATCATGGCATCCGGGCCACGCTCGGCATTCCAAAAGGCAGAAGAGCTGCTCCATGCAGCTGGAGCCACAGTGCTCTACCTTGGTGAAGATGAGCAGGCCCGGATCGTCAAACTGGCTGTGAACTCCATGCTCGCGGCAACCGCAGAAATGCTGGCAGAAGTTATAGTCCTCTGCGAGAGCAACGGGATCGAGCGATCGACAGTCCTGAACGTCATCAGCAACTCCTCGGTTGGCTCACCGCTTGTGGCAGCTAAGACGCCTGGCCTGATCAATCGGAATTACGAAGCAACTTTCACCTCCGCAATGCTCCTGAAGGACCTCAGACTCATGCTCGACGTCGCCAACACGAGCCGTATCGCCCTTCCGGTAACCGAACTGGCGACGGACCTCATGGCCAAGACGTGTGATGCTGGCTTTGCCGAGATGGATTTTGCAGCCCTGCTTCCAAGACTCCAGACTGCGGTCGGACACAAATCAGACCTGCCGATCTCAGACTCCTAGCCAGCCGTTGAATCCAGCAGGGTCGGCAAGCCCCCGGGTTCTCCACCCATATCCCGTGGCACCCGCCTCCAATCTTTTACTCCTGGTTGGGGGTGAAGATTGAACCCACTCTTACCCCGAGGCCGGTTCCAAGCTCGTACCCCCGTTCGGCATGGAGCGCCAAGTCCATGCCCAAGGTTTCGTCGGTCTCAGACATCCGCATTCCAATGGTCTTGTGTATAACAGTGGCGATCAGCCAGGTAACCACGAAGCCATACAATATGGTAACCGCCACCGCCAGGGCTTGATGGAGAAGGAGGGTGAAATTTCCACCCAGGAACAGGCCATTCACCCCGTTGATCGCCCTTGAGCCGAAGAAGCCGATCAGAAGCGTCCCAACGATGCCACCAACGAGGTGGACCCCGCCCACATCCAATGAGTCATCGATCTTGAATCTGAATTTAAGATGGACCGCTGATTCGCAAACAAAGCCTGCTGCGATTCCGATGAACAAAGCCCCCCATACGTTTACAAAGCCGCAGGCAGGGGTGATCGCCACCAATCCGGCGACTGCACCAGAGGCAGCGCCGAGCGTGGTTGACTTGCCGGTTCTGATCTTTTCACCGATGATCCAAGCCAAAAGAGCAGCAGCGCCGGCGACGTTGGTATTCATGAAAGCGTTCGCCGAGAGAACGTTGGCTCCCAGAGCGGAGCCCGCATTGAATCCAAACCAGCCAAACCAGAGGATTCCTGCTCCTACCAGCGCCAATGGAACGTTGTGCGGCATCATCGAGTCCTTAGGCCAGCCGCGCCTGCGACCCACAACCATTGCGACAGCAACTCCCGCAATGCCACAGTTCATCTCGACCACCGATCCCCCGGCAAAGTCCTCGACACCAAGCTTGGCCAGCCAGCCATTCGGCGAAAAGACCCAGTGAGCGATTGGAGCGTAGACCAAGATGGACCAGGCACAGAGAAATATCACGAAGGCGCTCAGCTTGAGTCGGTCCGCCGTTGATCCGGTGATGATCGCTGGGGTGATTATGGCAAACATCATCTGGAAAATGACAAAAACCATAGGAGGTATCGACTGAGCCTTGACGCCCACAAAGCCAGGAACCTGCTGATTGATATGGGCAAGGCCGAAGAAGTGCAGTGTAGATCGGAA
>JAJZIP010000113.1 GCA_021810525.1 Actinomycetes bacterium | reverse complement strand
TGTAAAGAACAGCCACGTCTCTTATGGAAGAGAGCCAAAACGCAAACTTACTGGGTGGACTAGCTTTAGATCTGTATTTCTGCACTAAAAGCCAGCCTTGCGTTAAAAGTCTTATAAGGCTTCAGACCGATTGCTTCACTCCTTACATGTTTCGGTTCGAGCCGAACACAGTGATTTACAAGCCATCATTCCTGCCTAAAAAACCTGATTCCAAAAAGCATTACTATATATCCGGTTTTCCATATATAATGAATCTATGCAAGGGACCGTCGAAACGTCAGAATCCATTGACAGAGCTACTGCAAGGTTTTTCAGGGTGCTGGGTGATCCAACCAGAATCCGCATAATTTCCCTTCTGACTACCGGACCCAAGAACGTTAGCGAAATAGTCGAACAGATTGGACTTTCACAGGCAAGGATCTCTACCCATCTGGCATGTCTAAGATGGTGCGAATTTGTCCAAGCAAAGAAAATCGGACGTCAGGTTGAATACAGCCTCAACGATCCTTCAATTGAACACCTCCTTGCGCTGGCAAAACAGCTGTCTTCGGTTCGGGAACAACACTTGGCAAGCTGTACTCGGATCGGACCGGATTGGATTTAGTGAAATGAACGCAGATGGCAGCAACCAGTACGATCTGCTGATAATTGGCTCCGGAAGTGCCTCATTTGCAGCCGCAATAGCCGCCAGAAGAGCTGAGCTATCAGTGGCGATGATTGAGAAGTCTAAAGTAGGTGGAACTTGTGTCAACTCTGGATGTATTCCATCCAAGGCTCTCCTTGCTGCAGCAAAACAAAGAGGAATTTCCCTTGAGAACAAATTCCCTGGCATCACTACCAGTGCACTTGATCCAGAGCTTGCAATCCTTATCAATGGCAAACAAGAAATTGTAGATGATTTGCAATTTGAAAAATACACCGCGCTCGCCGCTAAATATGGATTCGAAATACTCAGCGGCACTGCAAGGTTTATCCCAGGACCAAAAATAGTGGTGGGTAACACCAAACTAACTGCCAAGCACTACCTGATTGCAACTGGCGCTTCACCCTTTATCCCTCAGATTCCTGGACTCGAAGAGGCAGGATACCTGACGTCAGCAACGGCAATTGAAATAGATAAGCTTCCGAACTCGCTTGCGGTGATTGGTGGCAATGCAATTGGACTTGAAATGGCTCAGTTATTTACGGATTTAGGTTCCAAAGTTACCATCATTGAAGCACTTGAGCGAATTGCACCATTTCAGGAACCAGAGATTTCACAACATCTCCAAGATATATTTGTGCAAAGGGGGATGAGGGTACTCACGTCGGCAACCATTTCAAACGTAAAGCGGCTGCCAGGTCTGAAATCTCTCTCAATAGAGCAAACCGACGGGCGGATTCTTACAGTTGACGCCGAAGAAATCCTGATTGCTACGGGTAGACGGCCGAACACCTCCGGGCTTGGACTCGAAGGAGTCGGGGTGGCAACCGGAGCAAAAGGTGAGGTCGTTGTCGATCAATATCTTCGCAGCACTAATTCGAGAATTTGGGCGGCTGGAGACGTTACAGGAATGGCACAGTTCGTATACCTAGCCGGACTTCAGGGCAATACCGTAATAGAAAATGCTTTTTTCAACGCTGAAAGAACTATCGATTACTCGGCAATGCCCCGAGTCACCTTCACCTCACCGGCAATTGCTTCCGTAGGGCTGACCGACCGGCAAGCTCAAGATGCCGGGTTTGAGTGTGACTGCCGGGTACTGCCACTTAGTCAAGTTCCCCGCGCAATCGTCGAAAGAGATACCCGGGGACTGGTAAAAATCGTTGCTGATGCAAAAAGTGACAGGATACTGGGTATCCATGTGCTGGCAGAGGGCGCAGGAGAAGTTATCCTGGCAGGCATTTATGCTCTTGAAGCTGGATTCACGGTACAAAAACTGGCAAATACATGGAGTCCCTATCTGACCATAGGTGAAGCCATAAAGCTTGCCGCACTGTCTTTTACAAGGAATGTGTCAGAACTCTCGTGCTGCGCGACGTAGCCGCCGCCACTTTCCAACGATGCGACTTTTAACTCGTACTCTATGCGACCCTATAGCTTCGAGTTAAGGTGGAAATTCTTCAATTTTTAGAGCAACGAGAACTCATTCCAATTGCAAAACAGCCATTCCTTCGACAATTATAAGCTACAAGCGTGCCAGAACTATTCGCAGAGGTATTCTCAACCACTGGTGCACTAATAGCATCCATCGAGGCTCGGCCCAATCAGATAAATCGGTCATTCCTCACCGGGACTAAGGTTAGCTTCCCCGTAACACGGCGATCTTTGGCAACCTAATTTTCTTCATGACGTCAGCACACCAGGGAAAAGAGCTTGAAAAACCTTGAAAGTTCGCCCAATGTGAGCAGGCTCAAGACCATTCGATCCAACATTATTGACTGTTGGAGTCAAATAACAACGATTTTACTGTTACCACCACGGCACCGGAAGACTGCTGGGGCTCACTAATATCTACAAAGTCATATTCGTCCACCTGAAGGCCGTCGAGCGAAATAACACTTCCCCTGTAACCCAGATCGTCTACTAACATTCGACCCAAGCTGAGTCCAACATCATTGTCAACCAGCAAAACTACGCCAAGGTCTCTTGCTGGATTTATGCCTCCTAGAAGTCCCTCAGCAACCGCACGGAGCCTGGAATAAAGTGCTGGACCCTTCCAAGAAAAAGCCACTCCAATAATCGAAGCGTCCGTTGGAGCATTCCATCTTGAACGCATAAGAGCTATCCACTCCGAAATTTCTGAACTTGTCCAACCTGTATCAAGTGACCCCGGAAATCGGAGAATTGGTAAATTCCTCAGAGGCAGACATTCCGGTCCCGTTACAAGACTTGTGCTACCACTTATCTGAGTCGAAAACTGACATGACCCGACAATGGTAGCCCGTATCCCCTCTTTTGGAATCTCAATCTTGGAAGTCATTTCATTAGGCAAAAGTCCCGAGATATGTTTAGCCAGGGGGAGTCCGATATCACCATATGAAACCGTCGATTTCTTATTGATATATTCAGATACTCCACCAGAAAATATCACTGAATCAAAATTTTGAGGACCAATTGGGTTTGTCAACCAAAGAAGACTACATAGCTCATAAAAATCATTTCCAGCTTTCCCTGAGGATATGACGTAAACTAAAACCTCAGCCATGACAGAAGCAATCTGTTCCACTTTTTCATTGTGCGCCAGATCCCCTACGGAAATATTCAAACCCAACTTATTGGAGATTAAATCGATCGGCCATTCAATCCGCGTCACTCGCCTTTCGTCATCCCAAGCAAGTAAGCGCCCACCTATACCGAGCACACCACAGGTCACCATTCTCCCTCGTTGCAGCACCGACAACTTCGTAGTACCACCACCAATATCAACGTTTAAGACCCTTCCAGTCCTGCCTTGAGAAATTTCAGCCGCCCCTGACCCAAACGCGGCTAACTCCGCCTCAATAATATTTCCTGCCTCCGCACATACAAACTTTCCAGAGGTATTGCTAAATAGCTCTGCTATCGAACGCGCATTTTCTCGCTCCAACGCCTTACCAGTCAAGATCACCGCGCCCGAGTCGATACTTTGGCGCTCGACTCCAGCATTACAGAAGGAGCTATCAACAAAACGCTCTAAAATATCCACGTCTATCAGTCCCGTAGACGTAAATGGAGTCAAAAGAATCGGTGACTTCCAGACAATGTTGCGGTCAAGAACCTCATACTGGCTCGACAATCGATTACTTAGCCGACGAATCTTCATTATTGAAAACGCAACCTGACTAGTAGCTGAACCAATGTCGATCCCTACCGTGCACAACTCGAATTGATCATTATCCACCAGTTTTTCAGCCATATCTAAACTCTCAAATGGTCAATGGAGTCAAAATATGGTCTACCCGCTCTCATCTGCATTTATTTATTGTTCATGCTGATCGCTTGACAGGGGCACGCGAATACTGCCTGATCAACTAATTGCCGATCTTTATCCTCAGCGGTTGTTGTGAGTAATTCGCACAACCCCTCATCATCAAGCCGAAAAAATTGCGGAGCAATTGCCTCACAAAGTCCATGACCATCACATAAGTCCCGATCGACTTGGATTTCAATCATGCCATACCCTCACAGTAACAACCTGCTTCGGTAGCTACTCCAGCTGCTTGAGTTGAACAAATCACCTTGGTCTCCTTAGTGCATGCGCAAAATGCAAATCCCAGAGTGCAAGTGGATTAACGCGTTCACTTAAATCGGGACGGACATACTCCGCCAATCGAAACGCGTTTCGAATTGAATCGAGCCTAGGCAATAGCGAAGGATCTAGACTCTCGGCTTCAGCCTGATATCGGTCACGCATGTCGGCGTCGTCCTGATACTCCAACAAATCGCCGTAATTCTGAAGTATTTTCAAAGTACCGTCAGGGTTCGATTTGAAATATAAAACCGCCTCCGATATGGCCCTCAGCAATTTATCGAACGAACCCTGTTCAGAATGTTCAAGCACTTTATCTGACGTAGTCGTCACTGTAACGAAATAGATCATAGGCAACCCATCAAGAGGTAGGATGTGGAGTCCGCTCTCTACCGCCCTTCTCGTCTCCTGCCGCCCCACGAACGTTCCGTCAGCTTCCCCCCTGACGATCACGTCAAAGCGGTCACGTGACCTTCCACTGTTTCCATACCCAACACATTCAACAGCATTACCGCCAATACCAGCGCGTTCAAGCATAAGCTCCCTGTTGCCCCTCGGATGACCAGCAAACTTGCCTTCCTGATCAAAAAGGCTATGCATAGCTAATCGCTTGCCAGCCATTTCCGAAAGATCAGATATTGGCTCTTTACTGGCAAAATTTTCCTGAACCATATTCATTGTTTGGGCTAAATAGACCAATGGTTCGCCATCGTCAAAATGCAGATACGGCGTAACGTGACTTCCGAATATGACATCGGCTTTCCCGGTTTTGAGTTCCTCATCTGCGACGGCTGCCTGATCGATAACCTCAAATTCCGGATCTAGCCCATGAGCCTTTAGAAAGCCCCCGTCACGCATTACAGACACCAATGAAAAATGCGATTTAGCTCTAACCACAATCCGCTTCATAATATCTCCTAAGTCAAGAGTTTTATATTTTTAACCTCTGCTAATTTCCGGTTACAGGTTCCGAAACCTGACCCAATGTCCCAACCGTTGTCCGGTCATATTCAGCACGAACTATCTTCCAGATCTCCTGATTCAGTTCGATAAATTGAGGATCCTGCCTAACCTCCGCTCTTCGAGGTCTATCAAAAGGAACTTTGAACTCAGCTAACACGTGTCCAGGTCGCGCTCCAAACACCACAACACGGTCGCTGAGGTAAATAGCCTCATCGATTTGGTGAGTTACCAGTAATGCGGTGGTGTGCTCCGCAGAACAAATCCGCAACAGCTCCTCCTGCATTACCTCCCTCGTTTGAGCGTCGAGAGATGCAAATGGTTCATCAAGTAAAAGCAATTTCGGGTTAGCCGCCAGTGCTCTGGCGAGATTAACCCGCTGCTGCATTCCACCGGAAAGCTGTGAAGGATACGCTTTGGCAAATTCAGACAATCCCACCAGACTCAAAAGCTCCACTACCCTTGAGTTTCGCTCAACCTTGCTCAATTGATTCGCCAGTAAAGCAAATTCAATATTCGCACCAACTGTGCGCCAAGGGAAAAGGCTTGCCTCCTGAAATACCACCGCCCGATCCCTACCGGGACCGTTGACTGCTACTCCATCCACTATAAGTTCACCTCCGGCGACCGGGACAAGTCCATCAATCGCCATCAAAAACGTACTTTTCCCTGATCCACTTGGGCCTACGATTGACACGAACTCATGATTTGAGACTTCAACAGAAACCCGATCTACCGCTAGTAACCACCTCTTCTGATTGTGGTATCCAACGCTTACTGATCTTGCAATCAGTTTTGAAGCTGAGTTCACTGCTTCCCCGCGTTGTACCATTTTTCTACCTTTCTCATTCCAATATTGCAGATAATTCCGAACGCAGTAATCACAATCAGAGCGGCAAACTCCTGAGAACTTTGATAATTATTTGCCGCCACAGTAAGCAGATGGCCAATCCCAAACTGCGACCCGTACAACTCCGCGACGACAATTGCAATCAGAGCCCTACCTAAACCAATTCTTAGCGCCGAAAGCATGTAGGGAAATGCCGCGGGGAGCGCCACCCATCTAAATATCTGTAAATCAGTTACACAAAAGCTCTTAGCTGTTCTGATGTAGTTTTTGCTAATGCTCTCAATCCCTGCGGCAGTATTGAGCCAAAATGTAGTACCACAGGTAAGCACGATCATCGCTACTTTTGACCAGATGCCAATCCCTAACAGAAGTATTAGCACAGGAACTAAAGCTATCTGGGGCATAGCATTCCAACCATTGATGATCGGTTCGAGCGCCATTCGGATTTTTGGATACCAGCCATATATCAATCCTCCGGTAATACCAAGAACTATCGATATGCCAAGGCCAATAACAAGCTCCTCGCCGCTTACTTTCATATCAACCCAAAAAACTGACTGACCAAACAACTTCACGATCTCCGCGGCAATTGCGGTCGGCGCGGCAATAAACAATGGGTTCACTACCTTAAAATCTACGATCGCCTGCCAAGCTGCCAGCAGCACCACTAAAGCTAATAGTGGAAGCACATACCGCTCCGACTTTCGCCACATCCGGGCCGACCTGCTGCCCGTATCTGCAGGCATTGCCAGAACTTGATCCAGGTTAGAAAGTGTTGTCATACCACGTCACCCCCATATCCACTAATCCGTCTTTCCATATAGTGCCAAAAAGCTGAAACTCCATCCTCTCGCCTAACTTGCTTATTTGATCGGCGCTTTTGACGTTGATCGAATAATTCATAATCGGATGAACTTATCGGCTGCGGCGTTCCCACAGCTGCTGCAAGCCAATTCATTCGACCCAGCTCATGTGTTGCCATTGACAGGTGAAGCGAATCTTCAACCGATTTTCCACTCACAACAATGCCATGGCCCTTAAGTACACATACTGGTGATGTTCCCATGACTTTCGCTACTTCGCGGCCAGTCGCCATTTCGTGGATACTTACGCTGCTTTGATAGGTTGGAATGCCCTGAAGTGCCAAATATGCAGCTTGGGAATCATAGGAACCAAATATCGGCAGCAATTCACGACCAACGGCAGACAGCGCTACAATCCAACTCGGATGCACATGAATAACAGATTTCGCATCCGCCTGTGCCTCGTACACTGCCAGATGCAAAGCTGTTTCTGCCGGGGGAGTAAGTCCATCCGCACCTTCAATTACTGCTCCATCTGAATTGATACGTATGATGTCTAAATCTGTAACAAATTCAAGTCCTTCTTCTTCCACTCCCCTTGCCTTTATAAAAAACTCGTCTTCAGTACCTGGCACCCTCGCAGACACATGTCCCACGGGACCCCTGGTAACTCCTTCGATGCCCAATGCTCGGCACGCAATCACAACCTGACGCCGAATATCTATTGCCTCCACCTTGAAGTTCCTTCCCTCTAACGCTTTCACCGCCACCGGGCAAAACCCATCCCCACCCCGGTGCCGGCAGTCGACCTGTAAGCCGCTATGTAATCCACCATTTCCATCGTTAGATTTTCCGATGCGCCAGCAACAACTATCCAATTGAGGATCTCTGAGGTACCAGCTTGGAATCTGTTTCGAGGTATCGTATAAATAGAGTCAAGATCATTTTTCGCAAAAGCAGCTAATATACGCTGGTCAAGAGGCTCGTCCAAAGTGACATGACTCAATCCCCCAGATGCAACCATCAGTACCCGCTCAGGTGAAGGCCACGACTCAATCGCTCTCCTAATAGCACGACCAAATTCAAAACATCGTTTAGCACTCGGCTGGTTTGGCGGGAAATAGGTATTTACCATAATTGGCACAATTGGTATCGGACGCTGATCTAATAGCCGTCTCTTTACAAAGGTAAATGCATGGCCAACCCCTCTATCCTTGCGCTGCTCCCTGAACTGAAAGACATCAAACTCTTCCAGCATCATCGTGTCGATCAGGTGCTTACCAAGCGAAGAATTGACCGGATACGATTCAGGCCTCTCCGCATGTACCGACCATGCAGCTAACCGCTGAGCCTCGGATAAATGTTCGGCCCGCTCATTCGATCGCGGAAGATCGACTATCTCGTCGCCCCAGTAAATCCCCATGGTGGGTGTTCCGTCATCGCCGAATAACTCATGCTGATCATCTCCAACTATGACAACCACGTCCGGTTCAAGATCCAAGATTTCATTTTGTAGTGAAGCGATAGCATCCTGGGCACGTCGATGATACTCTTCCCACAGCTCATTGGTGATATACGGTTTGAAATCACCATCAAGTTCAAGCTCAGAAAAGGTGTGCCACTCGCCATCACGCCCAAGCAGTCGACTCCTGTTGCGGTCCCTCTCTGCCAAACTGGGCCAAGAAGTCCAAGGTGAACTAACCTGGGGGCTATGGGAAGATGCAAACGAGGCGAGAATCTCACCCATTTAGACGCCATCCTTTCGCGGATCCAGATTAGCCATATCCTTAGAGTCAACAGCTTTGAACAGCGGAAACACGCCTCTAACATTGTGAGAAAAAATGTCAATCTTTTCTTCAACGCTAAGAAAATCGAAGGCCCCTATAGCCTGGACCAGTGCATCTGCTGGCAGACCACTTTCCGGGTTTATATAAGCTGTCCCTGCGCCAGGAGCCTCAGTGCCAAGTAACATCTGAGAAGCCCCGCGCTGACGAATTGCGGTCTCAAGGTAGTGCAGGTCATATGCACATGTATCAAAAAATAGATTGGCTGAGCGATCAGGAACCACAGCCTCGGAGCTTTCAACCGGCATTTGCACAGACCCCCCCGGCATCACACCACTTGATTTAGCTCCACTTTTCCCACCTTCTTGAAGACGAAGTAGACGATTTGGGGCCCCCCCACAGTGGCACACAATAATCTTCAGCCCCGGGAATCGCTCGAATACATTCCCGTGCTCATAAAGCAGAGTGGCTAAAGTCTCCTGAACTAAAAAATTATATTGAAAACTGTGAGGAATCTTACTCAAACGTGGATTACGTGAAAAACTCGGATGGATCATAAGGTTTGCCCCGAAATCGCTAGCAGCCTCATAAAGTGGGAACCAGTACTCATCGTCAACGCCCGGTGCGTTTCCGTCTGAATTTGGATCCGGATTCACCAGTGCCCCCACAAATCCAAGTTCTTTTACGCATCTGGTCAATTCCTCAATGCAATTTCTTGTATCGAGGTGAATAGATTGTGGAAGCTGTGCCACTCCTACCAATCTGTCAGGGTGCGCCTGACACTGGAGCGCAATCAGGTCATTAGTGGTACGGGTCCAGTGATCCACCAATTCAGGATTTTCCCAGTGCATCATCGCAACCGGCCTGGGAGAAATAAACTGCACATCGATCAGCCGCTGATCGAGCATTTCAATATGGCGTTGCAATGCGACTTCGAGATCTGCAGAGGTGAGCTTAAGACGTGATCTCGTAGACCGGTTAGAGATCAGCGAGTAACCAAAAGCCCGAAACTGAGGTGGAGACGACATGTGTCCATGCACATCTATAACAGCTTCGCCTTCAAACATCGCCTAAGCCGTCCTCTCAATATTGTTACTATCATCCATCAAATAGCACGTCTTTCTCATCAATCTGCACCCCACAAAAATGGCGACCAGATAAATCGGCTAACACCCCTCCTCAACCTTAGAAATCATTTGATTTAGATGACAGAGGGGGACGGGCAGCCCATCCAACGGCTGGACTGCCCGGTCGAACATTGTCCTACGAGGGACTGGTCCCAGTAAATTGC
>JAJZIP010000112.1 GCA_021810525.1 Actinomycetes bacterium | reverse complement strand
GGTGAGGGAGCGCCTCCGCCGAATGAAGTTGGCCTTCACCTCCTCTGGGGTGAAGGAGCGCCTCCGCCGAATAAGGGCCCGCTCCTCTCAGACGAGCGACGTCACCCGAGAGGAGCAAGTATGAATACTACCCGAATCCCCATCTTGCTTTACCACTCGGTATCAGACAGTCCAAGCAACGAGATCGCCCGTTGGAATGTTAGCAAGCGGACATTTCTCGATCATATGGACGCGATCGCCGATCGTGGGTGCGTGACGCTCACGGTGTCACAGTATCTCAACGTTCTTGAACTCAAAGAGCCGATGCCCGACAAGCTGGTGTTGGTAACATTCGATGACGGATTTGCGGAGGTTGCTTCTTTCGCGGCCCCAGCGCTTTTGGAGCGGAACATCTCAAGCACGGTCTTCATCACGACCAGTCCTGTCGTCGAGGCCTCCGATGAGACCGTTCGCCTCCCAAAAGCCCCGATGATGGACGCTGCCGCGGTCGTCGACCTCGAAGACTTCGGTGTTGAGGTCGGTTCACACTCGCACACCCACGTTCAGCTCGACATCATCGGAGCTCGCCTCGCCCGAGACGAGCTCGTCCGGTCAAAGATGATTCTTGAAGATCTTCTTGGCCATCGAATCCGAAGCGTCGCCTATCCTCATGGCTACTCGAATGCCAGTGTCCGTCGCATCGCCAAGGAAGTCGGCTACGAGTCGGCGTGCGGCGTGCGCAACGCATTCTCGTCACTTCTTGATGATGAGTTTTCCATTTCGCGGCTCACGGTCGAGAACACAACCTCCCAATCGACGATCAACGCTTGGCTCGATCAAAGAGGTGCGGCCCTCGGTGGTGCGCGCAACCGCTACCGGACCCACCTTTGGCGTCTGTATCGACGAGCCCGACTCAACGCCATCCCAAGGGTCCGCCCTTCCTACCTGAAATGGCGGCCGTTGCCATGAAATCGGCATCGCACATCGACGAAAGGAGCGAATCGGCTCCAACGGGTTTGAACGAACCGTGCACGAACGGACGGCCTCTTCGGGATCGGGACATCTCAGGAAGCGACCAGTGGGGTCGGATGAACTCAAAGGCACCGCTCTTCAACAGGTCCAGCCTTTCTCGCCGCCAGATGGTGCGCGGCTCAAATAAACGCGTTTGGATATTGCTCGTTGTCACCTCTGCCGTGTTGACCCGTCTCTGGTTCATAATCGGTACAGCGGTCAGACGACGCATGTTGCCTTCGGTGGTCGCTGATCACAAGCTCCAAACTGGCTCAACCCTGAAGTCGAGATTGTCGACCGACTTGACAATCGTCCCGGTTAGTAATCGCGTCGTCACTCCGCCGCCAACCAACCCCAATGGACCACCTTCCAATTCTGGAGAGTGGTCACTTGCCTTCAACGGCCAATTTGGAGGCACGACCCTCAATTCCTCTCATCAGAGATGTACCTCTTTGCGAACGTCGCTCAACTGGCAACTCCGGCTACAAACGGGAAGAGCGGGGATATCCCTCGACTATGGCGATCGACTATGTCCGCGTTTGGGAGCACTCATGACGATGCCGCAGCGTGGTCCCATGAGTCACCAAGAGGACTCTTGCACGCTAGGACCGCCATTTGATTACGGCAGCGCCCAAGTCATCGTACATAAAAGTCGTCCGACTCACGATCCTCTGACACCCTCAACGATACTCCGCTCAGCAGAAGGAGAAATCCATGCACATACTCGTAACCGGCGGCGCCGGATTTATCGGTTCCACGCTCGTCGATACCTTACTGATGCGCGGTCACAGCGTGGACATTATTGACAACCTTTCTACGGGATCGTTCCAAAACCTCCACGACGCGGAGCGACATGGTTCCTCGTTCCACTTCGAGGAGATCGACGTATGTGACCCCGCAATCGACGTGTTCATCAAACGCCGCAGGCCAGAAGTGGTCTTTCATCTAGCCGCACAGGCAAGCGTGGCCGCGTCTCTCGACGATCCCGTTCACGACGCTGAGATAAATATCCTTGGAAGTCTCCGAGTGCTCCAAGCGACATCGACACATGGGGTTCGCAAGATCGTGTTCGCAGCGAGCGGCGGCACCCTCTATGGCGACCCGCCTCGGTCGGCTTTGCCCATTAATGAAACGCTCCCGCATGCGCCCACTTCGCCATATGGTATTTCCAAAATGATCATTCTGAGCTATTTGCGGACGTACCAGATGGTGCGAGGCCTCGACTTCACAGCACTTGCACTCGCGAACGTCTACGGACCTCGTCAAGATCCCCACGGTGAAGCTGGAGTAGTCGCAATCTTCGCCTCCAACCTCGCCAGAGCGAGGAGATCGATGATCTTCGGAGATGGCGAACAGACTAGGGACTTCGTGTACGTTGACGACGTCGCGGACGCGTTTGTTCGGGCAATTGAGTTCGGCAGCGGCCGGGTCCTTAACATCGGGACCGGCGTCCAAACCTCGGTCAACACGCTTTACCGAATGCTTGCGCAAGCCGTGGGTAGCAACGACGAGGCGATCCATGTTCCCCCGCGGACAGGTGAGGTGCTTGCGAGCGCACTCGACCCGAGCGAAGCTCACGTCGCGATCGGGTGGCAACCTAGCATTTCGGTTGCCGAAGGTGCAATACGCGTGCTGGCGGCGCAATCTGCCTCTACAAATGGTCCCTGGGACACAATTGATTGTACGGCACCTAATGTCATTACCGGCGCGAACAGTCCGGGGATCGTTCCATCCAACTCCGCACGACCCCTTATTCGGAATAAAGAGGGCTCGGATAAAAGATACAGCTTCTGAGTTACTCAGGTTTCGCAAAAATAGACCATCCGCCAGTGGTTGAGTTGAACCCGAAAAATCGGGGTGTTCAAACTCCAACAACGACTCGTGGAGGTGTCTAAGATTGTGCGTACACTTGACCTTTGCATCGCGACGAGTTCCGCGCACAGTGCGAGTTACGTAGCCGCGCTTGCCCGTCTCTGAATTCCGACAAAAATGCGAATCTCGAATGAGGTTTTGCCCCGCTGCCGAATTGAACCACCGTGTTTTCGAGTGCGAAGCAGACGAACGCTTTTCTGGACTATTGGTTGTTGATTCACCGCCAACGACCATGCATACAGTGTGTCACCAAAGTTGCAAACTGATGGGCAAGTTGATCGGCAACTGCACCGGTGTGGATCGATTCAGTAAATCAAATACACTGTGAACTGCTAATATACGGTGCCCCCGGCAGGATTCGAACCTGCGCACACGGTTTAGGAAACCGATGCTCTATCCCCTGAGCTACGGGGGCGTAGCTGCGCAACAGTAATGTTACCTTTTTGCTTCACCCTACGGGACCCCTTTTAGGACCAAAAGCTGGCTAATTCGCAAGCAAGGCTATGCCGGAAATTGCTAGGGCTGAGAGCGAGACTGAAGCTAAGAGTATGTGGCTTCTCTCTGACGCAAGACTCACCAATGTGCTTCATTTAGCGACTCTATGACGGTAACTCCATCAGTATTATGGGGATCACAATGTACCCCGGTATTCTTTTACTAAGAAACTATCCAAAAGCGGGCGTCGTTAGCGTGTGACTTTCCCGGATTTATTGGATTCAGCTGAGGGGAGCTGTTGACTGGTTCGGTTCTCTCAACCGGCGACAGCGTTACAAGTCGGACAGGAAGTAAGCTGGCTGAGGATGCACTCGAAGACATTTCACTCGGACAGCCTGGGTGAGAAGCTCGTTCAGCTAGCACGAGTCGGTGCCCGTCAGAATGTGGTACCGGCCAAGGGAGCCGGCGCCAATCGACACGCAGAAAATCAAGTACGCCGCCGCTGGAGGCGGCGTCTTGTGCGCGTAAGTCTCTTAGCCGCAGCTCTCATTTTCACGCTTGCCGTGGTAGGTACCGGATACGAGCTTGCACTGCCCGGTGTCACCAACGCGCCCGCCCGAGTGGCGGCTATCCTAAGTGCTCATAAAGGGGAGATGGCAGGGCGCCTTCTTCCGGCCAAACTGGCTGAGGCGATTGTTAGCGTCGAAGACGAGCACTTTTACTCAAATATCATCATCAACGTGGCTGAAGGTGCGGGCCGCGCCGCCCTAGCCACGCTTAAGCGTAGCGGTGATCCTGGCGGCAGTACAATTGAGCAGCAGCTTGCCAAGCAGCTTTACCCGCACGGTCCCGGACTTGCTGGCACTTTAATGGAGATAGGCCTTGGCGTCAAGCTGGCACTCACTTACTCCAAGGCACGCATACTGTCAATGTACCTAGACGCGATCTACTACGGCAACGGCTACTGGGGTGACGAAGCAGCTGCGAAGGGCTACTTTGGCACGAAGCCGAGCCAGCTCACCTGGGCCGAGGCTGCCATGCTTGCCGGCCTGCCACAGGCACCCTCCGCTTACGATCCGCTGCATCACCTTGCGCTGGCTAAAGAGCGCCAACACCACGTTCTCGATCGGCTGGTAGCCAACCACGTGCTGACGGCGTCCGAGGCGTACGCGGCTTACCGAGCACCGCTTCCGCTTCTCCATGCAGGCCTCTAACGCCCTGGACTTCGTCGAAGCAACTGCTTCGGCGGGCCGTGGCGCACTTTTTGTCCCGCAATCGGCCCTTCGGGGCTTCGGCTGGTTCTCTGAGACTGTGCAAGTTCAGAGGCTTAGGTGCCCGAACAGAGACTCTGGTGCTCCGTATCATGGGGCACTGTTGCAAACTCGCCAACATTGACTGCAGTAGCTGTGTTTCATCCGATCATCGCGGCTGGCTGGGACCGCAAATCTTTTCGAAGTGGACCCAAGGCATCATGAAGCAAGTGTCAACTTTTCAAGACACGAAACTTGGCATTTAGGCAGACCTCTTCAGATTCCCCCAAGCATGATTTTTGTCCTATTATTAGCGCAACGCCAAATTATCGAACTCAATTTGTGAAGGGAAGTCGTTCACTCATGGAAATTGACATGAATATTCTCGAAGAGAATCTTCGGCTCTGGCTCAGAGAGGATATCGGCCACGGCGATGTGAGCACAATTCTCACCGTCCCACCTGGGATCGCAGGCAAAGGGCGATTTCTCATGAAGGAGGACGGGGTGATCTGCGGCTTGACAGTTGTTGCCAAGACATTTGGCATTGTGGACGAAAGGATAGTTGTTAGTCCTCTCATCGAGGAGGGGCAGGCGGCAAAGAAGGGTGACGTCATTGCAGAAGTCTCTGGTGACCTGGGAAAAATCATGGGGGGTGAGAGAGTCGCTCTGAACTTGCTGCAGCGGCTTTCTGGCATCTCGACGAGGACACGGGCGTTTGTGAATGAGATTCAAGGTTTCAAAGCTAAAATCCTCGACACGCGCAAGACTACGCCTGGTCTGCGCTTTCTTGAGAAATACGCGGTGACAGTCGGCGGCGGACAGAATCATAGATTCGGCCTCTACGACGGAATCCTAATCAAGGACAACCACATTAAGGCCGCAGGAGGCATTACCAAGGCCCTAGAACTTCTAAACAAGACCGCACCACACTACCTTGCAGTTCAGGTCGAGGTCGAGACGCTCGACGAGTTGCGGGAGGCACTTGAGTTTAAGGTGCCAGCGATTTTGCTCGACAATATGACTACAGAAATGATGGCAGAGGCGGTCGCAATCACCTCAGGGCGGGCAAAACTCGAAGCCAGTGGAAACATGACGGTTGAAAGAGTCAGAGAGGTGGCAGCGACGGGTGTGGATTACATCTCTGCTGGATCATTGACTCACTCTGTGAAGGCTCTTGACATCTCGCTCAAAGTCTCCTGACTACGCTCCGGCCGCAACTTGGGTTTCAAGCGAATGAGTTCGAGCCCATAGAGTCATCACGAGCCATTTATCGGTCTGACGGCGGAGCACAATAGGTTTCAATACGACGCCGGCAAGACGTTGCGTGCGCGCATAGCTGTGTCAGAGCTAAAAGGGCTCCTCGTCAGAGCTATCGGAAAGTATCTGGTTGATCTCAACTTCAGCATTCGTTATGCGCGCCCTGCAAAAGTCAATTAGCATCTTTGCTCTGCTGACCTCTTTAGCCAGTTGGTCGATATCCTGTTCGGTTGACAACCGGTCTACGAGTTCCCGAAGTTCGTTCAACGCGTCAACATAACTCAGTTCCTCGTCTCCAGCTTCAGGCACCGGTATCACCTTGTCCGTTCTCTCTGTTCGATACTTCCTCGACTTTAGCGACAAAGCTACCATGGCCAACGATTCCCTTGACTCGTTGGCCGACAATTAGCGTGTCAATTCTCTTTATCAGAGTTCCGGATTCTGTCGCAAGAAGTGAGAAGCCTCTTTTCGCCATCTCTTCTGGATCGCTAGCCCGAGTAGATCCTTCGAGGAGATCTAGCAGATGGGCGTGGTCCCTTATGGTCGACATAGATGTGGCTTTTGGGAGATTCGAGAGCGCGTCCACATGTCGTTTTTGGTCCGAAACTGCGTGGCTCGCCGCAACTGATACAAGGTGTGCAGTGTCTGAGAGTTCGGACTTGGCCGAGGCCGTTGACAGCAAGGCGGAGGTTCGAATGCGCTCAACTTGCTGGCTGATTCGCATGTTGTGGGTATGGATCAACTCCAAGGGCCTACGGACGGCTTGGTGGGATACCTCCGAGAGTTGGAGTCGCGCAATTTCGACCCTTGAGCGGCCTGCGGTATGTGCTCGCTGGCCAAGAGTATTGATCTGGTCCAAGAATTCTTGGACTCTTGCGACTAAGGCTCGTGCAACGCTCTGGGGAACGTCTAGGAACCTGTTAGAGACCTCTTCAACTAGGGTAGTATCCGTAGAGTGTCCTACTCCGACCCAGACTGGAATGGCGCTTGCCGCTACCGCACTCACCACTTCCTCAGTGTCGAAAACCGACAAGTCTGACATCGAGCCGCCTCCTCGAACAAGGCAGATGACGTCGATGCCGGAGTTCTGAAAGAGGCGTATCGATCGTGATATCTGTGCAGGTGCAGCCTCTCCTGCGGTTGACGCGGGGCGGTAGGTGACTTTGAAAGCAAATCGGCTCCTTGTCAATTCGCCGATGAAGTCACTCTCAGCGGCGCTGCCACGTGCCGTGACCAGTCCTACGGACATCGGGACCAACGGAGTCTCGAGCCGACGATTGTGCTCCCAAATCCCAAGATGCCGAAGTTTGGCGCGGATCCTCTCTTTTTCCTGGAGGTTTGCGATCTGGGAGAGGGCCATATCTATCTCTTCGATCTGGAATGAAAGCCTTCCACCCTTTGGCCAGAAATTCGGTTTGACGCGAACAACGAGACTGAGCCCATTTCTGATCTTGCCGAGTTGAGTTGCCTGGAGTTGGCTTAGTAGCAATTGAGCCTTTGTCTTCCAGATAACGCAACTGATTGTTGCCACCGGTGCCGCGGAACCGAGTTCGCCAAACTCCTGGAGATCTAGGTAATGGTGGCCGGAGCTGTGCGGAGAGTATGACGCGACTACCCCTTTGACCCAGAGTCCATCCGCGCCAAAGCTGAGGTTGAGTGCGGTCTTAACGTATTCGCCAAGCTCCAATATTGAAAGGACGGTATTTTCTGTTGATTCCTGAAGCACTGTGGCACCTAACGTCTCAAAGACCTGTCTGCGGGCATATTAAGATGCTAACTAGAATTCCTTCGGAGAACACCAGATTTGCATCTGACTGAGTTCTGAGAATATTCAAGCCTCGGGTACGAAGGAGGGCGGACAACTCTCCTGCCAGTCATCCGGATTCGTTTGGTCGCACCAATTGCGTCCAGCCCTTTTAGCTTGCCGGATCAGTCAACTCACCGGACGAGGCATCCTCAGCTCGTTTGTACCAATTTCGCCAAATCGCTTTGTGGATGGGAATCCACTTTGGGATACTTCGCAGTCCTGGGATAAATGGAATTAGAAGGAGAAGGATTGTGGCTACGCCAGTAAGGTAGACCGCTATCAGATCGACGTTTGCAGAGTTTTTGAATCCCGGCATTTGGTACCAGAGAGTATATAGCCAGAGCCAGGGTTGACCAGGGTAGTTACCCGTCTCATTCATCACACCCCATTGAGATCCGGTCAGATGCATTGCGTGTGCGAGTGATGCAAAATATTCGCCATCCTCCAAAAAGAGCAGAGGCTTGGTAAAGTTGGTTCCGTAAAAAGGTTGTTGTGCGAGCAGGTCCGCATCGAGGGCACCCGAACGGGCGAGTGAAAACTCAGCGGATATCAGCTCCGGTACGGGCCCATCGTTGGCGGAGGGAACCGATGGCTGGCCGCCAATGAAGGTCACCTTGTCCACCGCTTTCAGATATGCCTGGTCCCAAGCCTTTTGTGTAGCTTTTGACGAATGCTCGTACGTTCCCAGAGCAAAGGCCAAAGAGGCGTTTGTTGCAGCCAATCGGGTCAATGGTGACAGTACGAAAGCGTTGGCTGTATCAATTGGTTCATGGATTCCAGCCAGTTTCTGCGGTGAAAACAGAAGGCTCTGTACGTTTTTCGAACCGTTGTTGTATGGTGGACCGTACTGAGCTGTCTCGCTAGTGCCGGCAATTTCAGACGCCGCAGTTGCCATGAAATCGGCGGGTGCGACCTTCGCCCAGGTCGCGATGGTGGCTGGAGGATCATTCGGCGAGGACAAAAGGCCAGCGAGGATAACTGCCAGGATGAGAACTACCAGCGAGGCAGCGGAAGCTTCT
This sequence comes from Actinomycetes bacterium, assembly GCA_021810525.1. Lineage (GTDB taxonomy): Bacteria > Actinomycetota > Acidimicrobiia > Acidimicrobiales > Acidimicrobiaceae > SCQM01. Next base: position 1,293 of record JAJZIP010000112.1, on the reverse strand, counting down.
TTGACAATGTCATACTTTCGCGTTGGACCTTTCCAATCGCTGGCTTCAGAGCGAGCCAGCACCTTGCGGGATTCCTTCGCCCGGACATTCTTTTGCGGCAAAGGGTGCACGACGCCACGGACCCTCACCATTAACACATGAATTCCGACGATGGCGATCAGAACCAATGGCAGCAGGACCACGTGCCACAAAAGCATCTGGCCAAAGTTCATCAGGTTGAAGAACGACCCGAGTCCTGTCGCATTGAGAGCGTCCTTTCCATTGGTTGAGATCCATTGGGAGTCGAAGTTTTGCTGTGACAGGTATCCGGTAAAGCATTCTACGATCGAGGCACCGAAGGCTATGACTCCGGTGATCCAGGTGAGGGCTCTTCGTCCTCGCCATGCCGCCATCCAGAACTTGCCCCATAGGTGGATAACGATGAACGCCATGAACAGTTCGACGCTCCACAGATGGAGGCTGTTGAAGAAATGGCCAACTGGATTTGTGTGCCACCAGTCCGTACCACCAAGCGCGATAAGGAAGCCAGACACGATGGCGACACCAAGCGAGGCGAGGCTGGCAACTCCGAAAATGTAGACCCAGGAAGCCACATAGGCAGGCTGTCGATCTGGTAGGAGCTTCGATGGTGGAAGAAGCTTGAGGCCTTTCCGCCTTATTGCGGCTGTCCACATCCCTTCAGACTGAGCGTCCGATTCAACTGGTGGAGAGAGAGCTTGTGAGGGCCCGCCTTCGGAGGCTGCAGGATACTTCCAGGCATGCTTTGAGCCAGGGAAAGGCAGATAAAGCGCGACTATGAATATTACGATCATCAAGGCGATCATTAGGATGTTGGCGATCGAGATAGTGAAAATCGACCAGTTGAGGTAATGGCCAGGCCCGTTCAGATTGATTGCGCCGATCAGTCGAGATGCCGAACTCATGATGATTCCTTTCGCACGGGGATCTCGTCCGCGACTTCTGGTCCCCTCGATATCGCTCACGTGGTGAAACAGTTCAGACAAATTAAACAGCTACTGAGACTCCATGTTCTCACAAATTATGGAGCAAAACCTCATTAAAATTGCATGGGTGAACCCCGGTGCTCATCACCGCGAGGTGGAGCGGCCGCCATAGGCAGTGGTCTGTAATTGTCAAGTCCGCCAATGGTATCGCTGACAATGGTTCCTGGGGCAAGATGGTTTGGCGAAGGCTTTGAGATCCCCACTGCGCCATCGTGCGTGTACTGTTTGAAGCCTTAGTACCACGGAAAGTAAGTATCGAAGATCGATACAAGGCTAAAAGTAGCACTGA
>JAJZIP010000111.1 GCA_021810525.1 Actinomycetes bacterium | reverse complement strand
AATCCCGACCGACTCTGGAATTCCAAGTGAAGCCACCCCGGACCCGCCTCCAACCAGAAGGGCGTCGGAATGGCCGTGGTAACAGCCATCGAACTTCAATATCTTGTCGCGCTTGGTGTAGCCTCTCGCCAATCGGACTGCGCTCATCGCCGCCTCTGTTCCTGACGAGGTCAGCCTCACCATGTCACAGCCTCTGACACGCTCTACTATGAGCTCTGCAAGTAACACCTCGCTGAGCGTCGGAGCTCCGAAAGTGGAGCCATAGATAGCGGCATGAGTGATGGCCGTGGTTATGCGGCTGTCGGCATGCCCCAGAATCACGGCGCCGTATGACTGAATGTAGTCGAGGTAGCTCTTGCCCTCTTCGTCGTAGAGGTAGGCCCCTTTGCCTTTCGCGACAAAGAAAGGTGTCCCTCCTACCGATTTGAAAGCTCTCACAGGTGAGTTGACTCCTCCAGGAATGACCCTGCAGGCTCGGTCGAAAAGTTCCTTATTGGTCTTGCGTGATCTCCTCTGAGCAGACATGTAGCTCCCTCATCCTTGTCTAAATCGTCTGGTTGTGAGCCGGGTCCCAGCGAGTGGCAGCTAGGCCAACAACTCTGAAATGAGTGGGGCAAAATACGTCAAGATCATCGACGCGCCCGCACGCTTGATCGCCGTGAGCTGTTCCAAGGCTATTGCGTCTCCATCTATCCAACCATTAGCGCTTGCAGCCTTTATCATGGCATACTCACCTGAGACGTGGTAGGCGGCAACCGGAACCGTTGCAGCCCGACTTGCCATCGAGACGATGTCGAGATATGTCATTGCCGGCTTGACCATCACTATGTCGGCGCCCTGCTCTATATCGGCCAAAATCTCCGAAAGCGACTCCTTCGCATTGCGAAAGTCCTGTTGGTAGGTCTTCCGATCTCCTCCGTTCGCGATCGTGACGTCAACCGCGTCTCGAAATGGACCATAAAGAGCGGAGGCATACTTGGCGGAGTAGGCCATGATCCCCACATCTATGAATCCCTCTTCGTCAAGAGCACTCCTTATCACGCCGACCTGACCGTCCATCATCCCGGACGGCCCGACGAAATCCACTCCAGCGAAGGCCTGGGCGACTGCCACCTTGCCGTAAAGCCCCAAGGTTTGATCGTTGTCGACGTCGCCATCCGAGCCCAGCAATCCACAGTGGCCGCTCGAGGTGTACTCGTCAAGACAGAGATCCGCCATCACGACAAGCTCATCTCCGACGGTCGACTTGATTTCGGCGATGGCGACCTGCGCGATGCCGTCAGGATCCCACGCGGCGGAACCGATTTCATCCTTCTTCTCTGGAACACCGAAGATGATAACGCCAGGTATTCCAAGATCGACGAGCTGTTTGCAGAACTCTGTGGCAGAGCCAACCGTGTGCTGAACGACGCCGGGCAAAGACGGGATCTCAACGGGCGAATCTATCCCTTCGCGAACAAATATCGGGGTAATCAGATCATCGGCGCTGAGGCTAGTCTCTGCAGCCAGACGGCGAAGAGCGGCTGTTCTCCTCATTCGACGATGGCGATGAATAGGAAAGCTCACCTCTACACCTTAATCCATCCCCAGCCGACAGCACGCTCCAGACCCTCACAAATGCCGCTCTCCCGCCTCCGCTGGGGCCTGTCCACACTTCTCGGCTTGCACGAAGCGCATTCCGACACGGAGCTGGGAGTCCGTCCATGCTCTAGATCAGCTCCGGGTCGAAATGGTGCGAAATGCAATGGCAACCGTGAGGTTCAGAAGGAGCACGACAAGTATCGGGCCTACCAACACCAGAACAAGGCTTGGAGCTTTGAAATCAAGCAGAAGTTCGGCCACCCCGAAGATTGCCACAGTACCGATGAAAAGTTCGGGAGTGTCGCCGACCAAGAGCTCCCACCAAAACCTGAGAAATCCTTCGACAAGCCAGAGCGGCAGAGCTTTTCTATGCTGCAGAGTGATCACCTCGCCGCCGGCGAGGGACTGTTCAGCTGGTTCTTCATCGGCCTCCGAGTGGGCTTCAAGCCTACCAGCCGCCCTTGCTAAGCGCGAAGCTGCAAGGAACTTCACGAGCAGATAGGTCACTGCACCATAGGCCAGAACCAATAGCGGGATCATCAGATCCGAACCAGGCCATTTAAGGCCCATGCCCTCGCCGCCCCAGAACGTTCCGAAGCTGATCAGCATTAGACCGACAATGAGCTTCATCGTGTTCTCAGGGACTCCGGAAAGCTGGCGAGCAACTATGAGCCCAACCGCGGTCACCACAACGGCGGCTGAAAGCGCTGAAAGCACCGCCAATCCCAGATCGTGAGCAGAAGAGCCAAGAGTCAAGACGATTATGATGACCTCGAGCCCCTCGATGAAAACCCCCTTGAAGGAGATCACAAACCCCTGTATATCGCGATCGGGAGACCTTGAACCCGCTCTTAGCTTCGCGACCGTTGTCTCAAAGACGAGGTCCTCGTTCCTCTTCTCCTTCAGCCCGCCCGCCCTAAGCACGGCCTTTCGAAGCCACTGCAGGCCATAGATCAGCAAGACGCCTCCGACCACCGACCTCAGCAGATTGATGGGGACATATTTGACCAGTGCGGGACCAAAAGCGACCACGATTGCAGCCAGGACCACAAGAGCAGCCAGGACGCCTTCCAGCGAGGATCGCCATCCCCGAGTAGTCCCGACCGCCAGCACTACTGTCAGCGCCTCGATCATCTCTACCGTCGAGGCCACAAATACAGCCACTGCAAGCACAACTTCGCTGCTGCTCATCCAAATCCTTCCCAAAATTTCCCAAGTTGGCAACTTCGAAAGCCGCCGTGGTGGACCAGGTCCACAGGCCTGAGACCTCTGACTTTCTTCCAACCGCAGCTCCCCCGTGCCGGAGGGAGCCTGACCGCCAGAAACGAGCCAGCGATTCAAGACTCCACGGGCTAGAATTCGCTTCCCAACGCAAGGTAGAACGAACTCTCTTCGTCGCCCGGCGCCGCTTGCTCCAATGACTCTCCATCTCCGCTCTCAGCATCGTTTTCAGCCCGGTCGGCTATCACTAGGCAGCCCGAGGGATCCAACGCCAACAAAGCCCAGCTCATGAAAGGAATCCTCCTGTCAGCTGGAACCCCGCTCAAACGGGAGTTTCCATCGACCGACACGACATGCTCATAGCCCCAGCCTCGAAATGCGGAGTCCAACACCGTGACCCCGATCCGCGATTCAAAACCTTTCTGGCCGATAACCCGCTCGTCGTGACTCGATCCATCCTCGACAAAGCTGAGTGCAGATGGTCTCACAAGGACCTGAACCTTTTGATTATCATTGAGAGGCTCTGTCTCGATCGATTTGCCATATACCAAGAAGCCGTTCACGTCGACCGCGACCAAACCCGGCTTCGCATCGCTTCGGATCAGCCGGCCTGAGAGTTCGCCGGAAAGGCCGGTGAATCTCGCGACGAAAGCGTTCGCCGGAGCCCGATATATCCCCTCCGGAGTTCCAACCTGCACAAGGCGTCCAGATTCCAGTACTGCGACTACGTCTGCCAATGCGAAGGCCTCAGCCTGATCGTGAGTGATGTAGACAGCCGTTGCACGATGGCGTCTGACCATAGCTCCGATGTCCACTCTCAGCTTCTCACGCCTGTCCGCGTCGAGATTTGAAAGCGGCTCATCGAATAGCAAGACTCCAGGATCTGCAACAAGAGCCCTGGCAAGCCCGACCCGCTGCTGTTCACCTCCGGAAAGTTGGCTTGGATAGCGGTTTAACATGCCGCCCAGGCCAACCTGTTCAAGCATCTCTCTTGATCTGCGCTTGCGCTCCTCAGAAGAGAGTCGGAGCCGCTGAAGGGCAAAGGCCACGTTCTGTTCTGCATTGAGATGCGGCCAGAGAGCGTAGTCCTGGAACACGACCGCAAGATTGCGACGCTCCGGCGGCAAATGAAAGCCTGGGCCATCCACCAGAGAATCATCAAACTTGATGCTGCCGCCGGAGGGCCTCTCGATTCCTGCGATGCATCGGAGCAGAGTCGACTTACCGCTCCCGGATGGTCCGAGCAGCACTACAAACTGACCGGGTTCGACCACCAGATCGACATTGTTTACCGCCGTTTTGGAGCCGAAATGCTTTGTCAGACGGGAAATCTCGATCTTCGGCACATGCCGTGACGGTGGATCTCCTCCTGACACGTTCAAACGGCCGGCATCCGATTTCTTCGTCATAATCTTCCTCCCCCTGAATCTTCGTCAATATTACTTAGCCCTGATAAGCGAGGTGGATGCAACAGAGTGACCGCAACCGGCTTCGCCTTTGCGGTCACCACCCGTCTGCCCCAGACAGAGAGACAAGCTCTCGCTGTTCGGTCGGCGGCAGCTCGTCATCCCCTTTGCGATGAATTGGCCTCTCCTCTTGTTGATGCCATTTGCGCCAGCCTGCAGGAGCAAGAACTCTGAAGATCCCCAGGACCAACGCCACCACAACAAGAGTGAATAGCACCGCAACTACCGAAAGTGCCGTTCCCAGGCCTATGTCCGCTTTCCCGAGAACCCGAAGTATTGCCACCGACACCGGAACTACGCCTGGAGGCGCAAGAAGCTCGGAAATTGGAAGCTCCAAGAACACGGTCGAGAACGCGAGAAGCGCAGCCCAAACGATCGGTCTGGCCAGGAGAGGTAGAACCCCCTTCCTCCAGGCATTCGCCGAACTCGCACCGTGGACCCTGGCAGCCGCCAGCAGGCTCTCCTGGACCTGGGCAAACGGGCCGAACAAGATACGGGTCGACTGCGGGACCGCGTTTGCCACGTATGCCATACCAAGCAAAGGGACAGTTCCATACAGGACGACTCCCAGATTGGTTACAACGGGGAGATCGTAAGCGAATATGTAACCCGCGGCAAACACAACACCTGGAAGCGCGACAGCTGCCAGCAAAGTAAGGTCAAGAAGCTTCGCTGCGCCTTTCTTGCCTCCTTTCGCGAGCATCCTCGCGAGCACCCCGCCGAGCGCGACGATCGCCAACGCACAGACGATTGCAATCTCGCCGGAAAATCTCACTGGGCCGGCGAGTCCCTGGACTCCGAGCAATCCGCTGTAATTCGAAAAGGTAAAAGACGACCAGTGAAGTCCATCGAAAGGTATGAGGAGCGACGATGAGACAACGCCAAGCATAGGTACGCCCAAAGCCAGCAGGAAAACCCAGGCAGCAAAGCCAAGCGCAAGCAGCTGTCCTCGCCAGGCCAGCAGCCGAGGCGGCGCGGGCTTGGTCCTTCCAGACAGAACCGCGAAGCTTCTTCCGCGCAAGAGGAAGGACTGTATCACAAGTGCCCCACCGACCGCCGCAATCAGCGTCCACCCGACAACCGCAGCCTCTCCAAAATTAGCCGGATAGGAGCCAATCGACTCGTATAGAAGGTAAGTTGCCACAGGAAAATGTGCGCTCGCCGCAATGGTTGTGGCAACACCAAAGTCTCCGATCGACTCCGCGAAAACAATGATGAAGCCTGACATGATCGCAGGCAGAAGTGTTGGCCCGACTGTGCGAATTATCGCGAGCCGTCCTCCACCATGGACGCGTACGGCATGTTCGAGGTCACCGCCCAAGACAGAAAGAGATGGCGCCAGAGCAAAGTACGAGAATGGCATGCCCTTGAAAGCCAGGACCAGGGCAACTCCGGCAGGACCCATAATGAAGTTCTGGATTCCACCGCTCCAGAGGCCTGCGGCTCCGAGTAAACCGGACCGCAAGACGATCTCCTCCCAGCCCACGGCGATCAGATAGGAGGGGCAGAGAAGGATCGCCCAAAGTCCAATAACGATCAGGCCCCCTCCCTTGATCCTCGTCCGTTCTGCAATGAATGCCAAGCCCGCCGCCAACGCTGTGCCGAGCACGCCAGCAATGGAAGACACCAAGACAGAGTCGAAAAGTGCCTTTCCCATCCCGAAAGACAGAGCATTCGAAACATTTGACCATGTCAGCCAAGAGGGGCCTTGACCAAACAGACGGGGCGAGAAGGCCTGAATCAGAAAGCTGAGAGAGGGGACGACTAGAAGAACGGCTACTAAGACATAGACGACGACGCGGGACGGCCTCGCCCGCATCGCCCAAAACCGCCCTAAGCCTGCAGAATCTCTAGCAAACCGTACCACAGGCAAACCCTCTGGAGATTTGGAGATCGTCTGAATCGTCTTGAGGTCTGCACCTCCTCTTCGAAACCCGGATCACCCGTTCACCACGTTGGCGGTAAACCACTGGTTTACCGAGCTTTCGCGTGGTCCCCATACGTATGGATCGATGAACTGGACTGGGATCGAACTCAATGGCGGGACAAGCTTGTGCTGAGAGGTTCCTTTGATGATCGGGAAGAAGAGCGAGTCACCGTGAGGATCTCCTGTGAGCATCACTTGCTGGCCTTGAGGCGAGTAGACGAAGTTCGCAAACTTCTCAGCTTCAGCCTGTTCAGTCTTTGACACCTTTGCGTCGATTCCGATCACGCTCGGAAGATCGGTTACACTGGTCGGGTAGGCCACCCTGAGCTGCGGGTACTTGTATTCAAATCCGATTCCCGCAGAGTTTTGAACTATGGCAAGTTTGATCTGACCCTGCAACAGCGAGGTCAGCGTAACCTTGTTTGTGGTGAAAACATGGAGCCCGTTCGCAGCTAACTGCTTGAAGAACTGCTCGCCCTGAGTGACGCCTCCCAGTTGCTGCATAATTCCCGCAACAACGTTGTAGGTGGGACCCGACACAGCCGGGTTGTTCATCCCAACGGCACCCTTCCACTGTGGGCCTGTCAAATCAGTCCAGTTTGTGGGGGGCTGGCTTACCGCTTGGCTGTTGTACACTATCGCGCCGGCCATGGTGAGGCCGGTGGGTACATAGCTCTTGTCCTTGGGAACTAGCTTCACTCCTAGTGAGGTGAGCGTACCGGTAGTGGGCTCGAAGCCCTTCACGAGCATGCCCTGCTGATCCAGAGCAGCATATGCAGCGTCACCATCGGTCCATAACAGCCCCCACTGCGGATGGCTTCCCTCTGCCTGTATCTTGGCCAAAAGCGTTCCAGTGCTGTGATCCACCAGTTTCGTTGGTATTCCGGTTGCGGCCTGGAAGGCCTTAACCTCTGCTGAGTCATACCCTTCAGCAGCGTAAACTACCAACGGCACTTTTGTGGAGACTGAAGTAGAGGTGGCGGACGCCGAGGTCGTCGACACTGATGCACTTGCATTTGAACTCGATGAAGAGCAGGCAGCCAAAAGGCCGCCACTCAAAAGACCTAGAACCGCCAGGCTGGTCACCTTGATCGAACCCAGCCTTGGTTTGAGCCGAGAGGCTAACGTCCCAACATCGGCATCCCGAGCTGCCCTAGACTCCCCAGGGTGCCCACGGAGTTCTAGTTTCGAAAATTTCGGCAATGTCATCTCCATTTCTGACTGCGAAAGCTTGCTATTTCTGCGACTACTACGCAGACTGTAAGGCGCCACTGTAAATCGCCACTTAACTACTTATGAACAGGCGCAGAAATCTGAGTGAACACTCGGAAACCGCTATCACTAGAGACGACGAAGGGCGATGGCAGCTCTGGTCACCACGGCTGCCTAAGCACCATGGGGAAAGTATCTTGCCAGGATAGGCTAGATGTCGGATCGGTTTGAAAGTAGATTCTGTACTGTCTCGATCACGCCGTCGATGTTGTGCACTGCTGAGGTCACAACGCCTTTCACCCCATTTTCTTCAAGGGTCTTTGTCGTCACGGGGCCGATCGACACAACAAGTTCAGGAAGTGATTCAAGCCCATATCCGGCCAAAAAGTTCAAAGCCGTCGAGGAAGAGGTGAAGATGATAGCATCGCTGCCGCCGATGGCCTCCATGAGCGCGGGTTTCGTTGGCGGAGCTTCGGTTCTGTAGGCTTCTACCACGTCGACCTGCCAGCCCTTTTCAGCTAGCTCAACTCGGATGAGATCTCTGGCAACCTTCGCCCTTGGCAACAGGACCTTGCCTGGTCCAGCAGGGAACTCCGAAATCAGCGACTCTGCAACAAAGCTTGGCGGAACCAGATCTGCAACGATGTTGAACTTGGCCAACTCCTGTGCGGTTCCAGTGCCGATCGCTGCCACCTTGACCCCGGCGAGGTCTCGCGCGTCTTTGAGGAATTGAAAGAACCGCGGCACCGCATTTGCAGAGGTAAAGATCAGCCAGTCATACTCCGAAAGTCTCCTCGCTGACCTGGCAAGCGCCTCAGAGCCGTCCTCTGGAGGCAGGATCGCAATCGTCGGCACCGACAGAGCCTCGCCACCGAGTTCCCTGATCTTTGCTACGAGCGTCCGCGACTGATCCTTAGCCCTGGTGACGACGACTCTCTTCCCAAGCAGAGGCCGCTTCTCAAACCAGCTAAGGTCGAGCTCCGCCACCGCTCCTATGACGATCGTCGAAGGTGAGCTGATTGGAATTTCACCCAGAGCACTGAGAGCTGTTCTGACCGTTTTCTGATCGCTTCGGGTCCCCCATTTCACGGCCGCGACAGCGGTGTCAGGGCTCAGGCCTCCGGCTATCAACTTTTGAGCAATCTCGCCACGATGGGCGACACCCATGAGCACGACTATAGTCCCGCTGAGCCTTGCCAAAGAAGCCCAGTCGACCTGATCGGTAGCGTTCCCATGCCTGTGGCCGGTGACAACGGTGAACGATGTCGAGAGACCCCGATGGGTCACCGGAATTCCAGCGTAGGCGGGAACAGCAATCGCCGAAGAGACGCCCGGCACCACCTCGAATGGGATTCCTGCTTCGATGAGGGCGAGTGCTTCTTCACCACCTCGGCCAAATACGAAGGGGTCACCCCCCTTCAGCCTGACCACAGTCTTGGCATCCGCGGCGCTTCTAATGAGGACCTGGTTGATCTCGCTCTGAGGGACGGGACGGCCGGGCCGTTTGCCCACATCTATCAACTTCACCCCGGCTCTGCAGTACTCGAGCAGCGACTCGTCAGAAAGGTAGTCGAATATCACGACGTCGGCCCGCGAGAGGAGTTCGCGTCCCCTGACGGTCAAAAGCCCGGGGTCGCCTGGACCGGCCCCCACCAAATATACTGCGCCGACAGCGGTCTCACTCATGCTCGACGCTTCTTACAAGCTCATCCATGACGTGTGGACCACCCATCTTGAGCAGCTCCTTCCCAAGCATTGACCCGAGTTCACCGGGGTCGTCACCGCTGCCGCTTACACGGAGACAGGCCCTGGAATCAGGTAGGCCCAAGAATCCGTTCAGGGTGATCCGTCCGGAGTTTTCATCGACCAAGGCATAGGCCCCCACCGGAAGAGAGCAGCCGCTTCCCAGCTCCGCAAGGAGGCCACGCTCTGCCTCGACCGCAAGTCTTGTCCCATGGTCGTCGATAGCCTCGAGCAACGCTCTCACGCCCGCGTCGTCAGACCTGCATTCGACGGCAAGAGCACCCTGACCTGCCTGTGGAATCAGCACGTCTGGATCGAATACCTGGGCGGCCACATGGAGCTGTCCGAGGCGTTCCAATGCAGCGTACGCCACCACCACTGCTCCATAGCGGCTGGCCTGAGAGATTCGAGTTGCCATATTGCCCCTTAGCGGGGCAAATTCGAGATCGGGCCGCATTTCCTTTAGCTGAGCCTGCCGTCTCTGCGAACCGGTCGCTACCACGTCGCCAGCCTTGAGTTGCTCCAGGGAGCGGCCGACCAACGCGTCACGCGGATCCCCCCTATTTGGGAAGGCTCCTATCGAGAGCGCCTCGACCGTAACGGTGGGAAGATCTTTGGCCGAGTGGACCGCGATGTCTGCCCTGCCGTCGATCACAGCAGCCTGGATCTCTTTGACAAATACTCCCTGACCGCCAATCCTAGTGAGCGACGAGGCCGTGTCCCGGTCTCCGTGAGTGCTGAGGACCACGAGCTCGGTATCGCACTCGAGCTTAGAAGCT
>JAJZIP010000110.1 GCA_021810525.1 Actinomycetes bacterium | reverse complement strand
GCACTGGTATAATATTGAATGAAGTTAAAAGCGTGCCCGAAAGTGGAATTACTACCCCAGTAACCTTTTGGATTATATTTAGGCTATTACCAGGAGATGCTGTAGCCAAAGCTATGGCGCTTGAAAACCCCGAGGCCCAAACCATAAATCCGGAATACGCTGCCGCGACTATGAAAGGATAGTTGATCCGTTCGACTCGTTTTGTTACCTCACGCGACATGACCCCTGCTACCACTAAGCCAAGACCCCAGCTCACTAGCGAAGCTACAGCAGTGACCTCTATAACTAGAATTACTGCTTGGGTCTGGGTCTTGGGAAGACTTGCCAGCCTCATCAGAATTTTATGCACTGGAGCAGCCTGAGCTAGCGTGAAACCAGTAATTGCGATGAGCGCACCTTGAAGAGTAAAGGTAAGCAACCCGTAAAAGCCATCGTACCAGTAGATCGGGAACAAACCCATCTTCGGCGAGTCGATTATCGCACCTGCAATAATGACCACCATTGTAAGAATGATGGCCCAGAGGTACGGATCGGGCAAAAGATGTGAGACAAGACGGACAAAGAAATTATTTATCGATTGAAGAGCATTACTGCCTCCTTCATCTCCGACTTCACCTAGATTTAAAGTATCCTCACTGCCTATCTGGGTCATACATAACCCCCCTTTTGAATAGATGGAAGAGCTAAGTTTGCTACTCCCAACGCACTATTAACAAATTGCTCAAATTTGAAACCCTAAATTAAGTTTGTACTTCCTCAATAATCCCTTAGCGAAACTTCAACCCACCAACTCACTTTCCCAACATTCCTAAACCCCTTATCTTTAGTGATCCATCGATCAACGAGCTATCATTCCTGCTGAAAGATCAATGTCCGCACCACATAGCCCAGGCATCTCTAACATCGCCGCAGCAGCAAGAGCCACCTCAGCCTCGGTAACCATACGTTTTAGCGCAGAACGACCTACAAACTCCTTCTCTGCTTGTTCGATACTTGTCCCAGTACGCTCTGCTTCAAGGGCAAAATTTCTTGCCATGCGGGGACCTTCTACCGGACCAGGTGACAAAGAATTCACAGCTACTCCGAGCGGACCCACCTCATGAGCGAGGGTTACTGTGAGGCCAATCACAGCCATTTTCGAAGAGCTGTAAGGGGTTCGTCGCGCCAAAGGTCGCTTGCCAGTAACCGACGCCAGGTTAATAATGTCACCCTTTTGCCGCTCGATCATATGTGGAAGAAATGCCTTGCACATCAGAAAAACACCGCGAACGTTAACTGCGAAAACCTCGTCCCAATCATCAACTTCGAGATCAACAAGGTTCGCGACCGGACCTGGTATACCGGCATTATTTACCAAGATCGAAATATCTTCGCCTTCAAGCTCTCTCACTAGCGCTTCAACCGAAGTCGACGACGAGACATCACAAACAGCAATTCGTGCATTACTTTTAATTTCATCCTGCACTGACGAAAGCTTGTCAATATTACGGCCGACAAGTATTACCCTTATGCCACGGGAGGCAAATTCTAACGCTATAGCACGACCAAGGCCGTTGCCTGCGCCAGTGATTAATGCAGTTCTTCCAGCAATTATAGGAATTTTGTCGCTCATACACTACTCGGAGCCCACGAAAGGGGAACACCAGCATATTTATGAACGCGCACGTCGCCCGAGCGAGCATGGCCCTCAAAGAATTCGACTCTCGAAGCTCTACCACAGAGTTCACCAAGTTCGACACTTGCATTCTTATCTGTGACTTCCTGATAGGTTACGGTCTTAAGGTACTTGCCAACCCAAAGACCACCGGTGTAGTTAGCTGCCCCTCGAGTAGGCAAAGTATGATTGGTACCTATGACCTTGTCCCCATAGGACACGCATGTTCCTTCACCCAGGAACAATGCACCATAATTCCGCATCACCTTTAGGGCATCGCGTGGATTCTCCGTAAGGATCTGCACATGTTCAAACGCATAATTATCAGCAAGCTGAAAAGCGGCAGGAAGATCGTCAACGATAGCAACCTGGCCATGGTCCCGCCAAGCTGGCCCTGCAAAATCAGCGGTCGGCATATCCACAAGAATTTCATCCACTAAGGCTATGACCTTTCGACCTAGATCTTCCGAAGTTGTAATTAATACTGCAGGCGAGTCTGGTCCATGCTCCGCTTGGCTGAGTAAATCAACAGCAACTACAAACGGATCTGCGTATTCATCAGCGACAATCAGTATTTCAGTTGGGCCGGCAAATAGATCGATACCAACGGTACCAAAGAGCTGCCTCTTAGCTTCAGCAACATACGCATTCCCTGGACCGGCGAGTAAATCAACTTTTCCAATACTTTCGGTTCCGAGCGCCATTGCTGCTATAGCTTGAGTCCCACCTAACAGGAAAATCTCGTCAGCTCCTGCCAGATGCATAGCTGCAACTGTAGCAGCTGGCACCTCTGAACGAATCGGTGGAGTGCAGGCAGTAACGTGTTCAACTCCGGCAACCTTGGCCGTGACTATGGTCATGTGTGCCGACGCTACTAATGGATAGCGACCACCAGGCACGTAGGCTCCGGAGGAGCGTACCGGAATATTCTTCTGACCCAAGAACACGCCAGGTTCAGTCTCTACCTCGAAATCCTTTAACGATTCCAGCTGATACTGTGCAAAGGTTCGCACACGAGCCTGAACGGTCTTAATATCGGCAATAGCCTGGTCAGGCACACGTGCGACGATTTCTTCAATTTCTTCTGGTCCTAGGCGGAAACTATCTGGCGACCAATGATCGAACTTCTCCGAGTATTCTCGTACCGCTGCATCCCCACGTTCTCGAACATCGGCTATAACCCGTGCAACCGTTTCACTTACGGAGGCCAAATTGCCACTCGCTTTGACTGTCGATACAGCCTCTTTCAGATACTTCACCATGCTTCTCACCCTTCTTCCTTGAGCTCAACAATTGAGTTGATACTGTTCAATCTACGCATCAAGGAGATCTCGAAAGAGATTATTACGCATACGTCTACTTGTCAATATTCGAAAGTACAATTTTCTAAGAAATTGATAAATAGTTGATACCACCAAGCCTGGTCAATTTCACCAATCCATTATCCAAGTGCTCAAAATAACGTGAGTAGATCAAAGCACAGTCAGAGATCTTTAGCGAATACTGCAGCAAATTGAAAATGACGAACTCTGGAGGACAGATTTTACTATCGAATGTCGTCCCAAGAATGAATCACCAAGACCCTCATCTCAAGATTCAGCTGCCGGACTTATGCGTTCTAAACCATGGAGTAAATCAAATTGGTCGGCAATAAGTCTTATCGCTGAAAACTTTTACGGACATACTCTCAATCATCGCTAACTGCAATTTCCAAATATGTCTTAAGCTGGCTCAGAACCCTAGGATATTCAATGCTAGCCGTGAACTCCCGGCTTTATTTCCCACAACAATTCAGAATCCTCCCACCAGTTGCACGACCAATGCCCCGCCATCTTCAACATGACAACCAGGAGAGCCAGCAGTGGTCAATGCCCTGAACATGAAAATGATAATATGCTAAAAACAAATGAATTATATCTTGGCTAGCTCACGAGTACATACGTCTACCCGTTAACAATAAGGAGGGTATTTTGCTCAAGAAAGTTACTAGTTTCGACGTTGCTAAACTTGCCGGTGTTGCTCAACCAACTGTTTCACGAGCGCTACGCAATCTGCCGGGCGCTTCCAATGAGACCCGGGAACGAGTGAAAGCTGCAGCCGAAGAACTTGGATACATTCCTAACGCTTCCGGACGCGCTCTATCGACCAACAAATCTAGGAGAATCGCAGTCGTCTCTGAGCAGTTAACCAACCCTTTCTATCCTGAACTGGTTGAACCATTATCCAAGTATTTAGCAAAGGCAGGCTTCCGATCGGTTGTAATCACCCACGAAATTCATGAGGATTTGGAAGCTGAAATATTTGCTGACGGATCATTTGATGGAGTCATACTCACTACCACAGATCGGTATTCCTCCCTTCCGAGAGATCTTACAAAACTTGGCATTCCCCATGTACTCGTCAACAGAATCCTCGACCAGCCAGAGTCACCCAGTTGCGCCGCAGATAACCACGCCGGTGCACTCGCGATCAGCGCCCTGATAGCAGGCCTTGGACATACCAAAGTAGGTTCGATCCAAGGTTTGGAAGTTACATCCACAGGGCGTGAACGAGCTGCCGCAATCGAACTAGGTATGAAAAACCGTGGGATTGATCTTCAGCCTGACAAGATACGTAGAGTAACATTCGGCCATGATTCCGGTCGAGCTGCCGCAATTGAACTACTGACCCAAACGGATCCAATAACCGCAATCGCATGCGGCAACGATGTTATCGCTATGGGAGTACTTTCGGCAGCTAAACAGCTTGGCTACCGCGTACCTGAAGATTTGACAGTTATTGGTTTTGATGACATCACGCTGGCTTCCTGGCCTCTAGCTAACCTAACCACAGTGCGCTGCGACCTAGAAGTACTTGCCCAATCCGCTGTCGATCTCCTATTGACTGAAATCCAAACTCCACATGCTAATCAGCCTCCCGTGGTAGAGAGAATCCCGGTAAACCTGATCCTTCGAGGCACGCATGGACCACCAAGATGACTTTTCTAGAGTGGAACTAAATTCCCAGCCACATGACAATTATGAATTCATCGCCTTCATCTAAGCCCGCGTTATACGAAGGTTGTCAACCCAACTAAATGCATCTACAAACCCATCTTCGATACTTTACCCAATATCCAATGAGTAAAAGCTTGTTAGCCATCTGCAGCAGCTTTGAAAATGGTTGCTTATGTCTTTCATGTTGCACTATTAGACCCATTTCGCCCTTGGGGAACCTTCAAGCTTAGGACAATCTTATCGATTCCGCTACTCCTCGTTCAATGACCTTCGTGTTTCAGCGGAAATATCGATTTTAACCTCCCCGTCTACATTTATATCCACATGAGAAAGAAATCCATTAAAAGTAAACGGACACAAATAATTATCACTGACTGGAGAACCACCATCGCGACCACAGTGAAGCCCTCCTGCCAGACCTGCCACCGGCCAAGTACGTGGAATTTTCATTATAGGACCACTTTCTCCATTGACAGAAAGTGTTACCTCACCACCGCCATTTCGGTTTGGATTGAATCGAAAACCAACGTTATTTGATCCCAAATGTAGCTGACAGGATCTCTCAACAATTTGGCGCTCCACTCCATCGTACGAATATTCAAATTTGAGCATATTGTTTTGCATGTATAGGACAAGGCCACCAAATCGCGAACCAACCGATATAAGCACTCCCTCTGGTTTAGTAGATTCGTCGACTACATCAATAGATGCTTTCACCTCGTATGGTCGTCCATCGATATTCGGCACATGATATCGATCGAGTCGTGAAGAACCAGCCCCATAACGGTTCTTATCAATGCTATATCGGGCAATTCCCTCGGCAGCTCGCTCGTAGTCTCTATCATCTAATGGAAGGACCTGGTGAGTTTCAGCCTCCTGCCACCACACATTGATAAGATCCTCAAGAAGTTCCGGATAAACGGTAGCCAAGTTCTCATATTCGGAAAAATCGCTATCTAAATGGTAAAGTTCCCATTCATCCTCTTCAAAAGGGGTGCCTTTTTCGTGTAGCGCTACAGCCTTCCACCCGTCGCGCCAAAGTCCTCGGTCGCCGAGCATTTCGTAATACTGCACCTTCTTGCGATTTGGCGCAGTGGCATCCCAAACCGAGTAAGCAAAGCTAGTTCCATGCAGTGGCATTTGCTTAACTCCCTTTACCTCCTCTGGAAAGGTAGTATCTAAAAGATCCATAAGAGTTGGTACGATGTCCGTAACATGGCAGTACTGGTGTCTAAGTGAACCACTGTCCCGGATCTTCGCTGGCCAATGTATTATGAGGGGATCCCGAACCCCTCCTCCGTGAACATCCTTTTTATACCACTTAAGTGGAGTGTTGCTTACTTGAGCCCAGCCTCGTGGATAATGGTTATTAGTACGTTCACCTCCCAATTCGTCGATCATGGCCAGTTTGGCCTCAAGATCTTCGGCTCCGTAAACCAACTCCTTACGAGCATTGACAGCTCCCTCAAAGCCGCCCTCAGGTGAAGCGCCATTGTCGGATAGAAAAACAATTATTGTATTATCCAAGTGGTCCAATGCCTTTAGATAGTCCAGCAACAAGCCAATCTGAGCGTCAGTATGCTCTACAAAACCCGAGTAGACCTCTTGCATGCGCGCAAATAGCAATTTTCTGTCTGAGTCAAGATCATCCCAGGCCTCAACACCTTTATTGCGGGGCGGTAACCTTGTGTCCTGTGGAACTATCCCAAGGTACTTCTGACGATCTAGCCTAAGGCGCCGAACTTCATCCCATCCGATATCGTATTTCCCCCGATAACGATCGCGATATTCGGCTGGTACCTGATGCGGCCAATGTGGCGCACCAAACGCAAGATAGAGAAAGAACGGTTGACTTTTCTCACCTCGAGTGGCCCAGTCATCGAGAAAAATTTTGGCATGCTCAACTAAGTCACGCGACAGATGGTACCCCTCTGGTACTACCACATCTATTGCGTGATTGTCCTCGTAAAGTTCCGGATGCCAAGAATCCGCTAATGCTCCATGGAAACCGTACCATCTGTCAAAGCCTTTTCCTAAGGGCCAGTTATTAAACGGACCAGTTGGTCCTGCATCGGCCTGTGGCATTATGTGCCATTTCCCAACCGCATATGTAGAGTAACGTTTTTGTTGCAAAACTTCAGCTATGGTAGCAGCAGAACTGCTGATGTAGCCGTTATAACCAGGCTGCTCTGTCGACCACTCTGCTATAGCACCCATGCCAACTGCATGGTGCTGACGACCTGTGAGAAGCGAAGCACGGCTAGGTGAACACATAGCAGTGGTATGAAAGTTTGTATAGCGCAAGCCTCCTGCAGCAAGTCGGTCGATATTTGGTGTAGAAATCTCTGAACCGTAACAACCTAGATCGGCAAACCCTAGATCATCGAGAACTATGAAAATTATGTTCGGCATATCCTGACCCAGAGGTACCTTCAGTTCAGGGTTTTCGCCATTCGTGACAGACAGCGCCATAAATCCTCCTAACAAATTACATCATTTACCACTTTCAAAACCAAGTTGGATCCCAGTGGGAATAGAAGCGGAAACTTGAACAAAATTAACGTTTGAATGAAAAATACATGTTTCCACTTGAATATTCCAAATGAGTCAAATTGGTGTTTCTCAGCAAATTTTCCAAAATATCGACCACAGAACCATATCTATCAAGCGAAAAGCTGTCGACATCGATAGATCCTGCTTCAACCATTGCATCAACTTGCGTACCCTGGCATCAGTATCGCAACAACCTCTCGTCATCGTCGGCATCGGGGTACTCCTTCCGTAGGTCGGAAACAGCTGGGAGTAACTCTGGCGGTACAGAGCTAATCCGGTCAGAACCGTTTTCAATAATACGATCCAAGATATCTTCATCAATTTTTGACTGCGGATGACCATAGTAACCTAGGACATATTTCTTGATCTCGTCGGGGACTATCCTGTAGCGTTCACCATGGACCACATTTAACACTGATTGAGTAACCAAAAGTTGGGCAAAGGGGGTGACAACTATGGGCCAACCTAAGTCACGACGAACGTGGATGCATTCCTCAAGCACCTCATCCAATCGATGGCTCAAACCTGCGTCACGCAACTGAGACCGCAGGTTAGAAAGCACTCCACCGGCTATCTGATGTTCGTGCTGGAAAATGTCAAACTCAACCGGCTTGCCATGTTCAAGGTTAAGCACTTCAGCAAGTCTGGTCAAGTAGTCGCGTATCTCTTCAATTGCATCAAGATCGAGATCATGGGTGAAGCCAAGTCTCCTAAGATTATTAACGCTCTGCACAACCGACGGTGGAGCAGCGCCGTCAGCCAAAGGCGGAATGCTAGTGTATAGTATCTCGACTCCGAGACGAGCGGCTTCCAAATAAACTAGAGGAGCCTGACCAGTTAAACAGTGCCCATGAAGTTCCAAGGTTATGTCACCTATAGCGCCCTTGATGGCAGGTATGAGGGTACGAACTCGGTCGACGGTAAGAATTCCACTTGCATCTTCAAGAGTGATAAGGTCTAGATCGGGAACCTGAGTAATCAGCTCCTTAGCCTTTTCCACATAAAACTCATCGGTATGTATAGGACTTTCCGAATAAGTCAACCAGGCTCCAGCTGTAGCACCTAGCTTTTTGGTATACCTAAGATTATTGACGATGTTGCTCCAATCATGGAGGCCATCGAAAGAGACAATGCGCTGGATCCCATTTGCGACCAGGCGCTCCAGCCACAACTGGTTAATATCATCTGGCTTAGGGTCAAACCCAAGTAAACAATTGCTCCGCATAAGTGACTGAAGCGGCACTGCTTTGATCTTGTCGTGAACCAAACGAATCCGTTCCCATGGGTTTTCTTTCAAATACCGAACCGGGGCATCGAAATGTACAAGACCCATCAGTTCGATAGCATGAAACCCCGAGCGACCTAAAGTGTCAAGTATCGGATACATCTGCGGCGTAGACAAACGAGTTGCCCATAAGCATTGATTGCCATCTCGTAAAGTAGTGTCAACAAATTTTACCGACGCCATCAATCGCCTACCGCTTCCAGTATCACTAACGGTTGACCATGTTCAACCAACTGCGAGTTTCCAACTAGAAATTCTTTGACTCTTCCGGTCGTCGGTGAAGCGAGAGAGCTGAATAACTTCATAACCTCAATGGTTCCTACAGTATCGCCTTCTTTCACGATCTGTCCCACCTCAGCGAATGGAGGAGCCCCTGGTGAAGGCGCACGATAGAATATTCCAAGCATTGGCGCCTTAATCACAATTTCCTGAGAACGTTCGTCATCGACACTCGCGATTTCGGCATTAGATCCTTGAGGTCGTATATTTTCGCTGGGCGTTGAAATCGAAGTAGGCACGACTAAATCAGTACCATTTTCGGGTTCGGCTACCGGTAAATGTTTGGTCTTTAGATCTGTTCGATTTGATGGTTGTTCGCTCAATTCCCCTTTGCGTGCAACCAGCTCTATGTCTCCAACTCTGAGCGTCAGCTCGCTGATGTCAGACGCGTTTACGAGTTCAACAATTCGTTCAATTTCTTCAATATTCATTTAGACTCACTGCTTCTCCTCAAGGTGCCATCTTCTATCATTTTCTCTACCGAATCTGTCAGCATCGCTCCGTCGCGAAACAACGCAGTATCCAAAAGGTTGAGTTGAAACGGAATAGTAGTACTGACCCCTTCGATTTTGTATTCCAGGAGTGCCCTTTTCATTCTGGCAATAGCTTCCTCCCTTGTTGGCGCCCAAACGATAAGCTTAGCCAGCAAAGAGTCCCAAAAAGGTGGCATAATATAACCGTCGTAACAGTGGCTATCCACTCGCACACCAGGTCCGCCCGGAGTATTGTATCTGCTTATTTGACCAGCATTTGGCAGAAAAGTCTCCGGATCTTCAGCATTTATACGACATTCAATAGCATGACCAGTGAAACTAATTTCGTCTTGCCGATATCGTAAGGGATTGCCATCTGCCACACTTATTTGTTCTTGCACCAGGTCTACACCGGTTATAAACTCAGTAATGGGATGTTCCACCTGGATCCTTGTGTTCATCTCCATGAAGTAATAGTTATTACTATCTACGTCATAGATGAATTCGACAGTTCCGGCACCGGCATAATCAACTGCCTTGGCTGCGGCAACAGCAGCATTTCCCATTTTCATTCGTATTTCGTTTGGAATACCTGGAGCTGGAGCCTCCTCAAGGACCTTTTGCCGACGACGTTGAGATGAGCAATCTCGTTCACCAAGATGAATCACATTGCCGTGACTATCGCCCAGCACTTGAACCTCGATATGACGCACGTTAGTCAATAGTTTTTCTAGGTATACTGAGTCATTGCCAAAAGCTGTTCCTGCCTCAGCACGAGCAAGAGAAAGAGCCTCGTCAAACTGGTCCGACGTCAGTACGGCCCGCATACCCTTGCCTCCTCCACCAGCGGAAGCCTTTATCAGCAGTGGATAGCCAATACTATTGGCAAGCTTTATTGCCTTTTTTGGATCACTTATTATTCCGTCAGACCCAGGTACAATAGGCACGCCAGCAGCTCGCATTGTTTCTCGGGCAACAGCCTTATCACCCATCCTCTCTATGGCACTAACAGGTGGGCCAATCCAGATGATTCCTTCGTCAATACAGGATCTGGCGAACGAAGGGTCTTCTGCCATGAATCCATAGCCAGGGTGGAT
>JAJZIP010000109.1 GCA_021810525.1 Actinomycetes bacterium | reverse complement strand
GGACGAAAGGCTGGCTGCCTATCTGCGTGACATCAACGGCTCCGAACTCTACACCCTTAGGGTCAGAGATACCGCCAGCGGGGATGTCAAAGCGGAGATGGAGGAGTGCTACTACGGTCTTGCCTGGTCACTCGACTCCCGGATCGTCTTCTTCACGAAAACAGACGATCAGATGCGCCCATACCAGGTCTGGAGACTTGACCTCACCACGACCACCACCGAGCTGGTGTTTCAGGAAGACGACGACGGCTACTTTGTTGGAATCGGGACCACTAAAGACGATATGTTCATCGTGATCGAGGCGGCATCCAAGACAACAACTCAGGTGCTGCTCATCAACGCATCTACTCCCCTTTCTCCACCTGAGCAGTTCACTGACCGGGTCAAAGACATGGAATACTCAGTTGAACACTGGCGAAACCGCTTTTTTGTCGTGACGAATCGCGACAACCCTGACTTCAGCCTCATGGTGGTTGATGAAGGCGTCAACGACCATACAAGCTGGGAGCCTTTCCTGGAGGCCCCTGCCGGCGTCCGCCTTCTGGACACCGAGATCTTCTCAGATTTCATAGCACTCGAAGAAAGGTACCAAGCAACAACGCGTCTAAGGGTGGTTGACCTGCGTTCCCGATCGATTTACCAAGTTCCCAAGAAAGAGGAGGTATCGTCGATCTTCATTGGAGAGAACGAGGAGTTCAGTGCCAAAGTACTCAGATATGAGTACTCCTCTTTGACGACACCCAGGTCGGTCTTCGATATTGACCTGGAAAGCCATGAGTCGATACTCCTCAAACAGACCGAGGTGCTGGGAGACTTTGACAGCTCTCGCTATGTCACCTTCAGGGTCTGGGCCGACGCTAGGGATGGAACGAAGATCCCACTCTCGGTGGTTTCCCGAGCGGACATCCATCCGGATCAAAACGGCCACCCCACCCTGATCTATGGATACGGCTCATACGAACACTCCATAGATCCGGTCTTTTCATCGCTTCGGCTCAGCCTCCTCGACCGGGGAGTCATCTTCGCCTTCGCCCACATCCGCGGCGGGGGCGAGATGGGAAGGTCATGGTACCTAGATGGCAAATTCGAGAAGAAAGTGCACACCTTCACGGACTTTATAGATGCTACAAAGGCCCTAATAACACTGGGCTGGGCCGATCCTAAAAGAATCGCTGCCAGAGGTGGCAGCGCTGGCGGAATGCTGATGGGAGCTGTCGCCAACATAGCTCCCGAACTCTACAAGGTCATAGTCGCCGAAGTTCCGTTTGTGGACTGTCTCACGACGATCTTGGATCCATCGCTTCCGCTGACCACCTTCGAATGGGAGGAGTGGGGAAACCCCGTTGTGGACAGGTCGATTTACGAAGTGATGAAATCCTATGCCCCCTACGAGAACGTCACCGACGCCCAGTACCCATTCATGCTCGTGACCGCCGGGTTGAACGACCCTCGCGTCTCCTACTGGGAACCGGCAAAGTGGGTGCAAAGGCTCAGAAAGAGGACGCGTAACCCAAGAGTAATACTAAAGACCGAAATGGGTGCGGGCCATCAGGGACCCTCCGGACGGTACGAGATCTGGAGGGAAGAGGCATTTTTCTACGCTTTCGTTATTTCGGCACTCGAACTCGCCTAGAGCTGGCTCTCGCTTGAATCGAGTCTGACCCGACGCTGGGCATCCCGTGTTGATGGACCAATGCCAGCTAACATCTCGAAGATATCCCGCCAAGCCCGAGCACTCCGGCTCAAAGCGGCCGACCTAGGCTTTGACCCCTTGTCTAAAGGTGAAATCGTAGACCCCAGGGTTAGCACTGAAGCTGACAGGCTGGCCGTTAGCTGTGATCGTCAAGACGCCAACGTTGCCGGTTCGAATCCACATGGAACTGTTGAGAGTGAAACTCTTACTCCCACCTGCCGGAATAATGCCTTGCCACAGTACCTTCGAACCCGGCGCTGCAGCCTCCTCCACCCAGGAAGGTGCCGACGCAGCCAGATCGATGGTGATTGACGGAGAGTCGACGAAGTAGGTGGCACCGACGCTATCGGCAGTGGTGGGCGTGAGGGGACCTGAAGGAGTGGCTGGCACCACCGTCGTCACAGGCGACTTTGTGGGCGTGTTGGGCTTGGTGGAAACGGAGGGCGGCAGCTTTGTGGCTGCGGACGGAGAATGTGAACCACTCAAGGCGATATAGATCGTACCGAGCCCCACCAGGGCCACGACAGACGCAGCCGCCAAAACCTTGGTGTTCACCTTTCTCTGGGCACCGGAAAGTCCATTGCCCGCCTCACGCTCGAGACCTTCGCTCGCGTCATCATCGAAATGAAGGATCTGGGTATGTACCTTTTCGCCGTTGCTTCTGGCACTCGACCTCAGCCTGTTTCGTCGACCCGTGACACTAGATCGCTTCTGGGCACTCGAAACCTCGTTTTCAGCCTCGATCTCGGCACGCGGCACACTCGCCTCCGGCTGGAAGAGTGGCATGTTGTTGTTTGCCTGACGCCCATTCGGTGGCTGCGAAGCAGGGGAATGCTGAACGCGGGCAGGTCGGCCCCTTTTTCCACCTGAGACACCAGCAGATCCGGACCTGTAAGGGCGCCTCCTGGCTGAACCACCGGATTTGGTGCTGTTGGCCTTTCCCACCACTTTCACGTGCGAGCGTATCGATGTGAACGGATCATCGCCAGTCTCCGTGCCCGCTTCGTCGGGGTGATTCTCAGATTTCACAACGCCCGAAAGCTGATCCATTTGCTGATGAAAACTTGCAATGGATTTCTTCTCGGACCGAGCCCTAGACGAAAGCGCGGCTCCGATGAAACTGAAAATTATTATAGCCAGCAATGCCAAAGCTAATAAGGCCAACTGTTACCTCCGGACTTACCGTCGCTGGAGCAAATGCAACAACAAGGCGTTTTCCACGATAATTGGCAAAAAGTAAGAACTTGCGAAGACCAAACCATCTAAGAACGCTAAGAATCCTCAAGTTAAAGGGTATCTGATCAGGACCGCATTACTGCATGCGGGAGCAAATACTCTTTGATATCTCTCCTGAACGGGTTGTCTGCATCCCTTTGAGAGTACACCGGCGACGCGACCGTCCATTGCGCGTCTATCTCTGGGTCGTTCCATGCCACACCAAGCTCGTCGGAAGGGTTGTAGTAGCTGTCAACCAGATATGTGAGGGTCATATCGGTGATGGCGGCAAATCCGTGAGCTACTCCCGGTGGAATGAAGATTCCGATCTCATTCTCCTCCCCGGCCTCAATCTCAAGAGTACGCCCCTCGGTCTTTGACCCGACGCGCAGATCGTGCAGGACTACTTGAGCCCTCCCAGCAACCACGTACCAGTAGTCGGCCTGATGAAGGTGGTAATGCAATCCAACCAGAGATCCTGCGGTCTTGTCCGACCTAGAAGCCTGGACCATCTCTCGTCCGAGTGGAAACCATGAGCGCCTGTAGGACTCCAGAAATCTGCCACGATCATCTGCAAAAGACTGGGGTTCTACGAGCATCACATCTGCAATCCGCTCTGACTCATAAACCCTTGCCATCCCTTACCTCGCCTCACTTCTCGACCCGACAGTCTTCGCAGAGATCTTATAACGAGAGTGGAAGGCTGCTGTCGCTTCATGACTCACAATCACCGCCGACCCTGAGGGCTAAGGCTGACGACTGCGCAGGATCCGGCTCCGAGTTTAAAACTCGCTCAACTTAACGAATTCGCCAAAATTTCCCCGGTAATAGGTAAGGGGGTCCCTGTGATCCATTGATTGTCCGATGCCAACCACCTTTCCAATGGCGATCAGGTGGTCTTCCACTTCAATGGACTGGATCATTTCACAGTCCAGCCAGGCCAGAGCCGCCTCCAACACAGGATTGCCGGATCTGCTCGTCGTCCACGAATGAGTCGTGAAGCGAATGCTCGGGTCCATGAATGCGAAGTCATGGGCAAGACGGGCCGAACCTGTGCTGAGAATATTCACACAAAACTTCCTGTTCAGCGCGATAGTGGAGAACGTCCTCGACGTCTGTGCGACAGAGATGAGAATCGTCGGCGGGTCAATTGAAAGAGAAGTGAAGCTCTGACAAGTGAAGCCGACAGGACCGTCGGCTGCGTTTGCGGTGACGACCGTGATTCCCGTGACAAACGACCCTACAGCCTTCTTGTACCCCTCTATACTGATTTCGCTTTCCACCCGATACCCTCTGCCTTGGACCCTACGCTATGGAAGATCCTAAAACTATTAGATCTTTATCAGCGCACCTTCACGCGCGGCAAAGATGTGAAGCGCCGATATCGAATTGCCGCTCTGGAAGTGCCGCTCCATCTCCTCCAACTGCTCATCGGTTCGACACGGATCGTGATGAAAAAATGTCAAAACCTTGACCTCTGCCCGCGATGCAATCTCCACCGCGTAGTCATATGTGGAGTGGCCCCAGTGTGACTTTTCACGGAACTCCCGCTGCGTGTACTGAGCATCGTGTATCAGAATGTCAGCGCCACTGCACAGATCCAGCACCGACTCCTTGATGGTAAGACCGTCCGAAGGCGCCTGGTGGTCTGGTATGTAGACAATGACCTTGCCGTCCAATTCGATTCTGTATCCGAACGTCGCGTTTGTGTGTTCGACGAGTTGCGGAAAGACCTTGGGCTCACCCGGCTGCTCCAAGACAATCTCAGGTCCGTCGAGGTCGCCTATGATGATCTCACCACTCAAATCTGATAGCGTAACCGGGAAGAACGGCGACGCTATCAAGGTACCAAGGCTCTCGTTCAACAGCTTACCGTTTTCACTGGGTCCGTAAATCAGCAGTCGAGCCCCTTTTCTGTCGATCGGAGAGAAGAACGGAAGACCCTGTATGTGATCGAAATGAAGGTGCGATAGAAGCGCGGTGCCTCTGAACGAGCCATCAAGAGGTTGGCAGGCGCCAAATTTCGTCAGTCCAGTCCCGAGGTCCAAGATGACTGGAAATCTCCCATCCGGGTCGGCATCGGAATAAAGGACCACACATGAGGTGTTCCCGCCAAACCTCAGATTCTCCAATGTGGGAGTAGGGTGCGAGCCTCTAACTCCGAAAAATTCAATCCTCGCCATGGGTACCTACTACGATAGCCATATTTTCGAAGAACCCACAATTCCTCAGTTCGAAAGAGATCGAAGGTCGCTTCGACATGATCCGCATCCAAGGACCCAACGTCCGCCGGAGAGCGGGCTGTCCGCAGAAAGACCTCCCCAACATTGACCGTGCCCTAGTATGAGTCTCATCGGATCGCAATGGTGCATACACATCCACCCGGCGGTGCCTACCCAAAACCGCTACCCAAGGATTCCTAGACCCAGTTGGCGTCGGAATAGGGACGCTTGCGTGCAGGGGCAAACTCCTTCTTCCAAACCATGACCTTCCGCTTGAAATAACAGACCTCAAGCCCGTCCTGGTTAAAGCCTTTCGTCTCGACGGTCACAATGCCGCGGTCCGGCTTGGACTTTGACTCGGCAACTTCCAGAACCCTGGTCTCGGCGTAAATGGTATCGCCATGAAAAGTCGGATGAAGGTGCTTCAAGGATTCCACCTCGAGATTTGCAATTGCGGCCCCGCTAATGTCGGGAACGCTCATCCCCAGTACAAGTGAGTAAACAAGATTGCCCACCACTACGTTTCTTTTCTGAACAGTCTCGTTCTCGGCGAAATAGACGTTCGTATGGAGGGGATGGTGATTCATCGTTATCATGCAGAAGAGATGATCGTCAGCTTCAGTTATGGTCTTTCCGGGCCAATGTCGGTAGATGTCGCCTGGCTTGAAGTCGTCAAGATAGGCCCCAAAAGGTCTTTCAAAAATTGTCATGGTTACTGAGCTCCTGGCGTCTGGCCAAAACCAGCTTCATCCAATGATCTTGTCGAGAATGAAAGCACCCACTCTTCCCTGGATTGTCCATCCACCACTAATTTCCAGTTGAAGCGTTGACCGGGGTTGAATGGCAGCGGCCCGATGTTGACTGCCAGATTCACAGAGACAGGTGCGCCCTCAATTGCCCCCTGCGGACGTCCAACCTGAAAGTCGCCTCTCACTTCGACAGGCCTTGGTCCCTCAGGCGTTTCGAAGGTCA
Organism: Actinomycetes bacterium; assembly: GCA_021810525.1. Lineage (GTDB taxonomy): Bacteria > Actinomycetota > Acidimicrobiia > Acidimicrobiales > Acidimicrobiaceae > SCQM01. The sequence continues at coordinate 4,285 of JAJZIP010000109.1, read as the reverse complement.
CTTCCTTGCCGTCCGCATCCTCCAAGAAGAGCTCCCAGTGGTGCGGATCTTCGAGTTCAGTCCAAGCAACGTCCAACTTCAAAGCTATTGCCATTGGGGTGGGTTGAGGCCCGACAACGGTCCACCCACCGCCCAAAATGAACAGCTTCCCTTCTGCAACTGCGGCAGAATCACAAAGTAGCATTGTCACATTCACGGGTTACCACACTAGCGTAAAGTTATGGCAAATCGTGTGGCATTTGAGCTAAGAGACGACGTTTACCGAAGACCTTTGGAAACCGCCACGGAGAGGCTTGGACTCAGTGCCGGGTGGAAGTGCGTAGACGTCGGTGCCGGCGGTGGCGACGTCAGCGTCGCACTGGGAAAAATCGTCGGGCCTTCGGGCAGGGTATTTGCAGTAGACATCGACCCGAAAAGGCGAGACCAGGTTGCCGAGATCGCGGCTAGAGAGACTCAGGTAATAGCTCTGACGCAGGCGGCAGAGGAGCTTTTGCTCCCCGAAAAAGTTGATCTGGCATTTTGCAGATTTTTGCTGTTGCAGGTAATCGATCCCAAGGTCGTGGTGGAACGCATGGCGAGCACCGTAAAACCCGGTGGGTGGGTAGTCATTCAAGAGGCCATCACCTCGGCCGGACGAATCGGAGAATCACCAATCAGCGTTTTCGGGGAAACGATGAGACATCCTGATATAGGGATAGCGGTGCCGAAGATCGTGCACCAGCTCGGGCTTGAAATGACGGATTGTTGGGCTGAGGCACCGGTCGCCCTCGGAGATACGCCCGAATCCAGATACCTTGAAGCAATGACTGATGTTCTGGTAACCGATGAGCCTGTAATGCTGCCGCCCGTCGTCACCACAATCGCTCGTACACAAAGATAAACGAGAGACGCGGAAACACTCTGTCAACCAAGGCCAATTAGCCACCGAAGGCGCCGAAGGTATATTCTTTCTGTATGTTCGAGCCAGATATGCAGTATGCAGCGGAAGCAGTCGAAAAGGCCAGAGGAATCGTTGATGGAGCAATAATACGACTTTCGGCAGAGAACGACCCCGATCGTCATCAGGTAGTAGCCTACGACCTCGCCCATGCCGCCTCAGGCGTAGAGGCCTGCCGTGCGGTACTTGACTACGGTGCCAGAGGCGATGTCGAGGGAAGGCTCGTATGCGTCTTCATAGCAGACGTGATACATGACCTTGCCTCGAAGACCTTCGGCAGAGAAGACGAATGGGGTCTGGAAACCGGCTCATTAGATGATCTAAGGACCTTCGCGAGCAAGTTCCGCAATCCCGAGTTTGTCGCTTCCGTCGCCACAGAACAGGGTCCGCTCCACCTTGACCCGGAACTCGACATGGTGAGAGATGCGTTCCGAAGGTTTGCGACAGACAAGATCGTCCCCAGGGCCGATCACATCCACCGTGAGAACCAAGATATTCCGGAGGACATCATCTCCGGACTGGCCGAAATGGGGGCTTTCGGTCTCTCGATCCCCGACGAGTTCGGCGGATTTGCCGGTGAAGGCCACAATTATACGGCAATGATCATTGCCACAGAGGAGCTCTCAAGGGCATCACTGGGAGCCGGTGGTTCCCTGATAACCAGACCTGAGATTCTTGCCAGAGCACTCATAAGAGGTGGAACACCGGAGCAGAAGAACCACTGGCTTCCGAAACTGGCGACAGCCGATGTGCTCGCTGCGGTCGCTGTCACCGAACCGGACTACGGCTCTGACGTGGCCAACCTCATAACATCTGCAACACGGGTGGAAGACGGGTGGCTTGTCAACGGGGTAAAGACATGGTGTACCTTTGCGGCGCGAGCCGACGTGCTCATGCTGCTTGCACGGACCGATCCGGACCGTTCCAAGGCGCACAAAGGCCTGTCTCTCTTCATCGTTGAAAAGCCTCGAGGTGAGGGCAAGGGCTTCCTTTTCAATCAGGATCCCCGCCCATCAGGGACGGTCGGTCGAATGGAAGGCAGACCCATCGAGACCATCGGCTATCGAGGAATGCACTCTTATGAGATCTCCTTCGAAAACTGGTGGATCCCGGCCGACTCGTTGGTGGGACTCGAAAACGGCTTGGGTAAAGGGTTCTACTTCCAGATGGAAGGCTTTGAGAATGGAAGGATCCAAACGGCGGCGCGAGCCGTCGGTGTGATGCAGGCGGCGTATGAAGCTGCCGTGGATTACGCAAATAACCGGAAAGTGTTTGGGCAGCCGATAATGGAGTACGAACTAACTCAGGCCAAGTTGGGACGAATGGCCGCAATAATCCAGGCCTCAAGACAGTTCGCCTACCACGTTGCCAATCTTATGGCAAAAGGCGAAGGCTCGCTGGAGGCATCTATGATCAAGGCTTATGTCTGCCGTGCGGCCGAGTGGGTCACAAGAGAGGCTATGCAGATCCATGGGGGAATGGGATATGCAGAGGAATTCTCGGTCAGCAGATACTTCTTAGATGCCAGAGTCCTCTCGATCTTCGAGGGTGCAGACGAGACACTTTCTCTGAAAGTGATCGCCAGAAAGCTTCTCAAGAGCTGATATTCCGATCTCTACAGACCCAGCACGTGCCAACTTCGCATGTCAGCTCGCTTGGCTTATGCTAGCCTGATGGAACGATCCTGATAGCTGAGAGCACCGAGGGAGTTGCAGACATTGAACTTCGTTAGGCAACGCGTTGCCGGGGTCCTCTTGGTGGTCGGACTGGTACTGGCATGGATCTGTCTGACCGGAGTCGTTGTCCGTCAGACCCTTCTCCTCTCTGCTCGGGCACCGAGCTATGCACTAGCGGCGCTCAAGAGCCCCGTCATCAGATCCACCGTGAGCGAGCTAATAATAAATTCTGTTCAGAACGAGTTCCCTATTGTAGGGCAGATACCCGCGGCTGAACTGCGCCCCGCCATAGAAGAGGCGCTCACACAGCCTGCGGTGGCAAACGAATTCGCAAACGCAGCACTGCAGGTCCAGCAGCATTTCATCGGATTGAACGATCAGCCGATTGTCTTAGGCGGCCCCCAGCTATCGGCGGCGGTCGCACAGATCATCGCTCCAAATAACCTGAGCGCCCAGCAGGTGATCAAGAACATCGCATTCAGCTATACGATCGCGAGCGATTCGATCCCCTCGATCGGACGATACTACAGCAAGATCGGCACCCTCATCACTACGTCGTTGATAGGAGGTCTGGCTCTTTTGATCTCGTCAGTCTTGGTTTCGGCCAAGAAGAGCAGAACGATCAGAAAGATCGGCATGGGTTTCGTTGCAATGTCGATATTTGAAGTCGCCATTTTCTGGTTATTGCCGCGATATGTGCTTCCAAATCTTCAAAGCGGCCCTTGGGTAATCTTCTCTGCAATAATGACTGCGTCCGCCAGCACTATCGAACCGCTATATCTGGGCGTTTTCGGAGCCGGGGTTGCCCTGATAGTGGTCTCGATCCTCTTCTAGATCTATCCTCCTCCAGCCGCTCCGCAAGATAGCAGCGAAATTTCGACGACGGGAGGAGGCAGAAGAATTACTTAGGTGATCTCTTCATCCCTGCTCTTTGGCCGCGAGCAATGAACTTGGTCGCCATCTTGCGGCTTGCCTCGTCAATCATCTCGTCGCCAAACATTACGGCGCCCATGAGGTCCACCTCTGTGGCGGCTCGGTAGGCGTCTAGGATGTCATTCGCCTTGTCGAACTGCTCCTGAGACGGGGAGTACAGCTCGTTGATCAATGTTACCTGGTCCGGGTGGAGAGCCCACTTCCCGTCGTACCCCAACGTGACGGTTCGGAAACAGTAATCCCTGAGAGCCTCAAGGTCCCTAATCTTCAAGAAGGGCCCATCGATGACCTGAAGACCATTCGCTCTTCCTGCCATCAAGATCTTCGAGAAGACGTAGTTGAAATGGTCACCCGGATACTCGCTGATCTGGACACCACCGGTCAAAACCGGCATCTCCATAGAAGCAGCAAAGTCAGCCGGACCAAAGACGATCGTCTCGAGTCTCGGTGATGCGGCACAGATCTCTTCAACATTGATCAGTCCCTTGGTTGACTCTATCTGGGCCTCGATGCCTACGTGACCCCTCGGGAGCCCAGAGTTTATCTCTACCTGAGTCAAAAGGAGGTCTAATGCGATGACGTCTGATGCGCTCTGGACCTTGGGAAGCATCACTTCATCCAGTCGTTCCCCGGCTTGGCCGACAACCTCGATGACGTCTTCATATGTCCACCTGGTATCCCAGGCATTTACTCGGACACAGAGAACCCTGTCATCCCACTGGAGTTCGCGGATCGCTTG
>JAJZIP010000108.1 GCA_021810525.1 Actinomycetes bacterium | reverse complement strand
TTCTCGCCGCAGGACTCGCGGTCGCAGGACGCAGAGGGACACCGCACACGAAGTCAGCAATGACCGACCACAGCGGCCCTGTGAAACGTCAACCACCCTCAGGACTAGTGGCATGAGCCGCTGGTTTTTGGGAATCCCCTTCCTTGAGGGAGGGGAGGAGGTCAAAGATAGAGGCAACCAGGCGTACTATGAGCCAGGACGTGATGCGATAACGATGCCACTGCGTAGCTCGTTCGTGTCGCCCGCCGACTATGACACCGTTCTGCTGCATGAGATTGGGCACGCCACGGGCCACCCGAGTCGCTTAAACCGCAGCCTCGGTGGTCACTTCGGCTCCACCGAGTACGCCAAAGAAGAATTGAGGGCTGAGATCTCGGCTGCCATGAACGCTAGAGCAATGGGCATTGCGTTCGAGCCGAGCGCAGTCAACAAGGCCGAGCGTTCTGGTTTGGAAAATTCGGCTGCGTATCTAAGGCACTGGCTTGGAATGCTGCCGGAAGAGGATCGTAAATTAGAACTAATGGCTGCAATTAGCTCCGCGCAGAAGATAAGCGACTATGTGCTGGAGTTCACACTCAAAGAGGACCGTGCCGAAGAGATCGACCGCCAGGTGTCTGTCGGATCGCGAATGCGACTCTAGCTGAACCAGGTGATCTTCTTCTTCTCCCTCAGGAGCTTCACCGGATTGAGCACGAGTGCCTTCTTCGGCTTTCTCCAGGCATCAAGCACTAGGCTGTTGCACGCCACCTGGCTGCGCGTTCGGGGAAGCGTGATGTTGCGGTCCCAATCACCATCCTCGACGACATGCCGATTATAATACGTGCAGGCTGCGGTTTTGTTGCTGGGATAGTACCTGTATACGAACCAGCTCCGAGTCGCTCCAAAGGGCTTGCCCAAATCTCTCCAGGAAGAGATCTTCCTGTCTCTCCACACCCAACCGGCGAGAAAGTCGTCTTCGCCGTTCTTGAACAAACTGAGCTCAGCGATAGCCAGCGCCGTGATCCTGGTGAAAAGACCGGCGTATCTCGGTTCGAGCTTCCACTCAAGGCGCTCTTCGGTGACCCTGGCGTGGGCACCCAGTATCGCCCGCGCTCCGGAACTCACCAGTATGAAGGCGGGGTTCTTTGGCTTGCCTGTGGCTTCCCAGAAGTCTCTCGGGAGATAGCTGGTCGGCTCGGACAAAAGGATCTTCTGCACGTCTTCGGTGCTGAGCCCATTCAAGTACAGCTGCACCAGCAGGTTGTAGTACCAGGATACCAGCCGCGCCGCCTCCGGTCCGTCCACGTTGAACGTCTCCTGGAAGTCTCGCCACCCCTTGGTCGCAGCCGGGCCACCTTGGATGAGAAAGACCCGGCTCCCATGCTTGAGCGATCTCCCCATCTTGTGTATCTCTTGCGGGATGATGAAACGGAAATTCCCAGCCTCCACTGACTGTGAATGAATGTTCAGCACTACATCGTTTCTCATCCGCAACCTCCCTTGCGCGCTGATGTTTCCGCAAAGCATATATGCAGGCTTTTCCTTCGCAATCCAAAAAACCTGGCGGCGCTTCCCCGAGCACGCACGTGTCCGCGGTCTCGGAATTTCTGTTGCGGCCTCGGTGGGTTCAAGCGTCGTCAAGATCCGGCGCAGGTTCACCGCGTTTCGCTTGCCGTGGTTTTCTCTTGTCGGGTCCTCCGTTCGTTTTCAAGCGGTCAAGGTTGAAACTGGTCTTCATCACAGGAGACGCGGGCAGCGGGGAGTCCTTGAACTCTAGCGCTCGATGCAGCACGGAGGGGATCCATTTTCTTGTCGACTCGTCGCAAACGTGGCGCACATAGCGGTAGACGCCACCCTTTTCTTTCCCTGTCTCTATCTTGCAATGCTCTAAGAGCTTCTCTGCGAGTTCCGAGAGCTTCGTGCTGAGATCGAGGGTGTCCATCATCTCCCTGGCCCCGAGCGTGCCCTGCATCCTCTCGTAGCGCTTCCGACCGTGATAGAGCATCACCACGTGATCGACCACATCGGAATGAAACGGCCAGCAAGGCTTGTCCAGGATGAAGCGCCACTTCGGGTCCACCCAAGCGAAGTTCGTCAAGAAGCAGTGGAGTTCCGCCCAGGAGATGTCTTCAGACTCGGGATTCTTGCCACCGGTAAAAACCTGATGGTAAAGCCGTTCCTCGCCGTAGCGCCAGTACCAATCCTCTTCGTCGTTGTATTCGATGTAAACGGGAATATGCTCTATGCTCGTTTCCGTTCCGCAATTGGCGGATTCGGCATCTAGATTCAAGTCCGCGAGATCCCTGTGGGGAACTTTGGCAATGTCGATCCGGCTGATTCTTCCCTCTGAATAATGTTTGGAGTTTCTCATACCTTATACATATGCGCGGCTGCTAAAATCGGGTAAAAATTCAGACGATCTTTTCTCGGGTCGACCTTTTCTCGGAGCGCCGCCGAAATGAAGTAACTTTTGCGGAGAAAATACCATCTTTGGGCAAGAAAAGTGTATCTTTTGTTCCCGCGCATATGTATAAGGTATGATTACGAAAATGAAACGGCCAGCTACCCTTCAACAGCTTTTGGCGCAGACCGAACCCCAGATTACGGTCAGAGACCTTGCTGAGAACATGTGCGACCCAATCTGGCAAGTGAAAAGGTTCAGCAGAGCCGAAGATATGATGGTCTCCATCGCAAAGATGGAGGAGGTCTCAGAGCGCGTCCTTCCAGAGATTCAGAAGGCGCTCATAGACGAGTTTGCTTCCGCGCTGGAGTCGTCCGACACACCTCGGATCGAGAAGCTGGCTTCCATGATGGCCGAACTGATCCCCGAAGAGGTCAACCAACAAATCATGGCGGCAGTCCTCGACCAAGCGTTCGGCGAAGAAGAGGAGCTGGAAGTGCCGCGCGAGGCGAAGCTTCGGCAGCGTCCAAAGCTTTAGGTAGGCATCGTACCTGAAGAACCTGGTATTATGCCAGCCTCTTCAGGTACTTGATTCCCGCCGTGACCACCAGAACCTTCGCCACACCCACCTGGGTGTAAAAATGATGAACGCCCGGATAGTTATTCGCCCACCACATGACCCAGCCGAAAAGGAACAGTCCGACTATCCATGGCTCCCTCGCCCCGCCGGTCTCGCCTATCAAAGGCGCGCGCAGATGCCACCTTATCGGCCATAGCAGCGGAACCCCCCTGGCGCTGAGAAGCTCCAGGACGATGTTCCCCCCGACGCCCATCATGAACCCGGCAATGAACCAATTTTGGGGCAACATCCACCGTAGCGGCGTTGTCAGAACAAAAAGGATCGCGGCGATGAGCACTATAAGGCACAATAAGAACCCGCCGTAGAACTCGTCGTACTGTAAATTGCCTTCCTTGATCGCCCGCCAAGACTGGCGCGAAAGAGAAAAAATCATCCAAACGGCCACCAGAGGGAACAAAGTGGCGTAAATACCTATATATGAGGCCACGGCTTTCGCCAGTATGAAGAAGAACGCGAAGCCCGCTAGAGAATGGAGGAACCTGCCTTGCCCGAAAGATTGCAAGCGGTCGGCCAAACGCCGCCCGAAAGGAAACGCGCCCGCGGCAGCAGGCCGCCTGGTGTGCTTGCAGACGAACTCGTAAGGGGAGTCAAGATCTACCAGCAGCGCGGCCCATCCGCCAAGCGGCGCGGCCTCGAGTCCGTAGAGCAGGCTGCGGGTCGAACTCCATACGACAGCTCCCGCGAAAAAACCAAGAATCACCGCTTTGTTCCGGCTCCGCATGATGTCCGCTCCTTTCACGAGAAATATATGCAGCATCTTCCGAAGATTGCGCAAAACGGCATTGTTCGCATTTTTTGCGTGGCGGCAACCTCCGCTCCCCTTGCGCTTGGCTTCTACCTTATTTCACGCTCCCCTGTGTCGGCAGTGTTGTTCGGGCTCGTCTCCGCGATCTTTCTGGCCGCAGGCGTCGCCGATCTCCGCACCGGAAGGATCCGCAACAGCTATATGGCGACAGCTGCGACAGCTGCGGTGATACTGCAGATTACGGCCAATGGTTTCGTGGGCGGATTGATCAGAATCGCAGTGGTGCTCGCCGCCTGGTCCGTCGTCGCGCCAATATGGCGCCGGCCAACCCGCACTGTCGGAAAGCAGATCGGGGGAGGCGACCTGAAGATGATCGGGGTCACCTGGCTCGTTCTGGCCGCATTTCCGTTCGGCCTGGCTCTGATTCTTCTGCTGATCTGGGCGATGGGAGTGCTTGTTGCGACACTGGTCTCGCGTCTCGCGGGAAGACGGCGTCTCAGGGCGGGCATGCTTCTGGCCCTCGTTGCGCTGGGCGTCTGGACGTTGGGACTGGCTTCGCTGAGTTGACCATGGCTTTGGCGAGCGCAAGCCCGGTCATTCATGTCCGGGATAGCGAGTTCGGGGAGTGGATCAGGAACGGGGGCAAAGCCACGATGCTGTCACGCCCAGGTTTTAGAATAACTCCATGAGCATCCGTCAGCGCCTCTATCCCGACCCGAGTACCAGTCCCATGCTGACAAAGCACTGCCAGGATGCAAGGTTTGTCTACAATCTCGGTCTCGAGCAGAGAAAACTCTGGCAGCCCAATCGTGCTCAGAAGATCAACACCGCCACCCAGATGCGGGAACTGGCTGAAGCTCGAAAGACCTTCGACTGGTTGGGTGAAGGATCTTCTACGGTCCAACAAGCCGCTCTTAGGGACTTGGACCAAGCTTTCCAGAACCGGTGGAAGAGGCCGGATCACTTCCACTATCCCACCTGGCGAAAAGCCGGTGTGGACGAGGGGTTCTACATCCGAGATCTATCGGTCAGAAAGCTTAACCGTAAATGGGGAGAAGTCCTGGTGCCCAAAGCCGGGTGGATCAGGTTTCGACTGAGCCGCAGCTGGCCAGAGATCGAAGTCTCTAGCTCGGCCCGTGTGACACTGGACCGCTCGAACAGGTGGCACGTGAGTTTCACCCAACCCCAACCAGCATTGCAAAGGGAGCCTACCGGAACCGCAGTCGGCCTGGACATGGGCGTACATACGAGCGTTGCCACCTCAAACGGAGTGCACCTCCATATGCCAAAACTACTCAATCCTGGCGAGGCCCAACGCAAGCGCCGATTGCAGCGTAAGCTTGCAAGGCAAAAGAAGGGATCTAACCGCAGAGCCAGGACCAAGCATTCAATCGCCAAGCTTTCCACTCGTGAAGCAGATCGGCGCAGGGACTGGATCGAAAAGACCACTACCACTTTGGTCCATGACTACGACCTGATCGCAGTGGAGGACCTGCGAGTCAAGGACATGATTCGCTCAGCCCGTGGTACCGTGGAGAATCCTGGGAAGAACGTGCGCTGGAAGGCTGGTCTGCATCGTTTGATTCAGGGCCAAGCCTGGTCCCTGTTCCGAAAGCGCCTTAGCGACAAGGCGGCTCGTGCCATAAGCCCAGTAGTAGTCGTGGCAGTGCCTCCGGAAGACACATCCTATACCTGTCTGCAGTGTGAGAACGTCTCGAAAAAGAACCGTAAGAGCCAAGCGGTCTTTAAGTGCATCACCTGTGGCTACGAAGCAAATGCAGACATCAACGCAGCACAGACCATTCTCGCCGCGGGACTCGCGGTCGCAGGACGTGGAGGGACACCGCACGCGAAGTCAGCAATGACCGACCACAGCGGCCCTGTGAAACGTCAACCACTCGAAGAAGAAGTGGCGTGAGCCGCTGGTTTTCGGGAATCCCCTTCCTTGAGGGAAGGGAGGAGGTCAAGACGCAAAAAAATTCTCGGAATTTTGAAGTTTTTTTCCCAAAACCCCCGAAAACAGCCACCAGACCGAAAATCTTGCATAAATACCTATATGAAGATCGATTGTTTGACTCGTTTCACTTGATGTAGGGAGAAATCGGATGTTCGGAATTAAACTTCAGCCGAAAAAAGATGCGACTGCGGGAGCCAAAGACCGTCCCTCCCAGGATGGACCGCCCGTGAACGGTTCTGCTCCCGAGCGGCCAAGACCTCAGAGAGGGCCGCGCAAGGGCCAGAGAGGGGGCCAGACGAGGACTTCGAGAGCGCAGATAATTTCCGCTGCGGGAAAGAACCAGCGGAAAGTCATCCGCGTGGGCCTGCTTCTCATCGTAGGCGTCGCGGGGATATCCGGAGGTTTCCTGGCGCTTAGCCACTCTAAGGGCGAAATAGCCGTGTACGCCACGGTAAGAGCGATACCAAAGGGTGCGCAAATATCCCGTTCGGACCTTACCCTGGAAAAGGTTCCCCTGCCTGGGGTTGTAGGTGCGCTGCCTGAATCAGCGATTGTGGGTGCCTATGCCTCGACCCCGATCTTGCAGGGTGAGGTCTTCACCAGCGGCATGGCCTTGCCTCGCGAGCTGAGTGCGACCGAAGCGGTAATAGGCGTATCCCTTGCCCCTGGACGCATGCCCGCCACCGGCATCACCACTGGAAGCTCGGTCGAGGTGATCTTTACGGGCGTGGGAGCGAGCGGTGTCTCGGTATCACGCGGGGCCTCGTCAACAAGCGGTGTCTCCTCCGCAGGCGCCGAGCCGGGGGACGTTCTCGGAACCGCCATCGTCTCATCGGCCACTCCGGGATCATCTGGCACCGGTGGCGTCGTCGATCTGCTCACCCCAATAAATGAAGCTTCAGTCATAGCAGCCGCAGCATCCCAGGGCAACATTGCGATCGCGAGGATCTCTTAGATGGCGATATTTTCGTTCACCCAGATCAAAGGTGGGAACGGCACCACCACTTTGTCGGCCAACCTGGCGGAACTCTGGCCCAACCCGGATCGCATTCTCATGGAGATGGGAGTTGGTGGCGGAAACCTCGGTTGGACTATGGGATACGACCTGGCTGCTCCCTCTGCGCCGACAAGCCTTACTGAAGACGGCTACGACCTCGTTCCAGAGGACGGGCCGCCACGACGCTTGTCCGAGATCGACAAAAAAGACTGGCAGCTCCCAGTTCTCCCCGCTCCGATGATCCCCGACTTCCCTCCTCCAGGCGAAAAGATGTGGTGGCAAAAAAGAGCGGAGTTGGCGACCCAAACCGAGATGGACGTCATTTGCGACCTCGGCGTCTGCGTTCCAGAGCACCTGACGATCCATAACCGGGTGCTCAATGCCTCGATATCGGTGATAGCGGTGGCGGCCAGCTCTGAAGAGGCCAAGGTCGCGGTGAAGCGTCTCGCAAAATATCGCGACTCCCTGGCAGTGGTGATCATCTCCAAGTACAAGAGCACCCCCGCGGAGATCACCGGCTTGGTTGGCTGCCCGTGTTTTGCGGTCCTGCCCCGCAATGACGCGATAGCTGAGAGCGCCTGGCGCAACGTTCTGGCGTCCGACAAGTCAAAGCAGGGCAGAGAGTACCTCACCGCAGTATCCGCCCTTGCACACCGTCTGAGAGGGGAATAAGGTGTCCCAAGACGTTTCGCGCACACCCCGTCCGTCCACCGTCGAACCTTTGTACTGGAAGCTTGGAGTCCAGCGCCAGCAGGCCGCAGACGCTCTCTATCGGGACCAGACGGCATCGGAGATCATAAAGAGCGATCTGACCTACGCCGAAAAGCGCAGGCGCATCGAAGAGATAGCGGCAAAGCAGTCGTCAAATTTCGGCATCGGGGCGAATATGGCGCAACAGTTCGCAGAGATCGTGACGGACGATGTGCTTGGTCTTGGCGGGCTCGAAACGCTCATCCGCGATGAGTCGGTCTTCAACATAACCATCCGCTGGCTTGACGGCGAAGCCCCTCGCGTTGTGCTGCAGCGGATAGGAACCAACGCCAAAGAGCGTTTCAACTACCCTCTCGCGCCGACCTTGGATGCATTTAGAGAAGGCATTATTGGCAACAAAGCGATACGCTACTCCGGCCAGCCGGTGAACTGGACCTACGCCTCCCCTCATGTCACGCTGTATCTCCCGACGCACAAAGTGCGCATAGCCGCCAACATGCTCCACGACTCCAAATCCATCCTGGCTTCGGTGAGGATGAACCAAATGGGCCAGCCCGACTTGGATGAGATCACCCAGATGCGCATGGTCCCCTCTCGCGGCATGCATAAGTTTCTCAAAGCAATGCTGGCAAGCCGGGCCAACTTCTTGGTCGTGGGATCCACTGGATCGGGCAAGACCACGCTTCTTCGCGCTCTCTTGCACAGCGTTGACTACTACGACTGCCTTTACGTAGTCGAAGACTCGCCTGAACTCGACCTGGATCAGCGAAGCGACAAACATGACCTGATTCTTCCTCTGGTACCCACCAAAGAGCGCAACATGTCCGCCTTGGTCCGCGACAGCCAGAGGTACATGGCGGATCGCATCGTAATCGGTGAAGCTCTCGACGACTCGATAATCGACTGGTTCACCGTCGCCAACGTCACGGGAGGGAGCGGTCTCACACTTCACACCGAGGAGCCGAACGCGGTGTTCCGCAGAATCCGCAACATGTGCGGCGAGAAGCTGTCTGAGACAGAGGTGTACGAACGCATGGCCGAGTGCGTCGATATCGTCGTGTTCGTCCGTCACCGCCAAGATCGTGACCCCGAACGCCAGGTGGAGAACATCTGGGCGCTGACGCACCATACCGCGGCAACGGACGGCAAGCCCGTGTACGCCGAGCTCTGGAGCTACGACCATACTCTGAAAAAGACTGTCTGGCAGAACGTGATACCAGACTCCCTTCAAGAGAAGTTCTCCCGTGCCGGAGTGCGGCTGGTCCCTGACGAATCCGACGCCCGTTTCGCCCGCGTGGGAAACCGCAAACTCGATCCCCTGTTAAAAGGAATTACCGACGATTCCGAACCCGCACCAGACGAGTCTGACGGTGAAGAGGGGCAGGATCCAGTCTCATCCGCGACAAACCAGGACGAGCTCGTCGCCAGGCTCTTCGGAGCCCCATCTTCGAAGGGTTTTTTCCGCCGTGGCTAGCGCCGTCTCAATTGTCATATTGATCATGTTTTTGGCTTGGGTTGTGTGGGTATCTTCCAACGCCATAAACCACTGAAAGGAGTCGCAGTGTTAGCAGCCGTCATTTTTGCACTCGGACTGGCAAGTCTGCTCAGCTTTATCTGGCGAGCTAGCGGGCTGTGGTGCGAGCAGAAAGATGCCCGAAGAAGCCGCGATCAAGGTTTGATAAGCCGACTGGCGCAGGTCAAGCCCAGGTCGGCACTGGCGCAGGTTAGTACAAAAGACTGGCTGCTGATAGCGGGAGTCTCCCTTGGGACCGCGCTCTTTACGCGACAGCCAGTGCTTACGGTGGGCTCGGGCGTGGTGCTCTACATGACGAGGGCGTTCTTTGGCACGGACCCGATGGAGAGCCGGATCAAGACGATGGAAGAGAACATCGCCTGGATGCAGACGCTGACCTACCTGCTTCAGACCTCGAAATCCGCCTGGGAGTCCCTCCGCATCTCCGCCAAGTCCCTCCCCGACCAGGTATCAAAGGAGCTGCTCGCTAGCCTGGACCAGGCCAACACCACTTTGGGAGGCTACGTTGTCCGCCTCAGGGACGCGCTGACCCTGTACGCCATCAGGCGTGCAGATCCCCAGGTCGACGTGATCGTGGCCATGGTGAACGCCAACATCTCCTCGAGTGGAGGATCTGCGGACTACCAGGTGATGCAGTCGATTCAGGAACAGCTCAAGGCCGAGCTGGCGGAGCAGAATGCTGCGGTATCGGCAAGGCGGGAGATCTTCACCATCGCAAAGATAATGTTTCCCGCAGTTGTGATCATGGAGGCTGGGCTGGTAGTGCTGATGGGCGCTTTCATCCGACCCTACTACCAGACAATGGAAGGCAACCTGGTGGCGGGGTTCGTCGAGCTGATCACCATAGGACTTTTGCTGCTGTTTCGCAAGTTCTCCGCCCCGATGTCCGAGACTCGCCTCATCGTGCAAAAGACATTCATGGATGCGATGAACCGCCAGATCAATCATGCGGAAGCCGCTCCGTCGCAAGAAACCGAAGGGAGCATCTCGTAATGTCGGACTCTGTGCAAATCGTTATCGGAATGGCCGTATTGGCCATGTCTGCACTGGTTCTAGGGAACGCCGCCATCTCCTGGCTCATGCCGAGCGACACGAAGAAGATGGGGCTGCTGGATCTGGTCAAGCGTTTCGGTGGCTATAAATCCGCACTCGAAGGCGAAGATCTGCGCCAGGCTCTGGCAATTCTCGACAGGGACGCCACCTGGTTCGACTCCAAGGTCTCCTCCAGTATGCTCGTAACAGCGCTCTGCGGGGTTGTCGGCGTGTTGCTGACGTTCTTCACCGTTGGCAGCCTTCCTGCCGCTCTCGCGGTCCTCTCCGTGGCGGCGGTGCTGACGATTCCGCTTGGGATCATGCTGGCGAAGGCGTCCGTCATCGGCACTGCGGATTCGGAAAGGCGGGCATTCCGTTCGATCCTGGCTATGTATCTGACGGTGCTAGGGGTCGAGTTGCGCTCGCACCCTATCGAGATCTCGTTGCGGGACATC
>JAJZIP010000107.1 GCA_021810525.1 Actinomycetes bacterium | reverse complement strand
GAAGTGCGAACCAATGCCGAAAGCCTGGCTCGTGATCTGGCCAACGAGGGCCTCCCGCTCCGGGATATTGGCGACATTCTCGGCATCTCATACCAGAGAGCTCATCAACTGGTGGCGCACTAGTGGCCCCTTGCCTCCTGCAAAAGCAGTGATCTGTAGCACCTAGTTCGTGGATTTCTTCTCTAGAAGCATTCGCCACTTCTTGTTCCATTCCGGACAGTCAAAAGGTTCCACCAGATTGCCCTGATGATAGCGGTCTCTTACCATCGGCATCGCCGCTTGC
Organism: Actinomycetes bacterium; assembly: GCA_021810525.1. Classification (GTDB taxonomy): domain Bacteria; phylum Actinomycetota; class Acidimicrobiia; order Acidimicrobiales; family Acidimicrobiaceae; genus SCQM01. The sequence continues at coordinate 10,184 of JAJZIP010000107.1, read as the reverse complement.
CCTTGCCTGCTTTCCGTGTCCGAGGCTTGCCTTACTTGGGGCCAGGGTAATCTAGTCCGAGATTGAGGAGCGGATTAAGGAAATGGGGGTAAATCCCGGTAAAGGGTCTGTCCCGCATCTCTATCACAGGGAGCGCGCCCGACGCAGCTCTCCCGAATGGATATCCGCCTTCAGGTGGGCGAGTGACAATTACAATTCCATTACGGGAATGCTTGGCCTTGGCTATAGCTGGTCTGGAATCTTTACCCTTGTTCCACCCAAGGGAGGCATTCCTTCTACGTCAACAATAAACATGTTCATTGAGGAATTCAAGGCCATTGAACGGTTGCGTTCTGTCGCAGCCCAGCCTGCCAGCAATACCCCCGCTCCCTCGCTTCCCGATCCCGCACCAACATCCTCCGACGCTGCGTCACCTGTCCCAGACATCACACCTCCGCAAATCCGCGAAGATCTCGGGGACTGTGCCTGGTACGGAACATGCGAATGGCATAGGCCGCCCCCGGACCATGCGTGAACAAGCCCAAGCCTCCGCTTCCGAGAATTCTGCTACAACAGAGACCACGGACCGGGGCCACGCCGAATGCGATACCCAAATGATGCGCGCCCCGGTCCGCTCGCTCGCCGGTTCGGCCCCAAATGCCAAACCCCCACGCAAGTCGTCTACGAAAATCTGGGAACCACCTCGTGGGGCTGAGCACTGGGACGCTGAGGATGAGCAAGCCCAAGCCGCTGTACCTGCTGAATCTGCTATAATGGAACAAGACCGGGGCCAGAAGGTGAGCGATACCCAGATTAGCCGCGCCCCGGTCCGCCCCGCCGCCGTCTCTGCCCATGATGACCCGCCGCCCCGCCGCCCTCGTAGCCGCGTTATGGAAAAGGTTGTCGCGCAGCAGCAGGAGCAAAGCAGGCAAGCCGCCGCCGAGCAAGCCGAAAAGGACAGGCTTCGCGCCGAAAAGCTCGCCTACCGGCCAAACGCCGACCCCTACCTCAAGGGCGAGGATCTTCGCTCCGAAATCGAGCGGGTGAACCAGGAGATCGCCGCACTCGTGACGGAGACCTACGGTGCCCAACCCGAGAAGCAGCGAGAGATCCAGTCCCAGATCGATTCCCTCAATCTAGAGCGCAGCCGCCTCAATGACGATTTCTTCACCCGTCATTGCCACTCCAAGGCCGCGAGGGCCGTTCTCGCCACCCTCTCGGCCGCCGCCCTGTCCTCCGGCGCATTCCGCATCGCGGATGAATCTGAAACCGTGAGCATACTAGGCCATGAACGTTCGGCCATAAGCCTCGCAGGTTACGACAGGCCGGAACAGATCGCGGGCGTTTCCGAGATCCCCGACCCGCTTTATGTGATCGAGAGCTTCACCCCCGACGATCTCACTCGCTTGCAAGGGGCCTATCAAGCCGACCGCGCCGAGTGCCCCATCTTCGACCACTCCGCCGCCACGCCTCGCCGCCGCCTCGCCGAGGCCGTCGTGCTCCGCGGAGCCTACGTCTGGCGCAGCGAGGGCTGGTGCGCCTACGATGACTACACCCAGCTCAAAGGCGTCGATCATCCCTCGCCCTCCCTTCTGATCAATTCCACGCTGGTGGCGACGGCGGTGGACCACTACCTCGATGCCATCGATCGCAGCTGTGCCCCGTCCGTGAACCTCGCTCCGAAGCTCACCGGTTCTGAGCCAGACTGGAGCCGCATCGAACCCTGGAACCGCGATAAGCTCCGCCGCACCACGGGCGGATGGCTGGATAATGACAGAGGCTACGGCTCATGACCGCTCACGGAGGCGCACAACCCTGGCATCAACGAATTATTTCCCCCTGTCACCCCTCCGCAATCGCGTGGACCGCGCATATATATGGGGTACGGAACACAGTGCAGGAGGCGTCCTCATGATAATTTCACCCGCGATCGCGGTTCAGGAATATTTCGAGCCCATTACCTACTGGCGCAAGAAGAAAAATCCCTGGTCGAGAATCATCCAATTGTTGGGACTGGATGGCTCTGCCATTACGGCGCAAGATCTCTCGAACGCCTATACCCGTGAGCTGATCCGTCGTGGCCCTGCGCAACGTGCTGCAATAGCCTGGGCGCTGGAGAATCACGATGCGATCAAGGAACGCCTCGACGAACGCGCCACCTGGTACGATATAGTCCGCGAGTTTCCATTCCCTGAACATGTGGCTCACTGCCCCACGCCTACCCTACTGAGAACGGCTTTCTTGCTGGTGGATGCAGACCAGCCCGACAAGTCCAAAAGTGCCTGTCCGTCACCCGGTGAAGGTCATGAGTGGTGGAAAGGAGGGCTGATAGTCAAGCTCTTTCGAAGTCATGGCGTCCGTACTTCTTATAGCGCTATTGCTCAAGCCGCCAAGCAACTACCTCCCGATAAGGCTAGACGGGTAATGCGGCAGATAGAAAAAACGGAGAGAGACACTGGTCTGAGTTGGGCGATCCCAAGCGGCGAGGCCGAAGAGACGGAGTACGGCGAAGAAGACATTGATCCTGAGTTCTTCGCTCGCGGCCAAGATACGTGGGACGACCTTATCTGCGCCATCAATGCGATTTTGGAGGAGCAGCAATGCCCGCCTGAACAGCCGCCTGACGTCCCGACGCTTCTCCGCGCGATCCTGGTGCGCTTTGACGATCTGTACACGCTGCGCAAGGCCGCCCAGCGCCATCTCAGGGAAGACAAATGGGCAGCCGACCTTTCTGTATACCCCTCTAATGGCGCGGGCGAAAAATGCCGGAACCAGTGGTCAGGAGTGCAAATCGAGAATGACTAGCGGCTCTAGATCACCACGGACCCATGCGACAGAACCTCTTGCGCAAGATCTTCTCCAGCCTTTACCCCTGCCTGTAGAAGAACCAGCCCAATCCGCACCTCTCCCGCCCGCCCCAGCCGTCCGCCCCACCCCCAAGGAGCTCGCGCTCGCCCATTTGCCAAGCCCCTCTCAACGCCAGCTCGTGGAGGCCCTGGCCGATCAACAGTCGCTGCCCGATGAGCACCCCATTTGGAGCATCGTGGCCATGCTCGGAGCCGTCGTATCCGGCGCTCCCCCTCGTCAGGATCTAAACGGATTTGAGAGCACGCTTGCCCAAAAGAGCGACACCGAGGCGGTAAGGACCGAGATCCGTGCTCTGACCGGCGAGCTTCGCATCCTGGAGTCGCAAACAGAGGCGCTCTCCACCGAGGTCAAGGCGTTGCACGCCCGGCTGGACGACCATCTTGACGAGATCGCGAAAGTCATCTCCGGAGCAGCGAACCTCAATCGCAAGATCCCCGAGTTCCTCGACGGGCTGAAAGCGGTACTACTCCCGAAAACCAAGAAGCTGCAGCGCTAGCGGGTGCGCATACCAAAGATGCGCCGTTTCAGCCTTCCAGCCGCGGAATACCTTCGTGTCCGCTCTCGTCTGGCGGTATTTCGGTCAGATAGCTCAGGTCCTTGAGCGAAGCGGCGATCGTGGCAATATCAACAATACCCTCTGCTGTGTCGACGACCAGAGCAATCAGTTCGGACTCTCCTCTCAGCTCCCAACCGTTCAACAGGAGGAAAGCAGCCATGGCGAAAAACGCCACTCGCTTATTTCCGTCCACAAACGGGTGGTTCCGGCAAATCCCAAATAGGAGTTGCGCGGCCGCAGTATGAATGTCCACTAGCTCTCCGCCGTAAAGACGGTAGTTAATTTGGCGTTGGACAGCCGAGTCGAGTAAATCGAAGGATCTCAACTTGTCCAGTCCGATTTCCCGGTCCGCGATCTCGATAACCTCTCCAACTGTCATAAAACGCATCCGGACGCCCCTTTATAAATGGGCGAGCTTGTCGAGTACCAGGCGATGCCGGTCACCTACCTTGGTCAGAATTTTCTCAAATTCCTCACGCTTGCCAGAACCTGCAAGAAACTCTCGAATGGCGCGCACGACAAGATCGTTCATCGACTGGCCGGTGACACTGGCCATGATCTTCAGACCCTCGTGCTCATCCGTTGGTAACCTCAGAACGAATTTCTGCACCTCTTTGTTGTCGGCCATAATTATCCCTCCTTCTTTCGGCTTAACATCAATAATATCACCGATCTCCTTAGGTGTCGACCCCCGCCGCACACCTGGCCGGTGCTGCAAACGGAATGCCCGGAGTCCTCGTCGATCTTGAACGCGACGCGCAATTCCCAGAGGATGCCGTCGTCTGCGCAGCCGTCCGGCATCGTCGCGATGGTCTTGGCCGCCGTTGGTTCGTCTTTCTTCGCCTTGCCGTCGCCTCAATGTCTCGAGTGATGTTTTCTTTCGGGTAAGGGTTTTCGTATTGCATGTCCTGGTCTGGTTCCTCCGAGTAGTAGCCTCCATGGTTTGTGGCACCCGCAACGCGTTCTGAAGCCCAGTCGTTGCACCACAAACAGCACCACAGAAGGTTGTTCAGCTCGTTTCCGCCGCCGTGAAATCGTGCAACATGATGGCCAAGGCTCCCGACTCGTCGACCAACGTTTGACCACGGAATTGGATGCCCCTTTTCATTGGATGCCCTCTTTTCGACAGCTAACGAACCGCAATGGGCACACCGGCCCTTTGCCTCTTTGATGATATGCCAGACTTCCCAGGGTGTGACATTGTAGATTGGTTCGGGTGAAAGCAGGCGTTTGCTGTTGGCCTTCTTTGCTCGAGTATGGCAGTACTCACGCTTTTCTTTCACGGTCGTACGAACACACCAATCGTTGAATGACGTAAATTTCGGAGGGGCGGAGGAACGCTTTCTGGGAACTTGGTAGGTACAGGCACCGCGTGTCGGAGTACTTTTTTGACATCAGCTACCGTCGCCTTTCCGGCCTGAACGGCATCTCTAATAGATGCTGCGGTTAGAGGGATATCTGGTTGGGGATACTCGGATTCAATCATATGGACTAACCCCATTGCACAAAGACCGAAGATACACCTTTAAATTATTGTAGTGGATCACTGAGCGACTGTATACGTTTCCAGCTCGTTCCCAGGTTGACAAGAATAATCGAGCGACAGTGCTGAAATGAAAAGGCATGAACTTTAGGGAGTCTGATGTCTCAAGATATTCTTCCGCTGCGAACAAAACCTTTATAGCAACACCTTTGCCCTGTTTCCTCAGGTCCATCAGGATAAGTGGTGTCAGACCATAGTCCAGATTGAGACCCTGAGGCGGAAATTGATATGCAACGTCGTGGGGATGAAGAGAATCTAAGGAAGCTCGTTAAGCCGTTGGGTGTATCACTTGACTATGTGCTACACAGTGTACTATCCTGCGAGAGGACTCTGCTCACTCGAGTAGTAGTTCGGTTTTCTAAGAGGGAGGAAAGATGAGAGATATCTTGAAAGCTATCTCGTTCAGTTCAAGATTTTGTCGAAAAGCAGTTCTGCTGAGCTGTGGCCTAACCCTTCTTGTTGCTATGAGCTTGGCTGTCGGGTCGGAGCCAGCCGCAGCCATGCCCAATCCAACGCCCTTGCCAACAAGCTCAGCATTTCCGGTAGCGCCTGGCATCAATGCTCCCATATCGGCCTGGCAACACTACGCTGCCGAGCAGCGTGCTGCCACCCGCTCTGCTGTTGGCTGGCTCGAAGCGCACCATAGTCCAGGATGTAGCGTTCTGAGCGTGACGGTCAGTCCTGCCATAAACCCTCCGGGTGTACCACCCGGTATACAGCTCGACGGGGCAACGATTGTCGGACAGTGCACCGGCGGTTTGAAGACGACGCCGAGTTCGGGGACGGCAGTCCCTGCCGTGACCGCGACGTGTCCAAACATGGCTTTGTATACAGGTCGAGCCGTCACAAACGGCTATGAATGTGTAGGAACTCTAACCATCAACGGGAATTCTAACTATGTGGGGGCTGTATACACATACCAGGGGACGACTTCAGTGACTGGACACCAGGAGCTGGGTACGGTTGGCTCGGGATGTTCCCCCGGAACCGCCGTTGTGAACGGCAGTACGACGACCTTGAGTCCAAATCAGTATCAGGAGCCGGTCTACCTTCGGAGTTCGTCGGCGATATGGACCGCTACCTGGTGGCAAGGATCAACCTCTCCTTATACGAGCTGGGGGACAGTCTGCGGATCTTACTAGATATCAGGTTCATTCTGCGGACAGAATAAAAGGACCATAACTCTCCGGAATAGCCAAAGACTGGCTATTCCGGAGAGTTATGGTCTGTTGTCAGCCTAGAACTGGATCTATCTTGCTGGCCTTCTTACCTTGTTTGACTCGAGAAGGTACGTCTTTTCCCACCTCAGTTTCGGATACTAGCCTTTTCAGGACCTGGACTTCATCTTCGAATGCGGTGACTCCTTCGGGACTCAATCGAAGAATCGTCTGTGGTTTCCGTCCTGAATATCCTTTCACGACGTGCACAAGTCGGGCACCTTCGAGAACCTGAATATGCCTACCTAAGTTTCCCTCCGAGAGACCCGTCATTCGTTTTAGAAGATTGAAGTCTGCGCTTGTAAGTTCGTAGAGCACAGCAAGTATGGCGAGGCGGCTGCGCTGATGAACTGCTTCTGAAAGGTTGATTACTGCTTGAGGAGTCGTTGGATCTGACATTTATCATTCACCTTTGTTCGTATAGTGACGTATGGAAGGCATTCATCTGACAGTTACCTGAATCGAGCGTACAATATCGTCTTTTGCTCCACAGACTCCGTGCTCGTAAGTAGAGCGTTATGGAACTCACAATTAGAACGACACTTGCTGCTATATATGCTTGCGACACCGGGGTGAGTAAGATGTCAAGCCCAGGAAGCAGCACCTGGGAGTGTCGTGACAGTACAATCCCAACGAAGAAACTGACTGCGGAAGCCAGCTCAAGCGACTTACTCCGAGTTGTAAACCCGGCAATACAAATGATTAGCGAAACGGCCAATAGATGTGACAGCTGGCTCGGAAAGGTCAATCGAATCGAGGCGAGAATAATGCACACACCTACAAGACCGGCAAGGATGTAGGTGACAGCGAACGCTGTTGGCTGTTTCGAAGAGTGCAGAAAAACGACACACACGGCTATGCTTAGCGTGACTCCAGCGACCCAAAACAACGTTGAATTTCCAATTGACCAGGTAAACTGTGGTTTTCCCGTGAACCAGGCGGCCATTTGGCCGTGCACTGAACTGCTAGTTGCCGAGATGATTGTCAGCGCCTTTCCAGAGCCGCTGAGACTGCATGATGCTGGTTTGTTATTCGGGCCGATGCGCATCCAACAGCTAGTGATTACCGATGCAGCACTCACTAGAGGCGTAGCCACAAGTGTCATAAGTCCGAGAGCAGCAGGCAAGAGCCAAGTTCTTTGTTGAAGGGTACGCGCTTTCGTCATTATGTGGGAGACCATAGAAAGTGTGTCAGCTGCAAATTCTCGGCGAGGATTCTGTCTAGAGGTTGCAAGGCTCGACTCTTTCATGATGATTTAGTCTATATCACAGAGTTCTAAGATGCCCCACGCTATCGACAAGCTATATTCACCTGTCAACTCAACGACAAGTACTGGAGAGTATGGAGTACTGCATGTCCGTTGTTTCAAGTCCGTGCCGTGAGGTGATGTGGCTCCTGAAGACTCACGATGGCGGGCACGCATGACAAAGTTTCTGAGCGTGGTTGGTCAAGCTGCCCAGACTCCCAGGAAAGTCGCGCGTAGCGCGACTTCTTGATTCTATTAAGAAATTCTACCCACCCCCTCCGATCAGCACGTTCTCCCGACAGTCTTCGAGCTCCCGTCAGCCATAGCCGTCAAGCTCAGATTAGGTCAAGCTCGCTTTCTCGTGTACGAAATGTATACTTGCCTGCATGAGCCATCCAATTACCGCCCGTTTGCCTGACGATATCATAAAAGCCATCGATGAGGCGGTGAAGTCCGGGGTCGCTGCCAATCGAGGTGCGCTGATATCAAAAGCGATCAACGAATGGTTGTCCAAACATAGCGAAGACGCCATACGCGAATCATATCGCAAACGGTACGCCAGCAGCAACCAAAGCGAGCTTGAACTGGTCACGAAGCTTGGACTCGCCTCTGCGGCGATGACCATCTCTCAAACCAGCAGCTAATGCCCCTGCTCGCCAATGGCTGTGTGTTATATACGCGCCAAGAGCGGACTCCATGCAAGATGACCCCATCTGGCTGGCACCATCCCCTCACCTAGGCGGTTCCGCGCTGCCTCTGACTTGGCTTTTACCTTGTCAAGTGCTATAATTGTTAAATAAACAACATCTCTGAACGTGACGAAACCCTAAATTTCATGGCGAACTTGTGAGAACGTCGGGTTCCACCAGACCAATGGCAAGAACCCCTGCGTCAGATCTTCGCGCAGGCGTGTGTGCCCCACGTCCGTTCCCGGTTGCCTATCCGTCCGGTTTTGGGAATAGAGCATGCCAAGGGTTTACGGCTCGCAGGTCTGTTCTGGCCAGGCTGCACCACGTTGGAGCGTTTGCCTCATTGGATTGCCGAAGCCGCGTCGCTCCGCCGACGGAATCCCGATTTCGAGATATTGGCCGACCATGTACGTCAACACTTGGGCCCCGAGATCAGTAGACGAAGATATGCAAACAGTCGACCGTGACACAGCTATCGCGATCATTCGAGAGATGGCGGCAAACTACCTGCACTCTCATGCAAGACCTCCCCGCACGATAATCGTGGTTGGTGACACATTTCAGCGACAATGCACAGACACTGGACATCCTAGGGCCGAGATGCCAACGTGGACTGGACCTTGCATTGCGATGGTGAGGCAATGCGAGATATGGACACGGGCGTCCATATCTGATATAGCTGATTTATGCACCTAAAACATGATGCCGGAGCGATAGAGCAGTTTCACCTCACGTTTCTGCGCGTGTTTTCATCGGCCTATCGGCCTGACCAATACGTGTTGAAGGGTGGGGCCAACCTTCGGTACTTCTTTGGCAGCGTCCGCTACTCGAACGATATCGACTTCGACGCGGTATCGGGAGATGGATGGAAGTTGGAGCAGGTGGTTGACGGCGTGCTCGGTGGAAGGGCTCTTGAGTCAATCCTTTAGATTTCAGGAACGCGAGTAGTCGAGTTTAGCAAACCGAAGCAGACCGATACCACCCAGCGGTGGAAAGTGGGACTGGAGAGGGACGGGCAAGAGGCGCTGATCCGGACTAAGATAGAGTTCTCCCGGCGGGTGGATGACCGTCGGTTCGAGTTGGTTCAAGTTCCCCAACGGGTTGTTGATCCATATGGCATCGTGCCGCCGATGGTGCAACGCTATGGCCTTACAGCGATGATCGAACAGAAAGTCGCAGCCCTTGCGCTTAAGGGAGAGACCAAAGCTCGGGACGTGTTCGATCTCGACCTCTTGCTTCGACAGCGCGCAAAGCTTGCGCAGCCTGCCGAAGTACGTTCCCGAAGTACGACAGAATGCCGTTTCGCGGAGGCGGCGGAACGAGCCTCACAACTGCCGTTTTCCAGCTTCAAGACTCAGGTACTACCATTTCTCGAGCCGGCCGTAGCTGCGCTGTATTCGGAGTCCCAAGCGTGGGAAAGCATGAAGGTGTTCGTGAGCGAGCGCATCGAGGCACTGTGGGCTTCCCCCCCCAGCCGCCTCGTCTTCAGGGAAGACGGTACGGATTGGGAGGGTTGAGAACATGACTGGCGCTGAAGCTCTCGGACGGTTGCGGGCGCTGGGTATCCCTGTGGTGACTAATGCGCAGGCGGCTACCGCCTGGGGCCAGAGCGTATCAGCCACCACTCATACTCTGCTTAGGCTGGCCGACGCGGGTTTGGTGCAACGAATCCGTCATGGTCTGTGGACGACAGAGGAAATCTCCGATCCGCTGGCGCTGGCCTCTGCGTTGACTCAGCCGTACCCGTGTTATGGATCCATGTGGACTGCGCTCGCACGGCATGGGATGATTGAGCAGATCCCACGCGCGATCTCCGTGGTCTCGCTTGGGCGTTCTCAAACAATTGAGACAACTGTTGGCTCTTTTGTGATCCATCACATCCACCCGGACTTGTACGGCGGCATGGTGAGGGATGTAGCCCGATTGCTGGCCACCCCTGAGAAGGCGGTGTTCGATACTGCGTACTTGCTGGCGGTACAGGGTCACGTGTCTCTTCCCGAGCTAACTTTGCCCGATGGCTTTGACGACAACGCTGTTCGCAGCTGGGTGGAGCGAGTGCCATCGCAGTCGCTGAGGACATTTACCA
>JAJZIP010000106.1 GCA_021810525.1 Actinomycetes bacterium | reverse complement strand
ATCACCTCGTCGGGACGCGCGTCGGAACGGTCGATCTTGTTGAGGACCACTATGATCGGGAGGTCAGATTCCAGCGCTTTCCTAAGGACGAACCGTGTCTGGGGTAGCGGGCCTTCTGCGGCATCGACTAGGAGCAGGACGCCGTCGACCATCGCCAATCCCCGCTCTACCTCTCCTCCGAAGTCGGCGTGTCCGGGAGTGTCAACGATGTTGATCTTCACCCCTTCGTAATTGATCGATGTTTGTTTTGCAAGAATGGTGATTCCCTTTTCCCGTTCGAGGTCCATCGAGTCCATGACACGGTCTACTACCTCTTGGTTGGCCCTGAATGCACCAGTCTCTCTCAGCATGGCATCCACCAGGGTGGTCTTGCCGTGATCGACGTGGGCTATGATTGCCACATTTCTAAGATCGTGGCGAATTGACATCTATTTACTCCAATACGGGAACTAAGGCTTCATCTCTGCGCGCAATGTGTGACAAAAATGCACAAAGGTCTCCTAGTAATCTACCGCCAATGAAGGCAACACCGTTTATCCCTGAGGGAAACGCTTTGCGCTCCTGTCGAGTTCGCGCTTAACGTCGTCCCAGGTGATGGGGTCCGGATCTTGTCCGAGTTCTTCATCTCTGTCGGCGCGCAAAAGGATTGCGATCGCAACTCCCCAAAAAACCGCAAGCGAAGCAATCTTTGCAAGCGCTCCTGTGAGTTGTTGGTCTGCAACCGGGTTCAGGCCCAGAGCAGTATGAGAGTAGCTGGTGTAGAGCACCCTTCTAGCAAAGATGAGGACAATGGCTGGAGTGGTGGGAAGCAAAGAGAGAACAAAAAGATATGCGAGTCTCCCCGGTGTCGAGAGTTGCCGGATGCCTGGAAGGACTCTGAGGATCGGTATCCAAGCGAGCAGGGCTGCGGCAAGCAGAGCGAGATGTATAAGCTGTTCGCGCCACACAGATGAGATTTCGAAGGCGACCATGGCGGGGGTCATCGCGAGGACCGCGGTAATGGTGAAGATGACTACTGCTAAGAGAGGTCTGGTCAAATATGCCAGAACAAGATCCAACAAGCGAGGTTTGGTCAGAGCTACAATCGAGCTTTTCGGGATGGCCTGAAGCAGAAAAGGTGCCGCCGCGAGGGTGATGATCAGCTGTTGAAGCATCCTTGCCAGGAGGAGGTCGTGCTCTGCCATGTCTGCCAGAGGCCAGTAATTTGCGACAAAAAGTGCAAGCAGTCCGAAAAAAAAGAACCGTTTCTCCCTGGCGGTCGAGTGCTTCAGTCCAGATTCGAATCGCCCAGCAAGCGAGAGAGGTCGCTCCTTTTTTACGCCCGTGGAACAAAGCAATGGATATGCAATGAGAGATAACAACACGGCTGCAACCGTGATCGGATGCAACTGGAAAGATAGCGCGCCCATATCGAAAATCCTATTATCGAGTGGAAATTACAGTATGTAGAGTCAAATTGGAGCCTACATTTAGGACAGATGTTGTTACCCTAGTGTTGAGCTGGCGAAGAGGATTTTGGATTGGCGAAAACGGATAAGTTTCCGAGACTTTTCAATGTGGTGATGCTTCTCTTGGACACCAAGAAGCCACTCTCTCTGGATGAGATCGCTCGGCGAGTCGGCGGTTTTCCCGACTCGCTCAGTGCCAGGCACCAGGCTTTCGAGCGTGCGAAAAAGGAGCTTCGCGAACTCGGAATCCCTATTGTCACTCATCAGATACCAGGAGAGGAGCAGTACGGGTATCAGATCGACAGAGCCGAGATGATCCTTCCGGACCTTCGCTTCACTGACGAGGAGGCCTCCTCTCTCGCCGCAGCGAGCGCCATCGTCAGTTTTGGCGGTGGCGAAAGGGAGTCCGCCCTGCAAAAGCTCGGATGCGTGGTCTCGGGACGAGACGCAACTGTCGCCGACATTCCTAACCAGCCAGCTTTGTTTCCCCTGTTTGAGGCGATGGGTTCGCAGAAGGTTGTGAACTTTTTATACAGATCAAAACCCAGATCCGTCGATGTCTTTGGAATCTCTTTCAGATGGGGAAACTGGTATCTGTTGGGAAACGAGCGCGAGTCAAAGATGATCAAGACCTTTTTGGTAAGCCGAATCGAGTCTGAGGTTCAGATCAGTGAGGCCGACAGCATCGATAAGCCGAAAGAGTTCGATATCTCTTCAAAGTTGCCCAAGAATCGGTGGGAGGTGGGCGAAGGGGGCACTGTTGCGGTGAAGGTGCTCGCTCATCCAGATGTCGCCCCCATCTTGACGTTTGAGCTCGGCAAGCAGAGCGTTGTCGAGCTAGGAGAGGACGGTACAGCGGAACTTTCCATTGAAATCGTGGATTCCCGATCATTTTTCGACTGGTTGCTCAGCTATTTTGACAAGGTCACTCTCATCGAACCCCCGCCTCTGGTGGAAGAGTTCGTCAACCATCTCAGGAACCTGCTAGCTGAGCCGCAGGACCAAGATCAAGACGCGGTGCTAGCGATGGTTGAAGCCGACAGGCAGAGTGATTCGACTTCCCTGCTTGATTCTGTTGCCGGTCGGCAAGGTGCCGTTCAGGGTCAACTATACCCTCAAAGCGGTAAAGGGAAAGATCTGCGAAGCGCCGCCGCTATGTACTCTGCCCTTGTGAAGATTCTTCCGTGGCTTGCCAGAAAGAAGACCACCACCGTCTCAGAGATCTCCAAGATCTTTGGGATAAGTACCCCTGAGGTTGTAAGACTGATGGAGATTGCCGCGTGTTGTGGACTGCCCCCTTACACGCCTGATTCGCTCCTTGAGATTATTGTCGAGGATGACGGCAGAGTGGAGAGCTTTCTCGATATGGATATCATCACCGCACCAAGGAAGCTTTCCACCACTGAGGCGATGGTTCTAGCTACGACGGCGGCTGCTGCGGTAAAGGTGCCGGGACTGGACCGAAGCGGCCATCTGGATTCGGCGCTCAAGAAGTTGCAGGCCTCGCTTTCCAGGTTCGACATCGCTCTAAGCGACGTGGATGTTGGAATTGAAGAGCCGTATTTTCTCCCAGAGTTAAGAGAGGCGGTCGATCAGCGCCGAACTGTAGAGATTACTTACTTTTCGTCTTCGTCGGAACGGGTGAGCACGAGGCGGGTTGAACCGTATCAGCTTTTCAATGAGTCCGGCAAGTGGTACATGAGGGGATTCTGCCACCTGACGGTGGAGGTGCGGCACTTTGCTGTGGGAAGGATAATTTCCTGCGAATTCACGGGTTCAACCTATGAGCTGCCTAGGTCAGAGCAGGAGCGTATAGCGAGCGGAGACATACCAAAGGCATTTGGGGGAACTGGAGAGTGGGTGATCCTGGCAGTGCCGGCCGGTTCGAGCTGGCTAGTTGAACGACTTGCGGAATCCCCACAAGTCCTGGGGAGTTATGGAGAGTATGATCTTTGTGGGCTCAGATCCTCCTCCAGTGCGTGGATTTCAAGGTTGCTCGTACGCCTGCCGCCCTCCTCGTTCATTGCGGCACCCGCCCAGTTCAGGCCTCTCAGACGTCAGGCGATTGAGAGCCTGCTCGCTTTATATGCATGAATTGTGTTGACGTGAGTTCGACCTCTATGAAATAGTTGAGCAAGACCCGCAAGATTTGAGGCATTTTTTTGGTGAAGAGCGGTGTCTGGTCTTTTTGTAACTTCATTGGATGCAAGGCGGCTTTCCTACTACTTCGCTGATGTCGCAAGCGGTAGGGAGGATAGTCGAACTCATCTTTCCGTCGACGAAGTCTCATTCTTCGGGGGATGGTCGCAAAGACGGCTTACTTCCCCAGAGCTGGGAGAAATACTTGATGAACTGCGCGGGCTTCGAAGGGACCCGAGATTTGTTCGGCCTATAAGTAACGTGGGATATGACCTCTGTTGGGTCGCGCCCAAGCAACTGTCAATACTTTTTGGCACGCTGCCAGCCAAGATTGCTCGTCAGATTTTGGAGGCCCACCAAAAGGCGGTGGCGGAATCCATGACTTCGATACAGCCGATGATGAGCTGGGGAGGTGATGGGGGTGTGTCGGCTGTTGGCTTCGTTCACCAGAGTTCGCGTTCTCTCGATCCACATCTTCATACCCACGTCATCGTGGTCAACCGTGTCGAAAACGAAGACGGCTCGTTTAGGGCCCTTGATTCAACTGGGCTTTACAGGAACGTCAAAGAGTACTCGGCCTTTTACAGGCGGTCGTTCGCCAAAGAGGTCTACCAGCGCTTTGGGGTCGTCATGGTCGAACGAGAACTTGATGACCCGAGTGGTCCGACTGAGCTTCCGGGTTTCCCCCCGGGGCTCTCCAGGCTATTCTCCAAGCGCTCATGTGAGGTGGGGGAGTTAGTTGAAAGCTGGGGCACACGTGCGGCTCGAGCCGCCAGGAAGGCGTCCCTCATGACTAGGGCAGACAAGGTGACAGTGAGCGCAGATCAGCTGAGACAGCGCTGGGAGAAAGAACTCACTGAAGCAGGCTACACCGGTGATCAGCTGGCAAAGCTATTTCCTCGCAACACCGAGCACGTGAGAAGCCTATCCGTGCGATCGAACATCTTAGATCAGGATCTGGCCGAGCAGAGTTTTCTCCGAAGAATGCTTTCGCCGGATCGGGGGGAGGGGCATTTGACCCTGGTGAGTTTCGAGAACGACCTCTACCAGCGTCAAAAAGCGTTTTCAATCGGTCAGTTAGCTGCTGTGCTGGCCAATTCAAAGGAGATATATCGGGCCTCTTCGCGTGAGATGTCGCAGGTGGGCTTTTCAGAGCCGCTCGAGATAGTGGCTTTCGGTCAGCTCAGTTCTGCGAGATTGGCCGCCCTTTCCTTTGACTATCGTCACCAGGATCTCGTTATAGCCTGTGACCGCCTCTCCTGCGAGAAGGGCGATGCATTTAGGGAGCTTCCGGTTACACCTGTCACAGAGCTAACGCAAGATCGAGAGCGTGACCGGTCCCTGCAAACAGGTCTGGCAGCGACACAGGATCTTGAGACAAGTGAGTCCTCGGCAGACGCCCTGAAAAGAGCAGTAATCAAGTCGGCAGGAGCCCTAAAGGACTGGCAGCTCGGTCAAGACCATTCCTCCTGCCTGATCCTTGCCACCAAGAAGGATCGTGATTTGGCTAGAGCCGAAATAGCTGGACTTCTAGGGCGGGAGGTCGATGTGAGCGGATTCTACGACCTGGAGCCGATCTGGATTCACTATCTTCCGAAAGGGGAGGCTCTTGCGTCGGCCTGCCAGGGTCAAATCGACCTGGCAAACAAGGAGGTAATTTATCTCTTGAACGGGGAAAGGACCTCGATGCCGTTGTCTCGGCTTAACCTCAGTACCATGATCTCGCCTCTTTCGGCGATGAGCGGGAGCGATGCCAGACGGGCGTTTAGGGCAGATTGTGACCTCCATCTTGGCCTGGGAGAGTTCGTAACAGTGGAACGGCCTTTCAAAAGCTCGGAGCTCTTCGCCAGCAGGTCGAGCCGGTTGAGAGAGAGTGGGTTGGCACTTGGGCAGCGAGCTGAAGGAACAGTGCGGAAACGAAATTCAAGATATCGAGAAGGCCTTTCTATGGTCGAAGCCGAGTTTTGGCGCGAGCTGTAGGGGGCGGACGCAAGCGACCTTTTCCACCGGCTCCAAATAGCCGGGCCTCAGTCCAGTGGTGGTTTGGTGGGGACATTTAAAAGCAACCTCAACTTGACGGAGAGGTCGGACGCCCGATCGGTGATGCGGGTATTCATCTGATGTCAAAGAGTTGAATCGGGGCGTGCTACTTTATCTAAATACAGCAACAGCGGTGTTCCGGTACCAATTCTCAAAGGGGGGTCCGATGAAGGTGGAAATGAATGTGGGGAGTTTTCTCGATCGGGCAGCGCAGGTATTTCCAGACCGGTTGGCTTTGGTTGATGAGGAGAGCGCGCCAGGGAGCTTGGGCCGAATTACATACGCCGAACTGAACATGCGGGCCAGGGGCATGGCCAAAGCATTTGACGACATGGGGGTCGGCAAAGGCGAAAGGGTTGCTATTATCTCACCCAACTCCGGGAAGTTTCTCGTGTCGTACTACGGGGTCAGCGGCTACGGACGAATTCTGGTACCGATCAACTATCGGCTCAATGAGGACGAACTTGCTTACATTGTAGGACACTCCGGCGCCAGCGTGTTGATGGTAGACCCTGAGTACGAAACGATCACCAAGAGAATAAGCGTCAAGCACAGATTCATTTTGGACAATTTTCACGACAAGGAGCTGTTTTCCCCGCTTTCGAACTCCGCCGAGGGACCTCGTGACTGGCAGGCGGATGAGGATGCAACCTGCTCGATCAATTACACCTCCGGAACGACCGCTCGACCAAAGGGGGTCCAGATGACCCACCGCAACGCCTGGATGAATGCGGTTGTGTTTGGCTGGCATACTGGCGTGAACGATCGAGACGTGCTCCTGCATACCCTTCCAATGTTCCATTGTAACGGGTGGGGCATGCCGTACGCGGTCACGTCGATGGGGGGAGCCCACGTCATTCAGAGAAAGATTGACGGTGAGGATATTCTTCAGAAGATCGAACGCGAGGGCGTCACGCTTTTATGCGGGGCCCCGACCGTTTGGGCGTCCGTCTTGGACGCGGCTTCGAGGAGGAGCGGGGAAGGGCGAGAGAGTCCAGGTAGAGACTTAGTAAGGGTTGTGGCGGCTGGCGCGCCGCCGCCGTCAAGAACGATTGAGCGAATCGAAGACGAGCTTGGATGGGAGTTCATGCAAATACATGGACTCACCGAGACCTCTCCGCTTTTGACTATCAACAGAGCTATAAAGGAATGGGAGCATCTGGACAGGGTGGAGAAGTCACGACGGCTCAGCTGGGCGGGAGTTCCCGCCGTCGGAATTCAAATATGCTGCGACTCGAGCGGGGAGGTTCTCGCCAAGGGCAATCATATCTTTGCCGGGTACTGGGAAAACCAGGCCGCAACTGATGAAGCACTGGCCAACGGATGGTTTCATACCGGAGACGGAGGACACATGGACGGGCCGTATCTTGTGATCTCGGACCGGAAAAAAGATGTCATCATCTCTGGCGGAGAAAATGTCTCATCGGTCGAGGTCGAAGACGTTCTTTACCAGCATCCAGGGGTGGCCGAAGTTGCCGTCATTGGCGTGCCGGATGAGAAATGGGGCGAGACCGTTAAGGCGCTCGTTGTCCTTCGCCCGCAGTCGGAGGCAACCGAAGAGGAGCTGCGTTCGTTCTGCAAGGCCAAGCTGGCTGGGTATAAATGTCCCACTTCAATCGAATTCAGGGAAGAACTGGCACGGACGGCCACCGGAAAGCTTCAGAAGTTCAAGCTTCGTGAACCGTATTGGGAGCGGTTCGAACGAAAGGTCAATTGAGCCTGGAGGTCAGACTTTGTCTATGAGTTTGAACACCTCGAATAGCTGCCCATTGTGGCTCAGCGAGTTCTCGCTAAGTCGTGTCCTGAGCCGGTTTTCGAATGCGGCCAGTTGAGATTCGTCGTCAAGGCGATTTACGCCCATAGTCGATTCGTACTGGCTGGAGTGAGCTTTGAGTGCCAGAAGCTTTCTTTGGAAAAGCTCCTCGTCCAGGCTCTCTTCGTGGTCGGGCTGATCTGCTTCCCATAGCAGCATCTTTAAAGGCCGGTGAGGGGTACCCAGCTCAGGAAAGAAGAGAGGGTCTCGCGCGGCCACCACTCCGTCGGTCGCCAGGAATCCGGCGTGCCTATGATCTGGATGGAGCCTATATCTTTTCCAGGGGTCGTGGGCTAGGATAACATCGGGTTTGAGCCGTCTTATGGCCTCCACGATTTGACCTCGCTGCACCATTCCGGATTCGAGTTCTCCGTCGGTCCATCCGAGGAAGGTAACAGGGGCTGAACCACCCAGTATGCGAGCGGCATCTGTCTGCTCCTTCTGACGGCGTCGTGCAAGTGCGGCTCCGTCGACATCGGGATCCCATGTGCCTTTCGAACCATCTGTGCAGACCAGGTGAAGTATCTCACATCCCTTGGCAGCCCACTTCGCAAGTGTTCCGCCGCAGCCAAATTCGATGTCGTCTGGATGAGCGCCGATTGCGAGTGCTCTGGATGGCACGGCGAGATTCTGGCTTGGCGAAGCGGTTTCGCCACTGATGTAAGTTGTCATGTCTGCCTCCTAAGCGTGTCGACCGGCAGTAGTTGTGGACCTGCACAAAGGGCAAATCAACCAGACCCGGGTGACGCGAGCTGGCTTTCTAGATGCTATCCCGTGAAGAGGAGAACTTATTAGATCTCTAGGTGTCGGAAAATGAATTTGTGATTATTCAAAAGCTCCACCAGATCGTCTGGGGTGTCGATGTCTATGGTCAGCGCGGGGTCTTCATCAACGTTGATTTCTAGTCCGAGCCGTCTGGCCTCGTGAAGGTGCCGTTCAAATGAATTTGGTCCATAGGAGAAGTGAAAATCGTATGCGGCTGGAAGCGAGATTACATTCGTTCCGTCATGCTTTCGATCGGGAACTATCGTTGATTGGCCTTTCACCATAAGGTTGGTGAGATTTTGCGCCAGGGGAAGATCGGCATGTGCAATTGTGACGTGTTCAATGCCATGTTCCCCTAACAGGTTGTAGGCGTATTGGATCGCCGGATTGAGGCCACCTCCCTTGTCTTCTATCAAGTGGCAGCCATGGTTTTGTGCGAAGGTCTGGACAAGTGGATCTGAGGTCAACACGAGCTTTGGCAAGTCTTTGGAAGCGGCAATTACTTTTTGCGCGCAGTCGAGCATCAGATTGGTCCGGTTGCTGGCGTCAAGAATCGCCGAGAGGCGCGATTTGGCGTCGGAGAATGACCGGATTGGAATCAATATTACGTGTGAGGCCGACAATTTTTGAAGGTCAATCCCGTTTATGCTCATTATCTTTAGTGTAGGCATGAAAGAATGTTTCAGCATTTGATCAATCAATTGCGAGTGGAGGATGGAGTTGGATCAAGAGCAGATTGCTAAGGCTCTGTCAGCATCTTTGCCCATCCGCCTGTTGGAGATGCTCAGGGAACGTGACATCTCCGACGAGGAGATCTACAACGCTCTTCAGAAAGACACTCTTCACCTTCTCGCTGTCGACCAGATGCTTGGTCCGCCTAGGAAGCGGTTGACAATCGCAGAGCTCTCCGCGGAGACTGAAGTTGACCCGACGACTGTGAGGCGGCTCTGGCGCGCCTTGGGTTTTCAAGATGTTGCGGACGAAGACAGGATCTTCAGTTCGATTGACGTGGAAGCAGTGACTTCTCTTAAAGGCCTCATGCGAACTCGTGCTACCGACGTGGATGTTGCCATACAGCTCGCCCGCGTCATCGGATCGTCGATGGCGAGGATTGCGGCCGCGGAGATCGTGGCTTCCAACAGCTTGAAGGGCGTGGGTCTGGGATCAAACGATTTCACCACAATCGACCTGGCTGATCGCTTCACCCAGTACTCCGCGTCAATCCTCCCGGCCGTTCCGGAACTACTGGTATATGCGTGGATCCGTCATCTTCACGATGCGGGCAGACACGCGATGGTTGCGCTTGACGGTGGTGTTCGCGATGTGTCAGAGCGGATCTTGGCGGTGGGATTTGTGGACCTGGTAGGTTTTACGATTCTTTCCCAACAGCTTACAACCCAGGAGCTTGGCGCGGTGGTCTCCCGGTTCGAGGAGCTGTCGTCAGATGCGGTCACACGGCGCGATGGACGAGTGGTCAAGATGATCGGTGACGAGGTAATGTACGTGGTGGCCTCCCCGGAAGCGGCAGTTGAGATCGGTCTCGAGCTCAAAGAGGAGTATGCAAAAGAGAAGCTGCTTTCGGAGGTGAGGGCTGGCATAGCATATGGATCAGTGCTGGCTAGGGAGGGTGACTATTACGGTCCGGTGGTGAACCTTGCCTCGCGAATAGTAAATATCGCAAATCCCGGCTCGATTCTCGTATCCGACGGGATCCAGCAGGCTCTGTCCGGCAAGAGTAAGCATCGACTTGTGCCGCTCCGTCCGCGGTATCTGAAGGATCTGGGTTCGGTGCAGCTGTGGGTAGTGAATCCGACCGATTGAACACCCTAAGGCCGCAATACCCTTCCGTGAGGGAGGGGTCAAGGCCGCTTACTCCAAGGAGGGCGACCCGGACGGTTGGGGGACTAGGGGTTCTCGATATAGCGCTTGACTACCTCAAGGGGTGCTTCACCCGCCGATACCACGCAATAAGACGGTGACCAGAAGTGTTTCCCCCATAGGGCTCGCGTAATTTCTGGCCAGCTTGCAGAACGAACTCTCATGGAGGAGATCGTCTTGAGCGACATGACGAGCCCCGAGAGCGACACCTTCGGCGGATAGGAGACGAGCAGGTGAGCATGATCCCTCTATAGGTCTCGAAGGCATCGAGAGTGGCCTAGTAGCGATCACAGATCTCTGAGAATGCATCCCCCAGGCAGAGGGTAACGCGTTCGGTCATGACCTCGCGTCTGTACTTCGGAAGAAGAACAATATGAGCTTGGAGCTTATAGACCACATGTCTTCCTGTCCGAAACTCATCAGTGTTCATGTACTGATAGTACATGTGGACCAGTACTTTTGAGGTTTTATCTTGACATGGAACCACCCCAGATGCGCACTGCCATTTTCCCCCG
>JAJZIP010000105.1 GCA_021810525.1 Actinomycetes bacterium | reverse complement strand
CCTCCCGATTCGGGCAACTTAAAATCTTAGCCTCAATTGTTTACTTGGAGTACTCTGTAGTATAGACTAAATGTTGTGGCCGAGCAGGATATTATGACTCTTATAGATAACTGTGGCGAAGAATCTGCAGCTGATGCGCTAACCATGATCGCTTTACTCAGAAGGCGAGCTCGAATTCTTCAGCAAAGGATCTGGATGTTACCTGCCGCATTGGGAATCATAACAATCCTGGGCACACCGCTACTTAGCACCAAACAAGTCATACAGAGCTGCTGGCTAATGGCCGGAACGCCGAAACCCATCACGTGTGTAATCAGCCACTCCGGCACAAAGATTATTGCACTCACATCGCAAGGCGCTCCAATTCGTGGTCCTATTTCCATTTCGTTTTCCGGGAAATTCCCGGTTATATGGTCGATCGGAAACTCGCCTTGGTTCTGGGTGATCGGTATAGCTGCCAGCGTTTTGTTGTCGATTCTTTGTCAGCGCTCCAGTGGTCGATTGCGAACTTTCACTGTTACTTACTTACTTGCTGGTGTTGTCGGCGTATTTGTGCTTTTGGCTTCAGATTATTTGGGTCTTCCAAGTCAGCTTTCCCACCTTTTAGCCGTGGCGGTGATTATCTGCGTTGCTGGATTTGCAACCCGCAGCCAGACGCTTGCTCTAGTTGCAGGACTAAGTTTCTTCGTCGGAATCGCACTCTCTAGACGTTCCAGTGAGTTCTTTAGCCGACTCAATATCTGGATACCTCCACACTCGATCAGTTACCTGGCTGCCGGA
Organism: Actinomycetes bacterium; assembly: GCA_021810525.1. Classification (GTDB taxonomy): domain Bacteria; phylum Actinomycetota; class Acidimicrobiia; order Acidimicrobiales; family Acidimicrobiaceae; genus SCQM01. Next base: position 9,845 of record JAJZIP010000105.1, on the reverse strand, counting down.
CTAGTTCTAGTTGCTGGAGCGGCACTTCTTTACCGGCGAAGAAGACTTCCGTTTGTTGCAGCTGGTTGTCTAGGTGAGCCGGAAGAAATCAAATACCTCCAGCCAAATTGCCTCGATCAACCTAAAGGTGAATGACCAATGTCAGATTCAACAACTCCGAAATCAGTAATCAACTTATCCGACGCAGTACATCAGCGAAGTCGCCTCGCCATCCTTGCGGTTCTTTATGAACTATCAAGGGCAGACTTTCGCCTTCTTCATCAGTCGACAGGACTGACAGACGGGAATCTCGGCAGACATATCCAGGTGCTTGAGAATGCCGGTCTGGTAATTGTAGAGAAGGGCTACTCCGGGCGCAAACCGCAGACCATAGTGGAAATAAGCCCGGAAGGCATCCGAGCATTGGAGGCCGAAGTCGAGGTTCTAAAAAGCTTGATCTCCGGAGTCAACAAACAAGCAACCAAACCGGTCAAGAAAAAGAAGAAAAGCCTCCAACGCTCTATCCAAACAACTGATCCAGCGACTCTGCTTCGTCCAATTGAAGGTTAATCTGAGATAAGAGTGAGCTCTTTCTGAAGTGAGACGGGACCCCATACAGTTCGAACCGTCGCCGGAATATCAAATCCACGGGTAAGAATAATTTAGCTAAAACATACAAAACGACTTAGCAAGAAGGTGTTGATGCGAAGAGAGCCAGGGACTGCACTATTGGTCAGCTTTGGACTGATAATCGCAGCATGCGGTAGTACTTCGGCAGCGTCCCCGAACCCATCTAGCTCTACCACTGCCGTCATAAAGCGTGAAATCACCCTTCAGATATCGGCCAACAAGTCTTCGTCGATCGTGGCTGGGAAGAACGTTCCACAGCAGGTAAATGATGCTTTCTATCTCTCTAAATCGATTGTTTACCTGTCGCAGCAGAATGGTTCGGGTCCCAACTCATCCATTTTACTGAGCGAAAATGGAGGCACCAGCTGGAATATTTTGTCATCTGTACCAGGTACCGTTTCTTCAATCGATTTCGTCACCAATAAAATCGGCTATCTCGTTTCACGTCCGGTCAATGGAGGAGCGAATAACTATATTTACTCAACCACTAATGGTGGCAACTCCTGGAATCAGATATTTGCAGGTTCGATTTCAACAATAAAGTTTCTATCTCCAACTACCGGATTTGCCATGCTTCGCACTTCCAGCTCTAGCTCTCAACCATACTCAGCTGGAATCTACAAGACCATAAATGGTGGCAGAACTTGGTCACTTGTTCCATCCCCGCTCTATTCCGCAGCTACATACGGATCGTTTAGTTTTAGTTCAACTAGTGATGGATGGCTACTGGTTGGAATCGAACCCTCGGCAGGATCTGAGAATAAGTATCTGTACAACACAACAGATGGGGGGTCGAACTGGAGCCTGGTGGCTCAATCTAAATTCTCTAGTAGTCAGACCCTAGTAACTAGTGGAGTGATGCCTGCCACTGGCTATGTGACACAGCTTCAATTCATCTCACCCCAATTGGGATTTATGGCACTTGCACGCTCCGGGATGTATGCCACCGACGATGGTGGACTGACTTGGAACCTAATGAACAAAACTCCAATGAGTGCTCGCTCTCTACGCAATGTGGTGGGCTTTTCTGCCTGGAGTCGAACAGACTTTTCGTTTGTAACAGCAAATTCCAATTTCTGGCAGACCAATTCTTCAGATCAAATGACTCTTGTTTATCCTCCCTATAGTGCACAAAGCATCTCCTATGGTTCAACTGGATTGTACGCGCTATCGCCTAGTCAGGGGATTTCAGTAATAGGTAACACCAGCTCTCTGCATAGACTTGGCAACGCTCCAACCGGTGTTACTGAAATTGACCCGCTTCGAAACAAACTTTTGGCACTCGGAACCAGTGGCCTCTATCAGAGTACCAGTGGCACAAAATGGGAACAGATTCCACTTCCAAAGGGATGGTCTTTGCTTCAAGGGAAGTTTGTCAATTCCAGTTTGGGCTTTGTCGTTGCCAACAATAATGGCCCGGCAGGTTCAGCGACAATTGACCGGACAACCAATGCGGGCAATAGCTGGAATATAGTGAGTACTCCTTTTAGACCTCTGGTTGTCGATCCGATTTCTAAAAACGATCTGTGGGCATTGGGAGGAACCAAGGTTCCTGCCACCAATAATCCGACAAAGAATGTCTACCAAATGGAGTGGAACCTCTATAACTCCACTAACGGAGGAAAATCCTGGAATGAGTTTGTCACAAATTGGCAATCCATTGGTGGGATTGATTTCCTGAGCACTCAAGAAGGTTATATATGGGCCGGAAATTATCTCTATCACACTACTAATGGCGGAGATTCATTTGTTCGCTACACCCTGCCGTCCACCATGGAGAACCAAGGCATATTATCGATGGCATTTACGGCAGGTGGAAAAGGCTGGGCTCTAGGTAATTCCCAATATCCGATCTATCGAACTTCCAACAGTGGGGGGACTTGGGGACTTATCCCATGACATTTGAACCAATTGCAGACCAACCTTTGCAGTTTCACCGGAGAGTCGATGGGATTGTAACGAGTGCTTAGAGAGTGGTGAATATGGGGCTATTCTGCGACGAGATGAAAAGGGGCTGTTGCGGTGCCAGTGAATAGAAAAATATGGCCATTGAAACTTTATTTTCTGCTGCTATTAGTTCCAGGTGTTATGGTCTCTGGCTGTGGAAATACAGTTAGCTCCAGTAAAGCAGGATTACCCAGCAGTAGTTCGGTTTCAAATACTTTATATGTCCAAAAGGTTGCCTTGGGAAACCTTTCAATATCGCCCATCCAAAAAGGTAATGCAAACCCAAAGTCGAATATATCCTGGAGTGAGGCAGAGTCAATATTTAAAGCAGCTTCTGCTGTCCAGGGTAGCCATCAGGTAGCCATCTTGGGATATGGGTTAGCGACGATCCGCTCTATTACAATGCCTCATGGGTTACATGCAATTGCTGGTACGCCCGCTTGGATAGGTATTACCTGGGGAGGTACAACTAGCTGTCCAGCTCAGAGCGTTTCCTCAAAGAAAGCAAGCCCAAATACAGAAATAGGCCAGATATATACTGCAGTGATTATTAATGGTAATTCAAAGAGCAATTCGGTGGTTTATAAGAATCAAGGTCCGCTTCCCTGCGCAGGCAAGGTTGTAGGGCCAACTATTGAGCCCCTTAGCGTAGTGGAGTCAGTTGATTGGAAAGAACTGAGCGGCTCCACTAGTCGAAAGCTTTCCATTAAGTATGACTCAAGCTCCTGTGAGAAGCTGTTTTCGGCCGCTGCTAATGGCAATATGAAGACTGGAAACTTTCAAGTTTCGATAGAGGTCGCTAAGCCAATAAACGTTTCAGGTTGTATTGCTGATCAGAAAACGACTGAAGTTAGATTATTTCCCGCGGGCCAACGTGGAATAGGTGACTTTCCTTCTCATACACAGGTATCTCATGGCCCGGTTGGACTAATAAGCGTGTTGCAAGTCCCCAAGGTCTATGGAAGTTGACCCACATGGCGTTCAATTGTTGTAATGCTAGTGAACCTAATATGTCGAATTTTATTACGGAATGAAGTCGAGCCTCTCTGGCAGTGACACATGGAATGGTTCGGTAAATATTATGGGAAAAACATTCGAAAAGGGGCTTCTCGCAAAAGCGTAGCAAAGTGAAGCTCTTGCTATCTCGGTTGACATCTTGAAGCAACCTATTTGATGAAAATACTCAGTATTTTCTGAAGGGCTATCGGTGAAACGACACCTCTAATTTTTATGCGTTTTAGAACTGCAAAGGTGTGGTCACTTCAGCGTCTTTGAATTTCCCCCCTATTCCAGCCCCAATGCCACCCTCACAATCGCAATTTCGCATCAACTTCTGATAATCCTGCATACATATTCAAAAGAGATATTCACAAAGCAGCCAACACCAATAAAGAATTTGCCGAGGCGCTCATACTTGCACGTCCGGCCTACATCTCAGAAATTGAACAAGGCGTAGCAATTGCCGAACCAGCTTTTGAAGCCGCCGTCACTGCATACATCGATCAAGCTCTAGCCACATGTGCCTTTGCCCAGCTCAGATTCAACCTACGCTGTTAGATGCCCCTAAAAGTTGTAACCTTTTCGAAAATGTTACTGACGCTAATCCGTCACGGTTCACAAGGGGGCTGGCCTACCATCACAGGCAGAGACGCATCGAGGCTCACGTAGGCACCTGCATGCTGGTGCTTTGTGTCATGAGGATGCTCGAGTGTCACGTAAAGCCACGCGGCATAACCCAAAAGGCGGCGTTCGAAGAAATCAACTCCACCGACGCATCATACGCAAGACTTGGTGAACAGCATTTTATTATTCCGCCGGATTAGGGACCTCAGGTGCGAGAGGTAATTGCAACCCTGAATCTGAGCGATAGGGAGATGAACTGAATTTGGTCACCTATTTGCGGAAGTCAGCAGTCGATTCAACTATCCTAAAGCACTATGACTTGGCAGCTAAAGGCTCTTCGTTACGGTGGAACTTGTAACGCGTGTGGTGAACACATAGACGTTAAGGCAGTTGGTTGGCACAACCCCGACCTACACAAGGTGCACTGTGTCAAGTGCGGATCACCAGAAACCCCAACTGACGCGGAGTTCCCGGAGCCTTTCAAGCAGGCGCGCGTAGATCCAACCGGAGGGTCTTCGGCACTTCGTGAGGCTCAAAAACGTCGCGATCTAAGGTGGTCAAAAGGAGCGACCGGCGAATACCTTATGGGCCTATCGCTTGACCACAGACTGATTGGAGATGCCAGAGTCTTAACTGACCGACAAATTCCAGGAATAGAATCCAATATTGACCATCTTGTGATTGCATCGTCAGGCGTATGGATCATTGACTCGAAAAAGTGGAAGGGGAAGATCGAATACAAAGCTAATTCGTTAACGAGCTTTGATACGCGCTTGTATGTCGGAGGCAAGGACCGCACATCAAAGGTAGAGTCCATCTATAGCCTGGTAATACTAGTCGCGCAAGTTTTAGAAGATCGGAAAGTTCCAATTCATCCTGCACTCGTTTTTATCGAAGGCGACTGGAGCACAGCGGCACTTCCCCGCTTTGCAATAGGCAAACCTTATGTACACGAAGGCGTATACATTTCGCCACCAAAAGTTCTCATCAAATTGATTAACGAGCCTGGACCGCTCAATAGGGGGTCGATCAACCTTCTCGCCGACAGACTCGACGACGCCCTAAGGCCGAGATAACGAGTTCCGGGTGCAACGATGCTACGTTGCCAATCACCGAACAGAGGAGTTCACGTACCGCCTCTTGTCCCAAATATAATGATGGATCCTCACCTGGGAAAGCTTGCCTCGAATCGGACTCAAAAGTGACCCAGCGTCATTGTAAATGGTGGGGATGTAGCACCATCGTACATCTGATCTCTCAAGATCGGCCGTTGGAAATTGACATGAGCAAAGGAAAACCGTCACTTCGGATCTAACGATGATTAGGGGTCTGTCAAATGCACCAAATATTTCAAGATGCAAGCGGTGTCATCCACATCAGCGGTTGGGCTAGATCAAAATCCAAGCATCAATCAAAACACCCTTAGTCACATCCAAGTTATTTCGACATCTCTGGGGTGTCTGCTAAATAGGCAGCTCCACCGCGGCGATCTGACCCACGTCAATATCGTCCCGCTCGGGGATGGGTAGTCCATCCTTACGCATCTCGTCAAGGTGCTCGGCAATAGCCTCACCTAGAAGCTGGTCGGTTTCGGTTCGGGTAGCACCGACCACGTCGACGCCTGGGAGGGCAGGAACGTAGGCACTCCAGCCACTATCGGTGCGCTTGTAGACGACGCTCCATGTGTCTCCTCGCCCCCCTTGAAGAGACCGCAGTAACGCCTGGCGCTCACGCCAGCGTGGTAACCCAAAGGGCAGATATCCTACAATGAGCAGCAGTAGCAGCGACTCGATACCCCACACGATTGATGCCAGCTTGGGATAGGAGACGACAGCAAGGGTAAAGCCTGGCTCAACGGCACGTAACTGTGCCGCTTCACTGCGGGCCACAGCCTCTACTGAACTCTGAGTACCAGATGTGTTCACCAACTCCGTCAGCGCAACCACTCGCCCAAAGCGGAAGACAACTACTCCCAGCGTGGGCGTCGCTGCAGCAGTCGTGGGCTTAGCAGACGAGCCGAAAATGGCCCCAGCGGACCCGGCTATACCGGATACACTGAAGGTTGAGAGGCGCACTCCCGAGCTTGTGGCGTTGGACCTGGAGCTGAGCCGTTGAGTCCTCAATAGCTGGTAGACCGAACTAGCGGTAGCGGTAGAGGGCGAGAGGAAGGCGATAACCTCGGTAGCGGCCGCAACGCTCGGGGACGGTTGCCAAACCTTCGAGTAGATTCCAGTCTCCGCAGGAAACTGTTTCGCGGCGGCTTGAAGAGGCTTTAATCCAGACTTTGTCACTGACTGCACTAAGGCACTAGTCGCCTTGGTGTCGAACGCCTTTACCCCAGGGCGGCTTACTACCAACCGAGCTAACCTGGAAGGCACAACATGGGTTTGAGGGATCAATGCCTGGTAACTGAAGAAGGATCCGATGGCCACTGCAAGCACCGCAATTCCGGCCAAAGGGATCGCCAGGCGATTGCGGGACTTCTTGGAGCTAGATGCATCGGTGTTGCGCTGTCGAGTGGTCTCTTCCATAGATTGTGATCTGCCTTCCCCGTCTTATGTAGGCTGCGCATTGCAATACATTGTGGCACTTAGTAATGCGCCTAGTATACTCATTGCTTCATAAATCCATCCAAGCAGCGACAGGTATACTGCTTTATGATTCAAGCAGAATACTGTTTATTCTCGCTGAAATATGCCACCAGCGTGGGGGTATGAAAAAACACAGGAACAATAGATGCTAAGAGCTGTGGTATCCTTCTATGGGCTGGCTCGACATCGGGCCAGAAGAGTTCATCATCGATCACAAAGCACAACTTGCGTGTCTCTACCATTGCTACTTCAGTGGAGCCAGCTGAACCACGCTTGAGAAAGTGGCTTACTAACTTTCACTCTTTGCAACCAGCAGGACCCAGCCGATCATTGTATTGCTTTCAGCGTATTTCAAGGTTACGGCCTCACCTCGCGGCATCTATACCAAATAAACCCTGGTACTCAGCCAATCGATCCAGGGCAACAGTCTCAAGCTGACGAACTCTCCTTGGACCAATACCTAAAAGACGAGCTGTAGCATCAAGTGAGGCTGGCCGTTCTCCATCAAGACCGAATCGAAGTATTACCACACCACGTTCGAGAAGGTCGAGTTTTTCAACTGCCTTGCGAAGCTGAACTCGAGCTAAGGCTTCATCGACTTCATCTTCAAAGGACCCTTTGCTACCGACTACGAGATCACCCAACGTTGTCTCACTCTCAGGTCCGACCGGCTGATCGAGGCTGGCAACGACTCTTGCTGCATGGCGTACGTCGGCAAGCTGAGCCGTGGAAAGCTTTGAGGCCACTGCGACTTCGTGCTCTGTTGGGTTACGACCCAAATTACTTGCAAGCTCTCTTGCTACGTTGTCAACTCTACGAGATCTTCCGGCCGCTTCCAATGGGAATCGGATAGTCTCTCCCTGGTTACGAACTGCTCGTTGGAGGGACTCGCGAACCCACCAGGTTGCGTAAGTTGAGAACTTGAAACCTTTCCTCCAGTCGAATTTTTCGACCGCCCGGATTAGGCCGAATGTTCCTTCTTGGATTAGGTCTGAAAGCTCAACTCCCCTATTTTGATAACGTTTAGCCCAATGCACTACCAGTCTGAGGTTAGCTGCAACCATTTCTGTTTTGGCAGACTCATCACCGCCAAGTACCTTTTTAGCCAATTCCACTTGTTCTGCGGATGATGGAAGTGGATGACGCTCTAGGTCATCCAAAAATAAACGAAGGGAATCTGCGCTAGATCCCATGTTAGTGAGAGCGGCCTCTACGATTGATTCAGCGCTTCCTTTACGGTGCCTGGTGCGCTGTTGTTGAACTGTTATTTGGGTTTCCCCTTTCCCTTTTGGGGATCTGTTTTCTCTCATGTCCTTTTTCAGAAATCGTGAACGCGTAGCATAACGCGTTGTAATACGAAATCCTAGCAAAAAATGGAGAGTGGAATAAAACAAGGGCTGGGACTTGCTCCAGCGAGCTTCGGTACTCGGCTCGCCGACCACAATGGGCCGAACTCAGCAAAAGTGTAGTGCCTGGGAATATCGATTGACATCCTTGGCGATGTTCGGAGCATTCGAGTAGTGAAGATCGGTACTGGTGGTTCGAAACCATCACCGACGGCTCTCTCGAGGTATCGCTGTATCGGTACTCGCATCACTTCCGCCAACGCGCAAATGGTCCCGTGTTTGTCCAACAGTATGGCCGTGTTAGCCAAAGTCCAGGTTAAGCTGACCTGCGTTCTTACCAAGAAAAGAGCTATACCTATGGATCAGTCAGTAAGCAAGTTATCCGGTAAAATTCTCCTACTGCTTTTACCTTCCCTCATTCTTGCCTCCTGCGGGAGTTCATCTGTAGCAAGTCCAACTACCACATCAACCATCGTTGCCTCGCCAACATCGAATAACCAGACCTGTAAGTCATCACAGCTGAGTTTTTCAATCACAAATCAAGGAATTGGTGCTGGGCAATTTAGCGCTCTCGGCGTTTTCAAAAATCGAGGACAACAGTCCTGTACGCTCGATGGCTTTCCGAAATTACAAATGATCGCAAGTACCGGACAATCAATTTATACCCAGGAGAAATTTACATCATCTAACTCATCTATATCTGGATTAGCTAAGCCTAAGCCAGTAGTGATTAAGCCGGGTGGCTTTGCCTCCTTCGTCGTCGTCATGTACGACGGCAATGGTTCAACTAACCTGCCTAATCCTCCATGTCCAACCGCTCATTCGGTAGCAGTTACACTTCCAGGAAGCTCAGCTGGAACAAGTAATCTTGTAGCGACAGTTCCATCAGGTAATGGTTCATTTACCGCATATCCATCATCTTCTGCTTCTTCTATACAGCTGCAAACGTGTGGTGGAATATATGTTTCCCCGATTAATCCCGGAAAGCCTGGAACTGGAGGATATAGCACTACGACTACTGGTCCCACTAGCTCTAGTCCTACAACTACGACCAGCCCAGCAAAGAGCCCGACACTGGGAGCCTTTAGTCCAGTCTCGTTCACAGCAGTGTCTGCGAAGCAGTTTTGGCTTTTGGGCACGATCAACGGGTGTACTAAAGGATCGTGTTTCTCCATTCTCCACACAACAGATGGAGGTGCCCATTTCGCCAAGATTCCTTCTCCATCTGTACAGTCCCTAGGGCTAAATCCCATTCTACGGTTTGCCACCCCACTAGATGGATATTTAGAGGGTACAAGTACAGGTACGTGGCAAACCAATAACGGTGGCGCATCCTGGCAAAAAAGTCAGGTAGCACCATCCACCACGAGCAACGGATACGCGTACGCGGTGCAGGGAAATTTCGGCACAAACAAAGCTGTCTTGATGCGCTCACCAATCGGAACAAACTCCTGGAAAACTGTGCCGTTGTCACTACAGTCAAATTTCGCATTGTATAACATCGCAGCCCGAGGTCCATCACTATGGATTACAGAAAGCGACCTCACTGGTACGCCCCAAGGTAGTCCCCAAATCATTTACTCCAGTGATTTTGGAAACCACTTCACACAGGTCACCAGTCCCTGTGGCATCGGGACTGAGCTAGTATTGAAAGCCAGCTCCCAGAGTGTCCTTTGGGCCGATTGCGCCAGTACAATTTCATCGCAAGTCTACCGATCAACCAATGCTG
>JAJZIP010000104.1 GCA_021810525.1 Actinomycetes bacterium | reverse complement strand
GCGGACTTGACAAAAAAATACAGGATTGTCAGATTTCAACTTCGGTGCATCATCTCCAAATCCCAATTGCTGCTAATTGAAAAATGTTGCACTGCATCCTCTTTGAAACCCTTATTTTTCTTAACTACGCCCAAACAGGAACTAATGTTAATAGCGGGTTGAATAACCACTTTCGAGACTTTCAATGCAGCGCTTGCCAGCACCTGTGTACGACGAGGAAAGACAATGGTAGACCGTGGAAAACGTTAGCCGCCCCTCCGCTACATCACGTACGATCGGTGAAATCATTGATGGCTTCATCAAGCTTTTTGCTGCACAAATTCACGCCTTTCCCGAGATGGAGCAGCTGATGAACTCAAGCTCCTCGTTGGAACGGCATAACGAGCTCATGCGGGAACATCTTGAAAAGACCTACCGTGACATCTCGGCGATAGACGCATTCGAACTGTCTAGCAAGGTTGGACAAAGCCATATCGACCATGAAGTCCGCCTCTCCTGGTACCTGATCACGTACAACAAGATCTTTCAGGCCTATCACACCGCCCAAACAGACACTGAAGCGGAGCTACCCGACCTTGACGAATTCAGGGCGATTTGGCTTAGAGATGCCGGCGACACCCTCGACTCCTATTATGAACTCCTAATCCAACAGCATGCCAGGGAAAGCCGACGGCTGCAGCAGTCGATAGATGAGCTGGACGTCCAGGCTAAGACAGACCCGCTGACCGAGATCTTGAACCGGCGGGGATTTCGATCCGAAGTCGACAAGTCAACTCTTCCAGGACTCTTCGTCCTCTTGGACCTCGACAACTTCAAAGCGATCAATGACCTGCAAGGACATATCGTTGGCGATGAAATTCTCAAGAGGGTGGCCGAAGCATTAGTTAGTCAGCTCACAAAGGATGATCTGATCGGAAGGATCGGAGGAGACGAGTTCGCGCTATGGCTTCCGTCCCGGAACAAGATGACTAGTGAAGAGGTACGAAAGGTTGCAACAAGAGTGCTTAGCACATTTGCCTTCAGCAGATGGTCGATCGGAATATCAGGAGGCATTGTCCTGCGACCGGCGGAGGGCGACAGCTTCGACGTGCTGTACTCAAAGGCCGACCGTGCTCTCTACAAGGCAAAGCTCAATGGCGGCTACTCACTGATGACATATGGAGGCAATGAGATAATAGACCTCCGCCCGAAAGCCTAGCTAAAGACAGCCAGCAGGCTAGATCTCGATCACTGCTTCAACTTCAACACATGCCCCCCGTGGCAACGCAGAAACCCCCACCGCCGATCTGGCATGCCGACCATCATCTCCAAATACCGCTACAAAAAAATCGGAGGCTCCATCTACGACCTTGGGCTGATCCGAGAAGCCGAATGCACTTGCGACAAAGCCTGTGACCTTGATTATCCTCTTTATCTTGTCAACCGATCCCAAGTATCCTGCCGCGTTCGCCAAGATATTGATTGCACAGAGACGCGCGGCTTCGTTGGCGGCACCTATGTCAACAGTGTCACCGACCGTTCCAGGATGGATCAAGACGCCGTTCTTGACCGGGAGATTTCCGGAAACGTAAAGGATGCTCCCGCTCTGAACCACCGGTGCATAAGAGCCAGCTACTGCGGGAGGAGTTGGCAGTGCAATATCTAGTGCCTTGAGTTTTTCCGAAGGTTTGGACATGGCATGACTCTAGCCGCAAATCCCTCTCCTGAAAAGTCTGGCTCGAAAACGGCTTGAGATACAGACCCAGAGGACCTGGCTCAGAAATGGCGGAAGCCACTACCTCGTGCACGGCTACCGTGGGGGCATCGACTACTAATTTTCACCCGCCACTGCGGAAAAATATCCCTAGCGAAGAGCAAACCTGGTAGTGTCCTTGCTAATCACCGATTGAAGCTGAGCATGGCAATGGCACCGGAGCTATGAAGCTACCTAACCGAACGGATGATCATCGCGTCGCCCTGCCCACCACCACCGCAAAGGGCGGCAGCACCGACCCCGCCACCACGCCTGTTCAGTTCGATTGCGAGCGTCAGTGCAATACGTGCGCCCGAGGCGCCTACGGGGTGGCCCAACGCGATGGCTCCGCCGTTCACATTGACAACGCCGTCCTTGATGCCAAGGTCATCCATCGAGGCCAGCGACACGGCAGCGAATGCTTCGTTGATTTCAAACAGGTCCACATCAGAAACCGACATGTTGACCTTTTCGAGAGCCATCTTGATAGCCCTCGAAGGCTGAGTCAATAATGATGCGTCAGGACCTGCGACCTGCCCATAGCTCACAATCTCAGCCAAGGGTGCGATTGAGAATTTCTCCGCAACATCCCGGCTCATAACTACGACGGCTGCCGCTCCATCGGAGATCTGGGACGAATTTCCTGCCGTGATCGCTCCATCTTTGTCAAACGCTGGACGTAGACCTGCAAGCGCCTCCATATTGGTGCCAGGACGGATTCCTTCGTCGGAATCGAGGACGATTGGATCCCCTTTTCGCTGAGGTATCTCGATCTCAACTATCTCATTTGCAAACCGACCGGATTTGGTGGCTGCGGCGGCACGCTCGTGTGAGTTTGCCGCTACCTCGTCCATGCGCTCCCTCGTGATTCTCGAGTTCAGCCTCGAATACTGCTCGGTCCCCAAACCCATTGCACACTTGTCGAATTGACAGAAGAGACCGTCATACATCAGCGAGTCAATGACGTTGGCATCACCCAACCGGTACCCACCTCTGGCGCCAGGAAGGAGATAGGGTGCATTGGTCATGGACTCCATGCCCCCCGCAACAACGATATCGGCCTCTCCGGACTGAATTAGAAGATCCGCCAGATAGATGGAGTTGATTCCCGAGAGACAGACCTTGTTTACCGTGGTTGCTGGAATACTCATTGGGATCCCGGCCCTCACAGCCGCCTGACGGGCGGTTATCTGACCTTGGCCAGCCAAAAGAACGTGGCCCATGAAAACATACTGAACAGCTTGCGGACTCAACGCAACCCGCGATAAAGCAGCAGAAATAGCCAAGCCGCCCAAATCCATGGCAGTAAAGCTCGACAGGACACCTGACAGCTTGCCAAACGGTGTACGAGCCCCGGACACGATCACCGAACCAGACATTGTTAACCTCCCAATCTGACGTATGACTAGTCTACGCAACTAACGAGAGAAACCTAAATTGATCGAAGTTATAGCGCAAAGTGCCTGCGACGGCCTCGAAGGCTTGGCTAAGATTACAAAAGAGGCCAGGTGTGGCTCTGGGTGGAGGGGCTATCACCGGGCCATTCTACAGAGCCGGTACCAAGCCCTTCGTCCACTGCACTGCCATCACATCGACCCTTTAGCCAGCAGTATAAGTTCATCGAGCGCAGCCCGAGCCGCGGCTCTGTGTCCAATCATCCGCGCACGCACGGCCCCTCTTTGCATTTTCGCCCTACCACCAGATAGGATTTATCGATCAAGACGTCTCTGTCACATTAGAAATTGAGTGGAGTTATGCAAGAGTTCGCCAAAGCCATTGCAGCTGGAGCATCGGGGGAAGAGCTGCTGAACATCCCCGTTCCAGAGTCGTATAGAGCCGCCTTCGTGAGAAAAGATGAAGTGTCCATGTTCAAAGGACTGCCTACCGCGCAGAAGGACCCACGAAAGTCGCTTCACGTGGATGAGGTGCCAGTACCTGAGATGGCTCCCGATGAGGTGACCGTGGCGGTAATGGCTTCATCCATAAATTTCAATACAGTGTGGACCTCGATCTTCGAACCGCTCCCCACCTTTGACTTCCTCTCACGCCTGGGACGGTCCGGCCATTGGGAGAAGAGGCATGACCTCCCCTACCACGTCGTAGGTTCAGACGGCTCGGGAGTGATAATTCGTGTCGGCTCTGCCGTAAGAAATTGGAAGGTCGGCGACAAGATCGCAATCCACTGCAACTACGTGGATGACCAGGATCCCTCTGCTCACGATGATTCGATGCTCGCCAGCAATCAGAGGATCTGGGGCTTTGAATCAAACTTCGGTGGGCTTGGAGACCTCACCGTGGTGAAGGCGAATCAGATCATGCCCAAACCGAAGCATCTGTCGTGGGAAGAGGCGGCTGTCAACGCATTGACGAACTCGACCTCTTATCGGATGCTCGTTTCTCAAAACGGCGCGGCCATGAAACAGGGCGATGTGGTGCTCATCTGGGGCGCAAGCGGCGGCCTGGGCGGCTATGCAGTCCAGTACGTCTTGAACGGAGGCGGAATCCCCGTGGGTGTCGTCTCCTCTCCGGAGAAGATGAAGCTCCTGAACGACATGGGGGTCGAAGCGGTCATCGACAGGCATGCTGCCAACTACCGCTTCTGGAAAGACGAGTTCCACCAGGACGAGTCGGAGTGGCGCCGTTTTGGGGCAGATATCCGGCGAGTTGTCGGCGAAGACCCCGACATTGTCTTTGAGCACCCGGGCAGGCAGACCATGGGGGCTTCGGTTTTCGTTGCCAAACGGGGCGGCGTGATCATGACCTGTGCTGCAACGACGGGCTACATGATCGAGTACGACAACCGACACCTATGGATGAAGCTCAAGAGCATCAAGTCGAGCCACTTTGCAAACTACAGGGAGGCATGGGAGGCAAACAGGCTTCTCCAGAAAGGGATGCTTTATCCCATCCTCTCCAAGACCTACAAGCTGAAAGATGTCGGCGAAGCCGCCTACGCTGTCCATAAAAATTACCACGAGGGCAAAATCGGGGTCCTGTGCCTTGCCGATGCGGAAGACCAGGGAATCGAAGACTTCGAGATGCGCGACAAAGTAGGCGAAAGCAAGCTACGGCTGTTTAGAAACCACGCCAAGTATCTCGAGAAGAGATGAGCGGGCGCCATCTTTGTCAGATGGCGCAGTAGCAATCCTAAGCGGGTCGGCCGCCGCCTAGCCCTGTGCAACCCTGGACTGCGGGTAGCGGCTGATCTCGACCGTATCAGCCATCGAACTGTCTTCCACAAGTTGTAGCGAGGGCCCCTCGTCCAAGAGGGTCAACCTTCCGCTGCTGTCCCAAGCAACCGGTATCGGATCGCTGACTTCGCCAATGAACTCGCCGTTCGCATCCTGGTTGTGAAACGCCAGCATCATCCAATTGCCCATGCGATTTCGCACGAGCCTCCCACTGTAGAGGCGGTCATCGCTAAGAAGGTGGGCGTTGGCGACATCGAATCCACTCAAAAGGTTATCTCCGGTTGCGACCCAGATTCCACCCCGAGTCTCCTTCTCGCGCCTGGGAGTGGCCAGCTCAGGATGAAGGCACGAGAAGAGGAGCACCGATCTGCCTTCGACCTCTTCGACCTGCATCACTTCCATAACTCCGAAGCCGGAGTTTGGATTGCTCAGTGGTGCAGTCGTTTTCCAATGGACAAGGTCGTCGGAGACAAGGTGACCAACCACCCCTCGATTGTCATCCTCCCCGATGCGGCAGCGAGCCGTGACGAACATATGCCAGCCACGCCCGTCTGGATCCTTGAACACCCAGGGATCCCGCCATGCTTCGCTCCCCCAGCTCGAATCGCCCAGCTTCTCGTACCACCTATTGTCAGCAGCCAGCACCTTGAAATCCGGATGTCTATTCCAACGGATCAGATCGTCTGACGTCGCAAGTCCGATCCTTTGGACGAGCCCATTTTCATCCGCTCCGATACCCGTGTAGTACATGTACCAAAGGCCGTCTGGGCCGTTCACCACAGATCCTGTCCACGTGGCTATGTCGTCGAACGCCGGACGATCTCCAGGGACCAAAGCGTCAGGCAGCAGACTCCAGTTGTAAAGATCTACTGAAACTGCGTGACCCACCGTGGCACGAAAATGGCGCCTATCCGGAGCACGAAGAGCCCTTGACGCTCTCAAAAAGAATAGATGGTACTCATCACCGGTATCGGCCAACCAAAAGTCCCATGTCCAGGCGTCAGGCAGCCTAAGCATCTCTAAACCTGTACCACGCCCGTGGTGTTGAACTCCCCGTGCAAGAAATCTTACAAACCATCGCCCAAACGTTCCTAGTAAACTTTGAACACCAAGGGAAACAGCCGACAAACGAGATCTGTTATCTAGCTTGTCAGCCCTTTTGCCCTAGGTGTTTCCCACCGCCCATAACTGTGCTCCGAGAACGCATGCTAGCCCTAAAGACAAAGATACCTCTTTTTAGCACACGTTTTCAGACTTTGTAATTACAAATATGAGATGCGCCCTTTTTTATTATTGTTTTCCACTAATTAATTCTAATTACTCAGCAAAAACTCACATGATTTCGATCCGTCCTCCCAGCACAATTACGGCCTACCGACCGGAGCTCGAGAGTGATCTGTCTTCACACCTTTGTACAACATACAGTCGATTGTCGAACTAAACGAAATCAGACCAAACAAATCTGTCCGTCCCAGGCAGTTTGTTAAAAGCTACACTTATCGCTTGCTTATCAATGGGAATCGATCGAGCCTGTCCCGGCAACAAAACATCTCCGCTGAGAGATGCACCCTAGGAAGTCGGGGGGCCGACGTGCACGACGTACCATTGACCTCTCCATGAGATCAGGGAATAGATTGGAAAGAA
Organism: Actinomycetes bacterium; assembly: GCA_021810525.1. Lineage (GTDB taxonomy): Bacteria > Actinomycetota > Acidimicrobiia > Acidimicrobiales > Acidimicrobiaceae > SCQM01. Next base: position 4,115 of record JAJZIP010000104.1, on the reverse strand, counting down.
ATGAGTTGCACCGCCCACGGAGTAGTAAAGCCTGGACCCATAAACCCGCCAGTAACTTCCCTTGTTGTATTCGACGCCCGGTGAAATCCATTCGGCAGAACTCTCGGGGACACTCAGACCCCTCAGATGGGGGGTTCCGCCGAGTTGGACCAGTTGCCGATGGTACGATAGCAGGTCCATGTCGTAGCGGTAAATGAGACGGGTGTCGTAGTCATGCACAGGATCGGAGATGGCTTTTATTTGGATATAAGCTGTCAGCGGAAAGAAAAAGGGGTGAGCCACCTGGGGGTCCCCGCTCACTATGGCATTCCAAAGCAGCTGCGCGTTTGTGTCAAAGACACGGCCCGAATCCGTTGGCTTCTCCTCGGTCTGAGACAGAAGACCCTGGTCGACCAGCGCAACCGTGGTAGTGGTAGATGAGGTTGAGGTAGTCGGAGCCGCTCTCGTCGCCGTCGTTGTGGGCATCGCCGCAAGAGTTGTACCACACGATGCAAGCATTAAGGCTGGCAGGACCCAAAGTACGACCTTGTGGCTTCGCACGCTACCGCCTCACCGATCCGTAAAACAAAGATTGACCTACTCTAATCGAATGGCGTCAAAAATTAAATTCTGGCGTTCCGGCGCCGGTTTTTGAATTTCAAAGAACTCGGCTATCGTCAGATAAGAGATTCCCGCGCCAAGATTGGAGGCAAACAGTGCTCAGCGAGATCGACCATGTGGCGATTGCTGTGAATGACCTGGAGGCAGCGATCGCCTTCTACAAGAACGCATTCGGCGTCGAGGTTGAACATCGCGAAGTCATAGCCTCAGACCTCGTCGAGGAGGCGATGATCAAAGTCGGCACCTCATACATCCAACTGCTTTCCCCCACTGCACCTGACTCTCCGGTTTCTAAGTTCCTCGAGAAAAGGGGGGAGGGGCTCCACCATGTCGGTTACAGGGTTCCAGACTGCAAAGAGGCTTTGGAAATGGTTAAGGCTGAGGGATTTCCGGTCATTGATCAAGTCCCCCGGCCCGGTTCTCGAGGCACCACAGTGGCTTTCGTACACCCCAAAGGAGCCATGGGGACGCTTATCGAACTCGTTCAGCCCTAGATTCAGACTGGCCTTCTGCCTTCTAGCGCTCTTCCAAGGGTTAGCTCGTCGGCATACTCGAGATCTCCTCCGACTGGAAGGCCGCTTGCAATCCGTGTAACTGAGATCCCGGTCGGCGCAAGGAGACGAGATATGTACATCGCCGTCGCTTCACCCTCGAGGTTCGGATTAGTGCACAGGATCACCTCTTTGACTGACTCTCCGCTGAGGCGCACCAAGAGCTCCTTGACCCGGATCTGTTCCGGGCCGATCCCGTCGATCGGATTGAGGGAGCCTTGAAGAACGTGATACAGCCCGTGGTACTCTCTCGTCTTTTCGATGGCAAAGACGTCTTTGGGCTCCTCGACCACGCAAATCATAGACCGATCCCTCTTTGTATCTCTGCAGATGTCGCAGGTCTCTCCGTCTGCAATATTGAAACAGATCGTGCACCAAGTGGAGATCATGCGTGCCGTGCTAATCGCATCAGCAAGCCGCAGCGCATCCGTTTTGTCGACCTTCAATAGGTAGAAGGCCACCCTCTGAGCTGATTTCGGACCGATACCGGGAAGCTTGCCCAACTCATCTATTAGCGCCTGAACGGACTGAGTATACATTCACTAACTGCCTTTTTCATTGATTCAATTCAACTCTATGCACCTGGAGGAACGGACCGCCAAAATGATCAAGGTTCGATCTTCTTGGCTCCCGGAAATATCTCAAGTATTTCAGACTCTACTCCCATGCCTTCGACCTCGGGAGCAGATGAAAACTGCTCTATCAAGTCGGCATTCGTCTCTGCCTCGGGAGCCATGGCCGCCGGAACATCACCGAGCTTCGTGTCGGAGGTCAACTCAACCGTGAGATCATCCCTAGAAAGATATTTCGCAAAAGCCTTAATCACATCGCCGAGATTTGCAAGAGCATGGCTCCTGTGTGCTTCGTTAGGTACTGAGAGCACCACTCTGGCCTCCTCCACAGAGACCAGGCGGGCCGCAGCATATAGGGATCTTGCGCGCGGATTCAGAAGGGTTAGGATCTCCTTTTTGAAAACCCTATTGCTTTCGGCAAGGTCGGATGGCAGAGCCTGCCGGCCTTTGCTCGATCGAGCTATCTCGCTCGAGCCTTCTGCATTCCGTTGAACCACCGGAGATCCATGAATGCTCGATAAAGATTCCGAAGGAGCGTCATCGCCTCCTCCAGTGGCCTCCGCCTTGCCGGATGGGCTACCTCCAGACTTTGCATCGGAGACCGCACTCTTGAGCCGGGCCAACTCATCCTTGGCACGGACCTGGGAGGGGGAGGGCTTCTCAGATACCTTGCCTCTTATCTGTTGTGAAGCTGTGTTCATAGATGCCGGCTGGGTCGGCTCGGGTGGGAGATCCGAAAGCTTCTTGGAGCCAGAACTTGCCGCACCTCCTTCCCTGACTTGCGTGGAAGAGGAGGGCTCACGCACCTTGAGCAAGGCTATCTCGGTCTCCAACGCAGTGACTCTGCGCGAAAGCTCGGCAATAAGTGGATCTGAATCAGGATTGATCAATCTGACCAATGCGACCTCTAGAATGATCCTCGGGTCTAGGGAGTCCTTCATCTCACTGAGCGTCTCACCCAACACAGACAGCGCCCTGACAAGCCAAGACGAGGAATATGCGGCTTCGAAGTCGCCCGTAGGGTTCGTTCCACCTAGATTCTCGAGAAACTTCGACCTGAATACGGCGATGAGTTCAACGCAGATCCTCTGCGGATCCTGCCCAGAGCGCAGGCAGACATCAAGAGCCGCAATGGCCTCCTTTGTGTCTCTGCCACCCAACAAGCTGACAAGATGGTCGAGATCACCCCTTGACTCGGGTACATAACCCAGGGCGACGACTTGATCGAGATATGAAAGGGTATCCCTTGCCGAACCGCCGCCCTTGCTAACCAGCCATCCAAGCGCCTCTTCGTCCAGGTCGAGTTCCGCCCGCACCGATACGGAATTGATCAGTCTCTCAAGTGTGGCCTCGTCAAGAAACCGGAACTCGTAATGCTGGGTTCGGCTCTTTATTGTTGGGATTACCTTCTGCGGATCCGTTGTTGCTAGCACGAAAACGACGTGGCTGGGAGGCTCTTCAAGAGTCTTCAGGAGCGCGTTTGAAGCTCCAGTGGTCAGCATATGCACCTCGTCTATGATGTAGACCTTCCACTTTCCCAAGGTACCTGTTGGAGTTTGAGCGATCAGTGATCTGATGGCGTCAACACCAGAATTTGACGCCGCATCGAGTTCGACGACATCGAACGAGCGTCCCTCTGCAATGGAGATGCACGAGCTGCACTCACAGCATGGTTCACCATCAACCGGAACGTGGCAGTTGAGAGCCTTGGCCAGTATCCGAGCTGTAGAGGTCTTGCCGGTGCCCCTGGGACCAGAAAAAAGGTAGGCATGAGCAACCATGTCATGGCTTACGGCATTCTGTAAAGCCTTGGTGACGTGCTCTTGTCCAAGCACCTCAGAGAAGCGCTGAGGCCTGAAGCGTCGGTATAGCGAGGTATAAGAGGGTAATTCGGCCACAATTGGAGACTACAACGCCATTGGAACGAAGGAGTCGAAACTTGTGATTTGGCACAAAGTTCCTAACCACAAAAATAATTCCGAATAAACAAATCCAGTGCATATATTCGCTAGTCGCTTCGTGCGATGGCCAGACTTACTGCGGCACCCCTGGTGATCCGCTGAGAGCTGCTGCCTTCCGACCCTGACTCGGTTCACGAAGCCAAGCCGCGCAGGGCCCAGCCACCGCACGAAACGACCTGTCAACTACCTAGAATAGCGTGTTGACACAAGGAGAGGTGCGAGAGCGGCCGAATCGGCGCGACTGGAAATCGCGTGTGGGGCAACTCACCGTGGGTTCGAATCCCACCCCCTCCGCGGTGGCACTAGGTTATCTGGGGCGTCGTTGACGTCCCAGATAGTCATAGCCGGGCTGGACCTCTAAAGTCCACTAGAAGCCAGGGAGCGTTAGTGAACGACGGAACGGTGTACTCCCTAGTTGAGGATGAGTTCTT
>JAJZIP010000103.1 GCA_021810525.1 Actinomycetes bacterium | reverse complement strand
ACATTCGTCAGCGACTCAGGCGTCCGTAGCCTCAGGCCGGTCTCATTTTTCAGAACGCGCGACGAAAAAGTCCTTGCAATCTGGCGTTCGATTCCCCCCGAAGACGGCCCTCAACCAGCCACCCTCTGAGCTCGGCCGTCAAGGATAGCGGTTGCAGCCGGCCTTTTACGAAACCCTGAACAGGTCAACGAAAAGTGGCCTTGCGCCCACCATGAACAGCTTGAAGATCCGCAACCATCTGGATTCCCCACTGCGATGCCTTTGAACTTTAGGGGAAGCCGAGCATCAGTACGCCGAATCCACAAACTGTGCGGGTCTGATTTTTTTGTTAAGAACTTTCGCTATAGCTTCGGTTTCGCGGAGGACCAAGCCGCTCGCGTTCCTCTCTACACCTCCTTGACGCCAACGAAATTCCACTTGTATTTCAGCCGATCAATCAATCTCGGTACGAACACCCTTGCGAGCACCGAGACCCTCGCCCGCACCCGCCCCCAAGCGGTGTGGATTCTCCTCAGCCTGACAGGACGCTCTGCGATGCCGGCCAGCATAACATTCATCTGAGGCTTTGGTCCCACAGCTGAACGAAAGAGACTGGTCGTTCAAGTAGACGAATCGTTGGAACCGCCGCCGTCAAAGGGCTTCTGCGATGTGGAAGATCCAACAGAAGCCGACTTGTTTGGCAAAAAGATCAGTGCGATCAGTGCTCCCCCCAGAGCAATGCCCGCCCCGGTGAGAAGCCCAAGATCCATGCCGCTTATAAATGCGGAGCGTGCCACTCCGGCAAGCGCCGCACCGAGGCTGCCACCCAGCTGACTTGCAACACCGAGCGCTCCGCCAATTGAACCGGTGATCGCGTGCATGATATCACTCGGGATCGTGTAACCGGCAAGAGCTCCGACCACTCGGTCCTGATAGCGGGTTGCCATAAGGCTTCCTATTACCGCAACTCCGAGCGCTCCGCCGGTCTGGAGGAATGTCCCGTTTACGGCCGATCCGACGCCGGTATGCCCACTGGGCAGTGAACCCATCACAGACTCAGTTGCCGAAGGAATCACGAGCCCCATTCCGACGCCAAGCATGACCAAGCCAAGAATGATTCCCCCGTACGTGGTACTCTCCGTTGCGCCAGAGATCTGAAACAGACCGCCGGCAACTATGAGCAGTCCGGCTCCCGCGGTAACCTTGGTGCCTACGAAGCGCACCACGAACGACGACATTGGAGCAACGACTGCGATTGCCGCCGCAGCCGGAAGCACGCGCACCCCTGTTTCTAGCGCCGTGTAACCGAGGCTGAACTGAAGGTACTGGGTGAGAACGAACAGAGAGCCGAACAGTCCGAAGGCGACTAGGGCCACCGAAGAGACTGCCGCTGAGAATCGCCTGTTCCGAAAGAACGCCAGGTTCAGCACCGGGTGGGTACTGTGCCTTTCGAATAGCACAAAGACCGTGAGTATCGCTACGCCGGCGGTTCCAGATACTGTCACGTATGGTGAGGACCAACCACGAGCCGGGGCCTCAATCAGTGCCCACAGCACAAGGCTCAAACCAATGACCGATAAGAGCGCCCCTAAAGGATCGGGCCTCCTCGCAGCCGGGTCCCGGGATTCGGGAAGAAGAGGAATCGAAAACAAGATTCCAATCACAGCGATCGGCAGATTTATGAGGAAGACGGAACCCCACCAGAAATGCGCCAGCAACACTCCTCCGACGATCGGTCCGATTGCCACACCCATGCCCGTGGTGGCTGACCAGATGCCGATGGCGCGCTGCCGTTCCGCGTCGTCTTTGAACATATTGGTGATAATCGAAAGCGTGGAGGGCATCATGCCGGCACCGCCAAGTCCCATAAAAGCTCTTGCTGCGATTAGCATGTCCGACGAGCCAGAGAACGCTGCCCAAGTCGAACCTGCTGCAAACAGAGCCAAGCCTATTTGAAAAACCCTCTTTCGACCGATTCTGTCAGCTACGCTTCCGACGGTAAGCAGCAGCCCCGCGTAGACGATTACATAGGAATCGACAATCCATTGCAGCTCAGTTGTGGTCGCATGCAGGTCTCTGACCAATGTCGGCAACGCGACATTCAGAACCGTGTTGTCGAGGCTTATCATCAGGAGCGAGACACAGAGAATAGTCAGAGCCAGCCATTTTCGCCCGTCATCCTGCGCTGTATCGCCGAAACCGTTCACAGTTCTCCCCCGCAGATCGAAAACCTAAGAACCCTGTATACCGGCCGACAAGCGCCAATCACCATGCGGTCGATCCTCATCGGCAGTCCCTTCTCAACAGTGCAGCATGAGATTCAGTCATCCGCTTCCCGAGTGTAGTAAACGGAGTGGTAACAAAGCGAATGCCATCCAGAAAATGCCGAAAGATCTTCGTACCGGTGTCAAATGCGAATTGGTTGATCACGTCGGTCACACGACCAAAGGCCGCATATCCTCACCCAGGGATGGTTTGCACGTCGATCCGTACCTGTACGGCCGCCGAGATATGACCGGTATCAACCTTTTCGACACCTCTTGGTCCTACGGGCTGACTCAGAGGCACAACCGGTGTCAAGCTCTGAAGACTTGTGGAATACGCGGAGGCACCTGCCCGGCTACGCGAGGCAGATCCCGTCCTAGCGGTCCTGATAAAGGCGAATCCGGACTTTGACAGGCGTGCCTGGATGAAAGAGTTCCCAAGAATCGACTCATTTGGCACCCTCGTATTCCAGGTCATCGGTCAGCAGCTCTCCATGTCAGCCACCAGAAGCATCCTCGACAGACTCCAAAAGCTTTTCAGCGGCAGGCTCCCCACGCCGAAGGAGTTTCTGACTACCCCCAGGGACGACCTTCGAAAAACGGGGCTGCCACGGCGTAAGATTGAGGCTTTTCGAACCGTTGCGGAGCGCTTTGCAGACGGACACTGGAAGGAGGAGGAACTCTGGGCCCTTTCCGATCACGAGATCGAAAATCTATTCACCGCGGTCTCTGGGATAGGTCCGTGGACCGTGCACGGCTTCCTCATCATCGCATTTGGGCGCGAAGATGTCGTCCTCGCCGGAGATCTCGCCCTCCGTAAGGTCATTCGAAAGATATATGAGATGGATCACCTGCCAAACGAAGTTGAGGTTCTTCAGCTTGCCGAGCGCTGGCGTCGGTGGCACAGCCTGGCTACTGGATACCTGTGCGATCCGCATATAACAGCCAGTGAGATTGGTTAGCGCTCACAGATATGGCTTCGATGCTTCTGCGGACGTAAAATTTCTGGAACGTAAAGACCGGATTTTAGCGGTTCTATTGTGTTAGAGCAATTCTTGAAAGTTAAATGCGTCCACACGCGAACAGGCGCCTGCGCAAAGAAACCTCGTGCCGGATCCGTCCCAATGATATGTGTGCGAGAACTTTGTTTACGAATCACACTCGAAGCAGTTTCCGCAGGACAGGCACCGTCTGGTTTCGACGAGGGCAACGCCCTCTTCGAGGCCCAAGGGTAGGTGTTAGCAAAGGCTTTCTGGATATGGGTGTGGTACCTGAGAGCGTGATTGCTCAGGGAGCGATGCGAGGACCGAGCCGGCGGCGCAGACCGCCTAATGCGTTGGGGGCACGATAGGGTTTGGCCCGGTCGCCCGACCACGGTGCCGGAGGTGCCGTGACCAGTCCGCAGAGCGAAATCAGCACTTGGTCGTAGTTCACCCGCCACCCGGCAAAGTCACGCCACGATTGCTCCCGGTCGGCCCGCAGGGATAGCCCAGCCGCGGCCAAGCGGTTATAGGCCGCATCGAACTCCGCGCGAGTGACGGAGATGGGGCCGTCGGCCTTGGGGTCTGGGTCGAAGGGAATGCCGAAGAATGCGGCGACGCGGCGTAACGCTATATAACCAGCTCGTATGCAGAGTTCAGTCTCGGGGCTGTGCTCCGGGAGCACCGAACAGGCGAGCGAAGCACCGTCGAGAACGGCCCCGGCTGCGGTGATCCAAGAGCGCTCGGGTGTGGGCGAACGGAAGAAGGCGAGAGCGGAGTTCGAGGTATGACTCTCTTCCAACTCGACGAACCAGCCCTCCCAGTCGAGCCATACCTGGGTGAGCCCGCCCTGCCATTCGATGGCGTGGTAACGTCGCAGCATTTCCTCACCCGATGGGTACGGCGACCCCGCTCTCACTTCGAGCAGCGCCACGGCTGCTTCTCGCTTTGAGAAGGTAGTGTAGAGCGATGGCAGGTAGCTAATTAATAGCGCGAGGAGCCCTATGCCGCCCCCAGCCTCAGCAAACCCGAGGGCCTGTATTGGCAGGCTGTGCGAACTGGTGCTCCCGAGCGTAAACAGCGCAGATCCACTCAGGGAGAAGGCGTGGTGCAGCGAGCCGGCGTATAGGCCCCAGTAAGCACACATATAGCCAGCGAGGACGAAAGTCAGCCATACAACCGGCAACGCAAGAAGCGCGATCGGCGCATACAGCGCTGCCACTCGATCTTGTCGTTCGTAGCTCGGGGAGCGTCCAGCTAGCACCCGGAACATGAGCCTTACGCCCAGGAACACGCTGCCGGCCAGGAGGCTCGGGATTCCCCGTGGGACTACTACCGTGCGGATCGCCGATACGGCAGTTAGGCAAACAACCGCCAGCCCGCCCACAACGGCGATGACGTTAAGAGCGATCACCTGTCTCGGCGAATCTTGTGAAGGGGTTCGTGATCAGCAAAGTCTGCATGACTGGTGCGCCTGGTGAACCATGCGAGCTTGTCATTTACCCGGATAAAATCGATTGCGTTTAGGACAAGTTTGCTGTTGGCTCCGCGGCCTTGGCAGGCGTCGTTAGCCTGGGTGATGACAATCAGGTCATCGCGCCGGTCAAAGTAGCGGGTGTCTGCTATCTTGAGCAAAACCTGATCTGGCACGCGGTCCTCCTTTGTCGTCTCAAGACAGTGCGCTATCGCGGAACCCGATTAGACGATGACTGGCGTCGCAGTACGGCTTGTTATTGCTCGCACCACAGCGACAGAGCGCTATCCGGTACTCCTCGGCAATCGCCTTGCCTCCGGGTCCTCTTACGTGCAGCCGGCCCCGCAGGTAGAGAGGACCATTTGGGCGGACTTCCACGGTCGTTGGATCGTCGGCCTCCTCCTGGGGAAGGGTGTCAGAACCTTCGTATCTGAGGGCTCCTGTCGGGCATGCCCGCACCGTTTCCGCGATCTCGCTCGCTTGGGCACCCGAGAGTTGAACCCAGGGCTGGGCATCGATATCGAACACCGCTGGCAGGAGGTTAAGGCAGTTAGCCGTATGGATGCAGCGCGTTGCATCCCACAGTACGCGGATCTCGTCGGTTTTGTAGGAGCGCGTGGCGCCCTTCGTTCTTGGTGCACCTGCCTCGTATGGGTTCATGTCCATTGAAGTCTGTCCCTCCGTTGTATTTCATTTCTGTCGCGCTTATCTCGCAAGATCAGGCACAGCAAGATATTCTTTGAATTTGTACACCCAGTCTGCAGACGTTTGTGAACGTCTAACCGGAGGCCATTTCATGGGCGACGAGTGTGGCGATTTAGTCCCGTCTTTTACCTCCGTCTTCCTAAGGCTGACTGTGGTCATTATAAATCTGTTGACCGATGGCATCACTGAATTGCCCTTAAATCGTAATCCTGTTGATATATGGTGCCCTCGGCAGGATTCGAACCTGCGCACACGGTTTAGGAAACCGAAATCAACGGCATTTTGCGTGACATTTGATCACGTTTAGGCACGTCAAGCTCGGTGGACGTGACAATAAGGGTTGTTTCGTGATGGGCAGTATCGTCTAGTTGATGGACAATTTGATGGGCAGACGCGAATTATGAGGATTTATCATTGTCGCCATCAAGCCCTTGACCATTTATCCTTCCAGAATCTACTGGTTCCACCAAAACCTAAGGCTTACTCTGCGTTACTTTAAATCAGAGTGTCGTTAGTTCAGTATTCTTAGGCCATAGTTCATTAGATTTGGATCATACCGATGTCATTGTGCCACAAATTGTGGGACGTCTTTATGGTCTAATAGCTTTGACTAGGGATTACGCCAAGAGCGTGGTAAGATACCTTGTTCGACTTTGCACCGAGACTAGTAATAATGATGACAGGAATCCCGGTATCTCTCTGAGTGTTTCCCTCACCCCCAGTATCAGACAATAGAGCTGTAGAAGTAACTTCCTGAGTCAGCTTCACCACCGGTCCCCTTTGCACCACAAGTTCGAGAGCAAACCACCAGGCCAGCTCTTTCCAGATGCCATCCCATCCGGAACTGTCTCATTTTGCCGAGTCGCCTTCCAGGCCGGATTCTCTGGGGCTGAATCCCTCTAGGTATTGGCCGGCTCCCAAAAAATTGATCCTCGTCCACCCGATGAGAGTACGAGGCGGCTGTGTCAATGAGACGAATCACGGGCCTGTCCTGTAGGAGGTGATCGCGTTGCCCAGCACGTCGGGCCTCAGGGCACTGTCTTGGCACTGTGGGACTCGACGAGGTCCGGCGTGTGTGCCCGGCGGTCAGGTCGTCGAAGCCGCCAACAGGAGTCTTCGACTTGCTCTTCTCAGTGCCGAAGTTCGAATACGGCGATGTGGTGTGCTTGTGGTGGAGATGAGGGGACTCGAACCCCTGACCCCCTGCGTGCAAAGCAGGTGCTCTACCAGCTGAGCTACATCCCCAAGGTCGCGTATGGTGGGGCTAGCTGGAATCGAACCAGCGACCTCAGCATTATCAGTGCTGCGCTCTAACCGGCTGAGCTATAGCCCCAGTCACGCCCTAGATAGACTAGAGGAAACTTTTAGATATTCGTGTCATCTAACCCTACGAGAACGGATATACCACCCACGTATTCCGCGGCAAGATTGAAGAGCATAGCGCAGACAAGAGTGACGATTGTCGCGACCAGAGTCCATACAACTCCTATGGAGCCGACAACGATTAGGAGTGTTGTTCCTGAAACATGGTAGGTCGAAGAGCCGATTAGCTGGTCAATGAAATGGTTCAGCTTGATTATCAAACCAGACACGCCGGCGAAATTCCAGATCACAGCTCCAGCAATAAGGAAGACGATCAGAATTGTCACATAGAACAAGAATGCAACTTTAGCCAGAGATAGCGCTGAAACCGCAAGAATCTTGCGTCGCTGGACGCCTCTGACCGAACGACCCCTGATGGTCTTTCCCAACGCTTTCTTTCCCAACGCTTTCTTTCGCACCCGCGAACTAGCTGGTGCGCTCCTCTGATAGGCGGCCTTTTGACCGTTTACTGTCTTACCTGCTGAAGAAGCGGTCATATGAATTACAAATAAACCTTTCCGCTGTTGCAGTCGCTCATCCGGCTGAAACAGGCAAATTGACCACTGATCATGTCAGTAACTAACCAGATCTTAGCGAATGATTCAGAGGTGCAAGACCTCACTCATCTTCCTCACCACCGGTCAACACTGGGGCGACCGATGCCACCGTCTCGCCCGGCGCAAGATTGATGACGTGTACACCCGTAGCATCCCGTCCTTGTAGCGCTATCTCGCGGACACTCGTCCTGATCGTCACGCCAGAGGATGAAACCAGAAGAACCTCGTCATCATCCTTGACGGTGAAGGCCGAGATCAGCTCGCCTTTGGCCTGAGTCAATCGAATCGCCCTTACGCCCTGGCCACCCCTGGCCTGAGGCGCGAACAGACTCACCTTAGTTCTCTTTCCATACCCCCCCTCGGTAACAAGAAGAACTTGAAGATCGTCCTGAGCAACGAGACAGTCCACGACCTCGTCCCTGAATCTCAGTTTCATGCCTCGAACACCCGAGGCGTCACGACCGACCGACCTCACCTCCTCCAGGGAGAACCGGATAGCCGATCCCATTCTTGAGAACATCAAAAGGTCGACCACCCTGGGGGCAACGATGACCCTGACCAGTTCGTCACCCTCTCTCAACGAGAGTGCAATGAATCCGTCACGTCGCGATTTGTCATACTCAGAGAAGGCTGTCTTCTTCACCAAACCGGCCTTGGTGACGAACACCAGAAATGTGTCGTTGCTGTACGATCTGGTATCCAGTATGGTTGCGATGGTCTCATCGGAAGCTAAAGGCAGCAGGTTGACGATTGCCGTACCTCGAGCCGCACGCTCCTTCACTGGAATCTCGTGAACTTTGAGACGGTAGACCTTGCCTCTATTCGAAAAGAACAGAAGATATGAGTGAGTCATGGTATTTATCACATGGGTTACGAGGTCCTCTTCCTTGACCTTGGCGCCTTTGACCCCCCTGCCTCCGCGGCCCTGTGTTCTGAATGCGTCAGAGGACATGGCTTTGATGTATCCAGATTTGGTCATCATTACGACCATCGGCTCGTCTTCAATCAGATCCTCGAGTCCGATCTCCCCGATATCAGATGTGATCGAGGTACGTCTTGGCTCAGCGAACTCTTCTCTGATCGCCTTTAGCTCAGCTTTGATCACTTCGTGAAGGCGTGCCGGATCCGCGAGAATCGCCTCAAGGCCGGCGATGGTCTCTAGAAGCGACGCCATCTCATTTTCAAGCTCCGTCCTTCCCAGTCTGGTCAGGCGGCCGAGTGTCATGTCAAGAATGTGATTCGCCTGAACCTCCGAGAAGAGAAATGGTTCGGCCATGAGTCCATTTCTCGCGGCTGCACGGTCATCAGAAGCTCGGATAAGCGTGATGACGGCATCTAGCTGATCGATGCAGCGGAGCAGGCCTTCCACGATGTGGGCCCTCTCCCGCGCCTTGCGCAGTCGCGTTTGCGACCGTCGGGTGACCACTTCGACCTGATGCGCCACATACGCGGTGAGAGCCTGCGCCAGATTCAGAGTTCTCGGGATGCCGTCCACCAGAGCCAGCATGTTCACGGCGAAGCTCGATTGCATCGGCGTGTACTTGAACAGGTTGTTCAAGACCACGTTTGGATTGGCATCACGCTTCAGCTCGATGACAAGCTTGTTCACTCTGCCTGCTGAGTCGTTCTGGGTTTCGCGAATCCCTTCGAGGTCCTTGCCGTTTACGAGCTCCGCGATCTTTCGCTCTATCTGTTCAACCGAGGTCTGGTATGGGATCTCGGTCACGACGATGCGGTGGCCCCCGGTTTTTGTCGTCTCGATGTTTGCCAGAGCCCTGGTCTTGATCGATCCCTTTCCGCTGCGGTATGCATCATGGATGCCTTGTCGGCCGAAGATCTGGCCGCCAGTAGGAAAGTCCGGTCCGTGAACGAAGCGCATGAGTTCATCCGGAGTGGCGCTCGGATTGTCGATCAGATAGATCGTCGCATCAATTATCTCGCCAAGGTTATGGGGAGGGATGTTCGTAGCCATTCCAACCGCTATGCCCTGAGAGCCGTTCACCAGCAAGTTTGGAAATCTCGAGGGTAGGACTACCGGTTCCTGCTCCGAGCCGTCGTAGTTCGCTGTGAAGTCCACGGTCCCTTCGTCGATCCCAGCCATGAGCTGGAGGCTTATGGGAGCGAGTCGGCACTCTGTGTATCTCGAGGCGGCGGGCCCGGTCTCGGGGTCAGGAGAACCAAAGTTGCCGTGGCCGTCTATGAGAGGGTGCCTTAGGGAGAAGTCCTGCACCATCCGCGCCAGGGCGTCATAAATGGCGGAGTCCCCGTGCGGGTGAAACTTACCCATGACATCACCCACGACCTTGGAACACTTGACGTGAGGCCGGTCTGGCCGCATTCCCTCGGAGAACATCGAGTACAAAATTCTTCGGTGGACCGGCTTCAATCCATCACGAGCATCCGGAAGGGCTCGAGAGACTATGACAGACATGGAGTACTCCAGGAATGAGCGCTCCATCTCCTCTTGTATCTCGATCGGCTCGATGACGCCAACAAACAGGCCGTTGGGATCGTTTCTGTTGTCAGGACTCAATTCATATCCTCTTTAGTTCAACTCAAATATCTAGGAATCGCACGTCTTTTGCGTTGGTCTGTATGAAGCGCCTTCTCGATTCGACGTCTTCGCCCATCAAAACAGAGCAGACGTCATCGGCTAGAGCCGCTTGGTCAACGCTGATTTGCAACAAAGATCTCTTTGACACATCCATGGTCGTGTCCCTGAGTTCGTCAAAGTCCATCTCGCCGAGCCCCTTCAGGCGCTGGAACTCCGCTTTGTGATTCGGATGCTCGCCAAGAAAAGCTGCTTTTGCATTGTCGTCTTTCAAATAGACCTTTTCCTTGCCCACCAAAGTTGAAAATAGCGGTGGCTGAGCAACGTAGACAAAACCACCCTCCACAAGCGGCTTCATCTGCCTGAAGAAAAACGTCAGCAGCAAAGTTCGGATGTGGGACCCATCTACATCTGCATCCGCGAGAATGATGATCTTGTGGTAGCGGATCTTCGTCAGATCGAAATCGTCTGCCAAGCCAGCTCCGATTGCAGAGATCAGGGCTTGAATCTCCGTATTCTTGAGCATCTTGTCCACTCTGGCCCGCTCCACATTGAGTATCTTTCCACGAATCGGAAGGATCGCCTGGGTCCTCGGGTCTCGCGCATCCTTAGCCGAGCCTCCTGCTGAATTGCCCTCAACTATGAAGATCTCCGACTCCCGCGGATCCTTGGAAGAGCAGTCGACAAGCTTGCCTGGTAGGCCGGCTCCCTCGAGTGCCGACTTGCGCCTGGTAAGGTCTCGTGCCTGGCGGGCTGCAACGCGTGCTCTCGCTGCGATGATAGCCTTCTGGACAATTTGGCTAGCCTCACGCGGGTTTTCCTCTAGCCACTCTGCAAGCTTCTCGTTTGTGGAGCGCT
>JAJZIP010000102.1 GCA_021810525.1 Actinomycetes bacterium | reverse complement strand
CTGTTCGTCAGCTTTCAGCTTCTTTGCCCGCTTGCCATTCACGCAAACAGTTCTAATCCATTATCACCAGAATGTCCAGTAACTTAAGCTCGGGTTAGTAAGTACTTTGGACCAGAATCCCGAGCGACAACTGGATCAGGTGAGCTTGGACCGGATCTTCACCGACAAAGCTTCGGGCAAAGACACCTGTCGTCCACAACTTGCAGAACTGCTTGCATTTGTGCGCGAAGGTGACACAGTGGTAGTCCATTCGATGGATCGTCTTGCGAGAAATCTCGACGATCTGAGAAAGTTGGTGCAACAACTCAATCAACGCGGTGTCCGTGTCGAGTTCTTGAAGGAGTCGTTGACCTTCACTGGAGAAGACTCGCCAATGTCGCGGCTGCTTCTTTCGGTAATGGGTGCCTTCGCTGAGTTCGAGAGGGCGTTGATCAGAGAGCGTCAGAGGGAAGGGATCGCTCTGGCGAAAAAGCGCGGAGCCTACCGTGGGCGTAAAAGGTCGCTGACTCCCGAGCAGATTGCAGAACTTCAAAGGCGGGCGGATGCTGGAGACAGCAAAGCCGTACTGTCGAGAGATTTCGGGATCAGTCGTGTATCTGTATATCAATATCTTGGTTCTACAGACCAGGTTGAGAGATAGTCCTCTCGCTGGAATTTATACCTGAAGAGCGATGAGTGGCGTGGAGCAAGCCTAAATAGGGAGTCTGGTAAAAACTACGCGGATCAACGCCAGTAGAGCAGTCAAAAGTGACGCGGCGTCACTTTTGGGCAAGAAAAACAAAGCAAATGTCCCGGTCACGATGGATCATTATGTATGGGCCATGCTCAGGTTTCCGCTTGTACGGTTTATGAGAAAATGCCAATAACCAGTACGAGAAGTAGAACCAGGCCTATGTATAGGAGGTAGAGGTTCATTGACCCCATTTGCATCTTTGAAGTCTTTTCGGACGCCCATCGAACCAGACGAATGATCGGCATGAAAAGTAGTGGGCCAAATATTGGTGCCTCCGAGTACTCAAAGCTGAGCTGTCTTATGAAGTATCCTTTCTCATTAGCGTCGGAGCCGACAACGGTTTTTGATCGGTACGCGAAGCTGTAGAACCGCCTCATCGCGTTGGAGAACACCAGCGGGGTGGTGCCGCTTTCAACCGGAACAGTCTCCAAGCCCTGGGCCCATACTGGAACCCTTCGGTAACTTCGAATCCCATGTGGCCGAAGACGTATAAGCGCAAGTGGAACAAGAGCCAGCAGAGCACCAACTATCAAAAGAAGAAATGGTGAAATGAACGCAAATTTCGGTGAGAGTGGGATGAGCAATAAGCCATCAACCATGTGCTTTGCTGCGTTTGGAGAACGTGTCCACGATGCTGAAGAAAGTGATTTGATCCACCACGTCATTCCAGCGGAGTAAATGAGGGCCATCAGCCCAATTCCCAGAGTTGCATATGGACGCAGCCTCTGATTGCCCGGAGCCGCATCAAGATTGCCCGAAACGGACCTGTGCTTTCCCAGCATTCCGACACCCAGAACCTTCACCATCGTTGCAAGTGAGATTGCGGCGATCAATGCAATTCCGGCGCCGCCCAAGGCCATAGAGACCCTGCCAATTGAATTCGACAATCGGAAACCCTGAAATATCGTTTGAAACAGAAACCATTCGCTGACGAACCCGGCCATAGGCGGCATTGCCGAAAGGCTCATGCCGCCCAAGACTGCTCCGACTCCGAGAGTCCATGGTGCTCTAGAAAGAGCGCCATGCTGGGAAATCTCATAGGTGCCGCTGGTGCTGTGAAGATGCTCGGCAGTGAGCATCAACGAGCCTTTGGCGAGGGAGTGTCCTCCCAAATGTATTAGGCCAACGACCCAGGCAAGATCGGACAGCTCGGAGAGGCCGGCGGATCTAAACATTATTGCCGCGCCAAGAGCTGCGGTGGCGAGTCCGGCGTTCTCGGCGGTTGAGAACGACAGTAGCTTTCGCCAGTCATTTTGCTGAAATCCGTAGAGAATACTTAGTATCGCAGAAATGACCCCCGCTGACAGTACCAAAACTCCGAACCCGATCGGCGTTGATGAGGCAGGCATCCAGCTGAGCAGCGCACGGCCCAGCGAAAACCAAGTGACGTTCAACACAATTCCCGACAGTATGGATCCTGATGCGCCACTTCCACTTGAATAGGCGGGGGGAAACCACTCGTAGAAAGGCAATAATCCCAACTTTGCTCCGAATCCGATTAGGAATAGAACTCCCAACCCAGCACCAGCCAGGGAGGACAGGTGCAACCAGGAAGCTTGCCAGAACGCAAAGTTGGGATCCCGAACGCCGAGTACCAAGACACCGAGGAGAAGGAATACGCTTCCAACCTCGAGCAGAGAAAGCATGAACAGGCTCGATTGACCTGCCTCCGCGGTTTGGGTCCGCCGGTCGTTGAGCAAGAGGTATGCGCCGCTCAGGCTCATCACCTCCCAAGCGATCAGGAACGAGATCCCGTCCTGAAGTCCTGCCACTCCAACCGCTCCAAGGATCACCAAACCGGCTCCTGCGAACCATCCCTGTGAAATTCGATCATGCGGCACGGTGAGCCCAGCCAAGAGAGCAGGCACCAATCCCCAGATGACGAGCCAACCGGCAGAAGGATCCAATGCGAAACTGACAGTAAGACCTCCGCTATAGAAGAGTGCAACGGGATGGGTGCCGTGCGGAAGAGATGAGGCAGCACCTGACAAAAGCAGCACAATTCCAAGTCCAAAAGCAAATTCAGTCAGGTAGAAGGCCCGTTTCGCCAAGGCCGCAACGCATGTGACAACTAACGAAATGCAGCCAGCGAGGATAAGGTCATTGCTCATATCCGCCTCCATGCAGTCGTTGGTTGATCCGATCGGTCAGCAGCAGAAGTCCGTGAATGAATGCCGCCGGTGTAGGGGGACAGCCTGGAATGGAAATGTCCACCGGCAGGTGTATTTCCAGGCCGGACCCGCCGGAGTACCCCATATCGAAAGGCGCGCCGGATATTGGACACGTGCCTCCGGCAATGACAAAACGAGGACGGGGCATGGCCTCGTAGGTCCGCAGCAGCGGGCCCTTCATCTGAGGAACTACTGGTCCGGTGACGAGCAGGACATCTGCGAAGCGAGGGGACGGTGTGAAGAAGATTCCAAGCCGATGGAGGTTGTAGAACGGATTGCATAGGGCTTGGAGTTCCGATTCACAGCCGTTGCATGATCCAGCATCGACATGTCTGACGTGCAGGCTCCCTTTGAAGATTGAGCTGACCCGGCTTCGTAGCTCATCGTTTTCGCGGCTATTTACACCTTCGTCGACAACAAGGTCCTGCCTTGATTTTGAGGCGAAAGTCAAATTTGAAGAACTCTGCAATGCTGTGGTTGGGCAAGATGCAACACATATTTGGCAGTTGATGCATCTTCCGTAATCCAACGCGACAGATTCTTCATCGTTTACGCCAGTCTTAGTTGAGAAAGCTCGGGTGGGACATTTCAGAATGCATTCGCGACATGCGGGGCGGCAGTCTTGCGGATGGAAAGTTGGGAAGCCAAGCACCTTATCCTGGCCATCGTTCTCTCCCGATGCCGGCCATTTGGTCGTGACCTTTCCGGCGGCAAGGCCCTTCAATGTCCAGTTCTTCACGGTTGCCTACCTATCCGCTCCAGCAATTGTGAGTCCAAAACTTGCTTCATTTATCGCGTAGTCCATCATGTTGGAGGAGTGAACCGTCAGCGGAAACACCTTCCAGTTCGAGAATGAGGCCGATTTGATCTTCACCCTTTCGAGAAGCCCATTTCGAATTCGCACCGCATAGAAGCACGATCCTCTTGGGCCTTCCGTCCAACCAAGTCCATCGGCCAGTTCGGGCTGGGAAGTCGGGCTGGCTGCGGCGATCTCTTCTGGCTCAAGGAGTTCAGTGGCTTGCCGTATCAGATCGAATGCGCTTATCAGCGCCTCGCCTCGAACCTGTGATCTCGCAAGAGCATCACCACCGGTTCGGACCGGAATTTCCAAGGAAAGCCTCTCGTACATAGAATACGGATGGTGAACCCGTAGGTCCCTCTTAATTCCAGATCCATGTGCCACTGGACCGGTAGCTCCGAAATCGAAGGCGACATCAGCTGACAGCGTGCCAGTCCCAATCAATCGGTCAAGGTAGCTCTGAGTTACGGACAATGAATCCAAGTAGTCGATGGCATCTCTCTGTAAATTCGAAAGCATCGTCGGAAGAATATCTACGTTCAGATCTCGCCTGAGTCCACCCACTGCCAGCGCGTTTCTGAGAAAACGGTGTCCTGTGAGTTGTGCATTGATCTGCTTTGCCCTTTCCTCCAGCAGTGCTCCAAAAGCCTCACCTACCTTCAAAGTGGTGGTCTTGGATAGCATCGAGAAAAAGTGCAGGTTGTTATAGATCCGCTCCATTTCTGCGAGAATGACTCGCAAAAGCTGAGCCCGCCTGGGGACATCCAGCCGAAGCGCATCTTCAACAGCAAGGCAGTATGCCAATCCATGGCAGATTGTTCCCACCCCTGACACTCTCTCGGCCAAGATCACTCCTGATTCTGGATCCTGCTGCTGAAGATCTTGCTCGATCCCTCGATGTTTGTAAAAGAGTCGAGGCGTGTAGTGCAGGATTTCTTCGCCGATATATGCGAAATGGAACTCTCCGGTTTCTAGAACGTCACCGCGAACTGGACCCCAGAAAAGATCCTGTACTTGTGTTGCCAAGACCTCCGGCAATTGCGGGGGAGTCGTGTCTCCAAAGAGTTGCAAGATCTCTTTACTCGTTGGATCAAATGGTAGGCTTGTGAGTGCCATTCCTTCCAGCAAGACTAAAGGAAAAGGTTCGGGATTTCCCGTGAATATTATGTCAGACAGGTCCATTATCTCCCGCTCGTACCAGCTCAGCAGAGGCACGAGGTCAGACAGGGAAGGTAATTCCGTTTCGGCTCGAACAGTCAACTCCAGGAACTCGAGGTTCGGTCCCCGGTCCACCAAATAGACAATCTCGGGAACTGGTCCCATATAGCGCAGGTATGCCATTTGGAAACGGCACCCCTCCTCTAATAGGCTCCTGGCTTCATTCAGAAGTTGTGATGCTGCGACCTGAGCTTTAACCAGTGTGCCCATCAGAGTCCCTTGCCCGCTTCAGTGAAGAAATGCAGCATTCCTGACGGCCACCAGAGCCCGAGAACAAGTATTGCCGCCAGGCTCAGCCACATTGGTACCTCCAGCCAGCCATTGAACTGCATTGTTGGCGATCCGTCTGGGGTAGGTTCCAAGCCGAAGAACATTGACCGGAAGTGGTTCATGAAACCGATGAAGATTACGATCAAAAGCAGCCCAATCACCCAAACTGCCCATGAGTTACTTCCTCCAATTCCGGCCCGCAGGATTGCGAGTTCACTCTGAAATAGGCCGAAAGGCGGTGCCCCGGTTATTGCGATGGCGCCCAGCAGCCATAGAGTGCCGGTGACAGGGTAAAAGGAAAGTACTCGACGAATCCTGTCGATTTCCTTGGACCCGTAGCTGCGCATTGCATTCCCTGCACCAAAGAACAGCAGAGACTTGTTCAAAGAATGATTTAGCATCTGATACATTGCTCCTGCTATTCCGAGAACACCTCCAAATCCAAACCCGATGGCAATGATCCCCATGTGTTCGATGCTGGAGTATGCCATGAGGCGCTTTATGCCCTGTTGGCGAACTATGAACATGGCGGCAATCGACAGTGAAAATACCCCGAGTACTATCACTGCTAAATGTGCCGGGACGGAGGCTTCTGTACCATCCAGAACATCCATGAACCTGACTATTCCGAGGATTGCGGTGTTGAGAAGCGCTCCAGACAGCATTGCGGATACCGGAGCGGGCCCCTCGCTGTGTGCATCTGGGAGCCAGGTGTGCATTGGCGCGAGGCCAGCCTTGGTCCCAAAGCCCACGAGTACCAGCAAAAATGAGGTGAGCAATAAAGACGTTGGAATTTTGCCAGCCACCGAGTGAAGGGTAGCCCATGTCATCGAATACACCGCACCAAGATGAAAGGTGCCGGCCCAATAAAAAAGGACTATTCCTAATAGTGAGAGTGACAGTCCTGAGGACACAACGATCAGGTATTTCCATGAAGCCTCGATGCTTTCGGCCTCTCGTTCGAATCCAACCAGAAAGGCACTCACTATCGTGGTGAAATCTATGGCAATCCAGTAAAGTCCAGGATTGTTCATGAATGGGACTATCAGCATAGTTAGCGCAAAACCCTCCAGCAGTCCGTAGAATTTCGCAGCCTGGCTGCCGGTGATGTTGAGGATTCTCATGTAACCAGTTGAATAGATTGAGGCAAGCAGGTAAACCGCACCTGTGCAAAGTGTCACCCAGTTCCCAAATGGGGAGATGAGGATGTAACCCGAAACATGCGATTGAGGCTTGGTCGGGGAAAAGACCAATAAGACCAACGCGGTCACGAAAACCGCAGCAGACGAGGAAAGGTTCACATATTCGTTTCGAACCCGGTTACCTCCTAGGAGGCTCATGAGTATCGCCAGAATTGGTATCGCCCACAGAATGTCCATGACAATGAGCATGTCAACCTACCAATTTCTGCAGATCTCTGGACGATGTAGTGCCTGCGTGCACCTTTAAATACCGGACCAATATCCCAAACGTCATAACGATGATCAGAAGATCAAAGAGGATCACCAGTTCCAACAGAATTGGCAGTCCAGGAACCAGGATTTGAGATCCAAGGAAGATTCCATTTTCGATTACCAGAAGCCCGAGGATGTGGCTTATTGCCTCCGAGCGCACGACCATTAAAAGGAATCCAATCAGGTTTAATCCAAACATGGCCGTAAGCGCCATGAGAGTAATGTTGTTGGTTATTCCAAACTTGGCGCCAATCGAACTGCTCAAGGCGAATGCCATAAGTATCAGTAGAGCGCCGACCACCATGCCGGAGGCGGGCCTGAATAGGGGAGTAAACTCCCGGTCTATTTTGAGCCTGTTCACCAAGCGCAGAAGCAAGTACGGTAGTAATGCGCCTCTGAATAGGGCAGTCAGCCCGGCAATGACGTAGAGTTCCTTGTAGTGGCCAAAGTAAGCGACCGAAGCTGACAGAGCGGCTATTACCCAAGATTCCGCCGCAAAAGAAAGTATGTGATTCCTCAACCAATGCGATCCCAGCATCACAAATGACAACACCAGAGCCAGGGTCATAAGAAAACTGAACAGAAATGTGGCGAGAGAATTCAAGTGGGTTGTGAGCATGTTTCGCCCTCTAGATCTGGTTTGCTATCAGGGCAACTACCGCGAACAGGAACGACAACGCCAGAGGTTCCTGGTATCGGTAGAAGCGGAGTCTTGATTGGATGGTGTCGACAACTGACATGGCAACGGCAACCGCTCCATATTTTAAGATTATGAAACCTACGGCTAGGAACAATGACGGTAATGATCCACTTGTGGACAAGCCCCATGGAAATAGAAATACGTTGAGGAAGATGGTATAGAGGATGAATTGCTTCATCCACGATGACCACTTGAGAACTGCCAACAACGGCCCCGAATATTCAAGAATTCTGGCTTCATCAATCATGTACACTTCGTAATGAATTGAAGAATGGATCGGGAGACGGTCCGTTTCGACAGTCAAGAGGATGAAGAATCCGAATACCAAGAAGAGATGAGCCGGACTCCAGTAGGTGGCCAAATTTCTGACCAGCACATGGTTCGCTACAAATGGGAGCATGGAATGATCCAGAAATGCAACGCCGACAAAGATCAGAATTAACGTTGGCTCAGCCAATATCGTCAGCATGACCGCCCTTGACGAACCCAGGCCGCCAAATGGCTGTCCAGTGTCAAGACCCGCTAAAAGGATTGCGAAACTTCCAAGTGTCAGAACAAGTCCTCCGCCCAGGATGTCTCCCATGTCAGATAGAGGCAGTGGATAGTTGGTCAACACGGGTATGAGAATGGGAACTATAAGCATCGAGGTGAATGCAATTACAGGTGCTGTCCAGAACACCCAAGAAGCGGTTTCAGGCACGACAAGTTCTTTACCAAAAAGCTTGAAGATATCGCGATAGGGCTGCAGGATCGAGGGACCTTGTCCTCTTTGAATACGCTCCTCGAACTTAACGATGAATCCGTTAAGAAGCGGTGCGGCGAGCACGACGGTCAGCACCTGCATGATTTGAATTAGAACTGACCTTACGACCAATTTCCCTCCTTGGGTGGGTCAACTATTTAAAGTCACCGCTCCCAGGAGTCATTAGCCGCATTGGCAGTTTTGGCGAACTCCATCGCCAATTGAATTCGATGTCCAAGCTAACAGAATCTTTTGCTGAGGTCAATCATTCGAAGTGTGAAAAAATATGCCGATGGCTGGAGGGATCGAGACTTCAGGTCGAAAAGGTTCACAGGTCTTAGGTCGTACGGATCAGAC
This sequence comes from Actinomycetes bacterium, assembly GCA_021810525.1. Taxonomy (GTDB): domain Bacteria; phylum Actinomycetota; class Acidimicrobiia; order Acidimicrobiales; family Acidimicrobiaceae; genus SCQM01. The sequence continues at coordinate 2,407 of JAJZIP010000102.1, read as the reverse complement.
GACCCGCAATTTCCATGTCACGATCTTGTCGGAATCAACCTGCTCCCTAATTCAGATGAGAACTTCTTGCATGCCTTCAGCAGTGTCAACGAATTCGGTGATAATTGACAGTTGGGAATTGATGGGGGTCAGGTCAGTGCCGTTGAGAACTCCATCAAAGCAAAAGCTAGACATTGCACGATATTGCGCTGCCCCCATGATCGGATGGTCTGCGTGAAGTCTGGAAAAGATTTCTTCCGTCAGAGCATTATGATTGCTGCGTCGTAAATCTTTAAAACGTAAGTCCTTGCTGCAGTCAGCTCCTGCAAGGCTATCTCCTGTTAGTTGACACAGATTTTTCGGACATCATCGATGACTGATCCGCCGTCAAAACTGGCGAGCTCTTGTTTTATCTTCAGGAATATGGCCTGTTGGTCACTGGGAAACATGGATCCGTAGGTGACAACCTTGGATGAATTATCACAGGAGGACGACGATATCTAGCAACGAGTCATAGCCGAGCGTGAATGGGATTATTCGACTGTGACGCTATTGCAATGTCGGAATGTTGCGATGTTCGGTTTTCGTGCATATATATGGTGCGAGGCACTCAATCATAGGGAGAAAATCAATGGAAACAATTTACGGAGACCGGTGCGACAGGGATCATCAGGCATGTCCGACGCGGTGCGTGGCTTGTCTTGAGGAAGAACATGACTTTAGCTTTATCGACGATCTTGGCTATATCAACGCACTAATCGAGGACCAGGAGAAAATCGCACCCTGGGGTCCGACTAAGGACAGTTACAGCGAGTACAGCCCGGCGAGAGTATTCGCCCTATGCCAAAAGAAGATATGAACGTTGTAAGGCCGCAATCCCGGATGGCGAAGGGCGGGGTCAAGGCCAAGGGTCTGACGTTATTCGGCAGGTTTCTGTGAATTCCGGGCGACAAGCGGGGAGATCGGACAAGGAAATCTCAGCATTTGTTTGTCAGCCATTGGCACTGGCCTACTCGCAAGCGTTAAGTAGTTTTTCCCAATATTTCGAAATCTCGCTCATATATATGGGGCATGGAATCCCAATCAGGCGGAAAACTGGTCGTCCAGATACGTACAGCCATTGTACCAGTGGCGCTCTCTGGGGCCAACTACCGGCGGGCGCATGAGGCATGCCCGTGGCAGCCCTGCTCTGGAACCAGGCTGTCGACTGGGTGCATGCAGAATGGAAGGCTGACCACAACAACCTATCCAAATACGACATCCAGCACTTCCTGACCGCTCTCCCATTGGAAAACCGGCCCCTTCATGCCCACACCACTGAGATCATCGCCCACGACTTGTACGAGGCGATTAGGACTTCCCGCACCAACCGCAAGAACGGAATGAAGGTGCGCTCTCCGTGGCGCAAGAAGAGCTACCGGCCACTGTCGTTTACCAAGGGCTACGGCTGGAGAATCAACATGCAAGGCAAACTCCATCTCTCGCTCGGGCGCGGCAGGCCGGGCTTGGATCTCAACCTGCCAAAGCTGATCGACTCCCTGAGTGGCGAAGTCGTGGTGCCCGATCTGTGGGGGGAGATGCAGCTTTGCTGGGACGGGGATGAGAGAAAGTAGTCCATTCGCATCCCTACGAGAGCGAACGTAAGGCGTCAATGGGCGCGAACGTCACAGCCATAGACGAGGGGATCATCAACCCGATGACGCTGGCAACCTGGATGGACGAACAGACCATCTGCGTCACGATCATCAACGGCAGGGAAGCACGCGCGATCAAGCGTCAAAGAAACAAATCTGTAGGCCAAATCCAGCACAAGATTTCAAGATGTAAGCCAGGATCAAAACGCCACCGCCGGCTGGTGTTGGCCAAGAAGAAAGTGAAATCAAAAGCCAGACGCCAACTCTGGGACTTCGACCACCAGATGGCGCGCAAGGCCGCCGATCACGTCCTTGCTCAAGACACCGGCAGGCTGGTGGTTGGCGATGTGCGTGAAATCGCGTACAAGACCAAGGTCCACCACCGCGCCAATCGCCGTCACCGCCAACAGCTCTCCCAGTGGTCCAGGGGAACACAGGAGACCTACCTGCAGGAAAAGACCGGACTCGAGATCGAGTACCTCAGTGAGGCAGGTTCGACCAAGACCTGGCCCAAGTGCCTAACACGCAACGGCCCGAGTGGGCGCGACTACCGGTGCAGGAACCCCGAGTGCGGGTTTGTCTGCCACCGAGACGCAGTAGGAGGGATCAACCTTGCCTATCCGGTTTGTTGCCAATCATGCTATCGGGTGAGTCCACTCGCCGCTGTAAAGGGTCTCATAGGTAGGTGCCGCTGCATGTGCCGCGATCCCCAAGATAGAGTTGAATGCTGTCATTGGATAGAAGCGCCGGTTGAAGCGGAACACAAATTCGTCGAGGTAAGCCTGTAAATGCTG
>JAJZIP010000006.1 GCA_021810525.1 Actinomycetes bacterium | reverse complement strand
ACGCGTGATTCGGCTCAGTTTGTGAGGGCGAAGGCAGTCGTGGCAATGCCGCGAAATGCATCCAACTCCGAAAAATGAAAATACACCGATCTGCCGATGCTTTTTCTAACGCGTTACGCACTAGATACGTCCCACTATGAGAGGAATTATCTGCAAGTGTCTGTTCTCAAGCCGAACTCCGTGGGTCCGCACCGCTGTACGGTGATCCATGAAGGTCTCGGTTCAGAAAACGCTTGGGGATAAAGCCTCTAGTGGCACAAGCCCAGCAAGGCTAATTCGAATCCTCGTTCCAGATCCCTTATGGTTTCGAAATTTGTCCGCAGTGTCGAAGCCCTGAGGGCCCTAGATCAGCCGAGCAGGCTTTTCCTTGAGCGCGCACGTCCCACAAATGTTAGCGCCGATTTGACATCCTCCCCTCAGCAACGGAAGGGGATTCCCTAGTGTAGATAGTGGCTCATGCCACTTCTTCTTCCGGGAGTTGACGCTTCACTGGGCCGCTGTGCTTAGCCCGGATAGGCTATGCGTGCGGTGTCGCTCTACGTCCTGTGACCGCAAGTCCTGCGGCAAGTATGTTCTTAGCGGCATTTACGTCCGCATGTTCGGTGTGCCCTCAAGCGATACAGCTGAATGCCGCTTGGCTCTTGCGGTTCTCAGGTGCACGGTGTCTACAGTTGGAACAGGTCTGTGATGTGTGCTTGGGGTTTACCGGAATTGTTACGACTCCGGACGAGTTTGCCTTGTCCTCGAGTCTCTTTCTAAATAGGGACCAGGACTGGTTCAGGATCTCTCTTCTGAGCCCTCTTTTATGAGCTACGTTCTTGCCAGGATCTTCTATAGTCCCTTTGGCGGCTTTAGTCATGTTCTTGACTCGCAAGTCCTCTATGGCAACCACGTCGCAGTCTCGTACCGGATTGGTCGTGGCCTTCTCCATCCAGTCCCGGCGAGAGTCCGCCACTCTGGCAGAGAGTTTGGCAATGGAGCCCTTGGTTCACGCTGCGTTATTCCACCAGTTCTTAAAGGTTTTGTCCAAATCACGCAACGCCTGTTGTTGAACTGAAGATGATCCCTCTTTTAGCCAGGAGAAGGCGCCCCTAAGTTCAGCCAACTCCCTAGCTTGGGTGAGGTAATTGATCTTGGCCGTCCTGTCCTTGCGCCAGAGATTCCTCTGTTCGAGACCCAAGTTGTAGACAAAGCGGGCATCACCGCAGTGGCGCAAGACGATCCCTTCGTGCTCTGGTCCTGGGTACAACCTCTGGCGGATGCTCATTGGTTTGGTTTAATCCCTGGGTGTTACCTTCACTTTCTCTCGAAACCGTGTAACGGCTTCGCCGTCAGCGCTATTCTTCCCCTTCCTTACGGGAGGGGTTTGTCGCGTAGATTGATCAATTTGGTGAAGGTCATCCAAAGGATGCGCTGACCAGAGAAGCTTGATGCGCGATCAATCTCCAAACATTGTTGCTTGGATCGCGCCTGAAGACGTTCAGGCTCGACACCGATGGACCAAGCCCCTGGCCAATAATGTTCTCTGTGCAAAATACCAGGGCGACATTGCCTTCTATGCGTACGGCGGTGTCCGTAAGAAGAAACTGTAGACCGGACTCCTGCTGAAAGAGGTTGAAAAATGAACCTGAAACAGCTCCCCAGCCTTTCAGGGTCGGCCAGCCAGGATGAGTACACCTGACGTCGTCCGAGTGCTCCCACACCTCACTCATGCGATCGAGGCTTTGGACCTCGAAGCAGGAGTAGAACTCTGCATTTGCCATGAGTACTTCGTCTATCGTTTCGATGCCTACTGATTCTAACCAGACCTTTTCTTGGCACCGAGTTATGGACCCCGCGTTTCAGAAATGACAACGCGACAGCAGCCTTTACCGTCTACGGACATGGCACTCTAAAATGCGCCAAAGGGTGATCTACCCGCTCTTCTTTTTCTTTCGATCCAAGAAGGCCTGCATCCGGGCCTTCTTGTCACTGCTTTCAAAGAGAAGCGCTTGCGCGACTATGTCCAGGGTTGTGGTCGGCTGCCTGTTCATGCCAAGCGAGAGCTTGGTCAGCTCAAGTGCCCGCCATGATCTCTTGCTAATAGTCTCAACAAGCTTCATAGCCTCATCCATCAGCTCGCCGGCTTGATGCACGGCATCAATTAGTCCGATGGATAGAGCCTTATCTGCATCGATAATCTCTCCGGTATAAAGAAGTCGCCTTGCCATGGAAATCCCGACAAGCTGCGGAAGCCGCCAGTTTCCTCCGGCACCAGCCAGAATTCCGAGATCAAGCTCCGGCTGACCAAAGCGGGCCCTTGTCGACGCTATCCTCAGGTCACATGCCATGGCCAGCTCGCAACCACCACCAAGCGCGTAGCCATCAATGACCGCAATTGTCGGCCAGCGGTACCGCTCCAGCTTCTCGAACAATCCTGCATTTATCGACCGCATGGCGCTGTCAGCATCACGATTGAGAAGTTCGCTGATGTCTGCACCAGACACGAACACATTGTCGACCATCGAATAAAGCACGAGGATCTTCGGCTCACCGCGAATCGCCATGTCAAGAACTTCGTGCAGTTCATCTGTCATCTGCTCGTCCATCGCATTGCGCTTCTCAGGCTTATCTAAGCCCACAAGGATGGCATTGTCGCGAATTTGCGTCTTGACGGTTGACACCTATTTGCTCCTCAAAGATTTATGCACCAAGTAATGGGTTCAAAAACTCTACCACCGCCTCGACCACTTCTTCCGTGAACTGGAGATGGGGAGAGTGTTTAGCACCAGGCACTATCTTTCTCTTGATTTCTCCAGCAACACCCCGATCGATGAGGTCAAGCTGAGCTAAAGTGCCATACTCGTCCATGTCACCTTGAATTGCCAGGATGGGAACGTCGATCGAGGGCAGGTACTCCTCTATGTTCCACTGTTTGAACTCCGGTGAAAGCCAGACCCTGTTCCACCCCCAGAATGTGGACTCCGCGTCCAAGTGATATTTGCTCATTTTCTCCGAGAGATTCGTGGTCAGAAAGATATCTCTTGCGGCGGCGATTCCATTGATCGATTGATCCTCCACGATTACGTGGGGAGCTATCAGCACCAGCGCTGCAACAGGGAACCCGGCACCCGCATGGATCAGGGCAATAGAACCACCGTCACTGTGCCCGACTAGAATCGGCTTCTCAATCTCGAGGGCTTTGAGGACCCTGGGAAGCAGCTCCAGTGCCTCCTGATGCATATACGTAACCGGCCGATCACCTTCGAGCGGCGTAGACTTGCCATATCCTGCACGCGAGAAGACGAGCACTGAGGGCTTGCCAAGCTGGTCCCTGATCATCTCAGGAACGCCTCGCCAAAGGGCGGAGCAGCCTAGACCTTCGTGCAAAAAGACTAACGTCGGAGAGTCTTTTCGATCGGGAGAGGCGGGGTAGAGATAGTACTCTAACTGCAGCTCGTCGATGGACAAAAACTGGACCTTAGTATCCACTAGCAAAACCTATCTTGATAGAAGAAAAAATCCAATGGGACGAACACGCGGAGCCTTTCCGCGGAAATTTCGATTGGAGGATCAGGTGCCACTACTTCCATTCATAGAAACCCTTACCGGACTTCTTACCAAGGTCGCCTCTGGCAACCATTTCCTTGAGAAGCTCGGGCGGAGCGAATCTGGGCCCCAGCTTGCTTTCAAGATACTCGGAGATGGCGAGGCGAATATCAAGCCCTACCAGATCGGTAAGCTTCAGCGGACCGATAGGGTGCTTGTACCCAAGAACCATTCCGCGGTCGATATCCTCGGCAGAGGCAACACCCTCTTCCACCATACGGATCGCTTCAATTCCTAGGATGATTCCAAGTCGACTCGTTGCAAACCCGGGAGAATCATGAACGAGTATCGACTCCTTACCAAGAACTTCAACCAGCGCCTGAGCAGATTCCACCGATTCATCGGAGGTCTCTCGCCCCGCAACAAGCTCTATTAGGGATGACCTCGGAACCGGGTTGAAAAAATGCATTCCAATGAAGTTCTGCGGGCGAGCCAATCTCGAGGCAAGAAGGTCGATCGACAATGAACTCGTGTTCGTCGCCAATAATGAGCAGTCCGGATAGGTGCTTTCCACTTCCTTCAAGACTCTGGACTTCACATCCGCGTCCTCATACACCGTTTCGACAACGATGTCAGGCCTCCAAGGGCCATTTGGGGAAGGAATTCCCACCCTAGTCGTAAGACGTGAGAGAATCTCCCCCGCTGCCTTTTGCACCTCCGGACTTTGCTGACGGTTGTTCTCATAGATCAGCCTGGAGGTGACGCCGGCCTTTACCTGGTCATAGGCCGACTGGGCGCGACGCTCATCCATCTCCACGAGCACGATCTCAAGGCCGGACTCAAGAAATATCTGGGCAATGCCTGAACCCATTGTTCCGCCGCCGATTATTACCGCACTTTCAAAATTCTTCTGCATCAACTACCTTTTTTTGGCTATCTGATCACGCAGTTGATACCTCTGGATCTTTCCGGTGGCGGTCTTCGGAAGTTCGGTCACGAAAACAATGGTTCGTGGACGCTTGAAGGAGGCCATCCTTGAACGGCAGTGAGCCTCTATCGAGGCCTCGTCGACTACCTTCCCGGATTTAGGAACAATAAACGCGACCGAGGTCTCAAGACCGTCGTCGTTGTAGCCGCCTACGACCGCCGCCTCGAGAACGTCAGGGTGCTCCACGAGGACACCCTCGACCTCGGCTGGAGAAACCCAAATCCCTCCTAATTTTATCATGTCGTTGTTCCGGCCCAAGAACTGGTAGTAACCATCCTCCGACCTTACGTACACGTCGCCGGTCCTCAGCCACTCACCCCTGAAGGCGTTCTTCGTCGCTTCGGTTCTACACCAATACCCAACTGCCGTCGATTCACCACTGACGTGAAGATACCCCGGCAAATCAGGCTCAGAGATCTCCCGATTCTCATCATCCAATAGCATCAGTTTGTAACCTTCTACCGGACGTCCCGAGGTGCCAAATCGGATATCATTTGGACGATTTGACAAAAAGATGTGCAAGGCCTCAGTTGAACCTATGCCATCTAGAACTGGGAAACCAAAGGTCTCAGAAAAATGCTTGTTTATCTCCCCCGGCAGCGCCTCGCCTGCCGTCACCGCCAATCGGACCGAAGAAAAGGAGTCCGAAGGGACCCCAGCATCCAGGATCGATGCCAGAAGTCCCGGGCTTCCAAAAAATAGAGTCGGTTTGAACTTTGCGGCTGTCTCAGCTACGCCACGCGGAGTCGCCCAGGCGGAGTCTAAAACAACCGAACCTCCCACCGAGAATGGAAAGGTGAGCGAGTTGCCGAGACCAAATGCGAAGAAGAGCTTTGCAGCCGAGAAGAATACATCGTCCTGGTTGACCGCAAGCACGCTCTTCGCGTATGTATCAGCCGTCGCCTCCAAGTTGAAGTGCCGGTGAATAGTGCCCTTCGGAAAACCCGTGGTTCCGGAGCTGTAGAGCCAGAACGCGGGAGAATCCACGTTGGTATCGGCAACGGGCGCCTCGCTGACGTCTTGGAACTCGTGCCAATTGAAGACCTTGAGCTCAGCATCCGAGGACTCGCTGCCAATGATCACTCCGAACTTGAGATGTGAAGCAGCACGCTGGATAGACGACAGGTGGTGAGCATACTGAGCCGATACCACCACCACCCTCGCCAGAGAGTCATTGATGATCTCCCCTAGATCGTTGCCTGTCAGCATGGTCGATAGTGGGATAGGGACTACCCCGGACCTCATACAGCCGAGAAACCATGCGAAAAACGCCGGCTCATCGTTCAAGACCAGCGCCACCCGCTCCTCTCTTCTCACATCAAGCTCTCGAAGCGCGTTCTGGACCCGGTATACGCTCTTCTCCAAAGCTGCGTAACTCACAACCTCGTCATTGGTCACGATCGCATTTCTGGCGCCGTTGCCAAGGCTTATGTTACGGTCCACCAGCCATGCACTGGCGTTATAAACGTCCTTCATATCGACCCCCGTCACGCGAACCTAACGATAGATCTTACGCGCGAACATAGGTAAAGTCCAACGGCTTCGAGTGTATCCCAGTCGCCGGCGCCGCGATCCAGTTGGCCATCTTGCCAGGCTCAAGAACCGGACTCATGAGCGAACTCACGTGCTTGCGATCGGCATCGCTTGGGAGCCATTCGTTTGCGATCCCGTATTCGAAATCCTCCTGGGAAACCAAACGCCCATCCGGAGTCACAGGCTGACCTGTAAACACACCCACGTGACGGTTGAAGCCGACATGCGGGAGCTTCAACTCCTGACCCGTCTCCGACAAAAGCCGGTTCCACCTCTCAACGCCCTTGGCGCAGTCGGCCATGTAGTCTTCACGAAGAGTCTCGTTCAAAGCCGTAAGTGCGGGAGCCTCTCTCCAGCCGACCTCGCCTCCAGAGATCGTGGGAACCAACCGCATTGAATCCTTCAGCCTGTGGTCATCGCTTCGCTGATCCTCGTGGAACCGCCCTTTAAGGCCTGCCGCAAAGTAGTTTGCTGCGTTGGTCGAAGTCTCTGCCCCAAAAAGGTCGAGCGAAAGGGTAAAGTGAAGGTTCAAATACCTTTGGATGGTACCGATATTGATTCCACCGTATTCGGCAATATCGTCAGTGTCGTGCTGCTTCATGAGTTCGATAGTACGCTGCACAACACGCCCGATCCCAGTGGCCCCGACGAACATGTGGTGTGCCTCTTCTTTGAGCATGAACTCACATGTGCGCGCAAGCGGATCGAATGCACTCTCCTTGAGCGACGCCAGCTGAAATTTTCCGTCACGATCTGTGAAGTAGGTAAAGAAGTAAAAGGAAAGCCAATCCACAACTGGCTCATTGAACGCACCAAGAATCCTGGGATTGTCTTGAGCACCTGAGTGACGCTCCAAAAGCTCATCGGCCTCCTCGCGGCCATCTCGACCAAAGTAGCCGTGAAGCAGATAGATCATTGCCCAAAGGTGGCGGCCCTCTTCAACGTTCACCTGGAACAAATTCCTCAAGTCATACAGGCTCGGAGCGGTCTTGCAGAGTTGCCTTTGCTGCTCCACTGATGCAGGCTCAGTGTCACCTTGCACAACGATCAGGCGCCTCAGGTCAGCTCTATACTCTCCTGGCACTTCCTGCCAAGCATCTTGGCCTTTGTGGTCTCCAAAACCTATCTTCTTATCTGGCTGCGGATCTGCAAGGAAGATCCCCCACCTGTACTCCGGCATCTTGACGTATCCAAAGTTGGCCCAGCCTTCCTGTGAAACCGAAATAGCAGTGCGAAGATAGACATCATTGTCCTGGAAGGCAACTGGTCCAAGATTCTTCCACCACTGAATGAACTTGGGCTGCCATGACTCCAGTGCGCGCTGGAGACGACGGTCTTCCTTCAGATTCACGTTGTTCGGAATCAACGAGTCGTAATCTACTTGAGTCATCTTCTTGCTATATCCTCTCTCGATTGTAATTAGGTCTAGATCCCGTTCCATAACTTTGCAAAGCGCCCTGCGTTCCAACCGCGTTCGGCCTCTGGAATATCCAGTTCTGCCAAGCCGATAGCCGTGCAAAAATCTTCGATTCCATTGTCTCTGGGCCGACGAATCGACAGTTGGCCTCAAGACCGGTGAGCGCGTCGGGAGAAAAGCTTGCCTGCTCTTCCAAAAGAATCCTCACCTCTTCCTCCCAGTCGATCTCGTCAAAGATGAAGGTGACGATTCCCAGCTCGTCAGCATCCACTGCAGAAAGCTGTTTACCAAAGGCTCTTCGCACATCTTGAAGCTCATCCGGTCTTCCCCAGAAGCGGCTCTGCAGACGGCTGATGCGATTGACCATCTGGTACCATTCGTCGTTGATTTCAGAAAGAACGACATAGGGAGCGGGTAACGAATCTTCATCAGAGAAGGTGCCTTCGAGCATCAGCGACCGGTCCGCCAACAGCACAAGCTCAGCCAACGTACCCACAAAACAGCTTCCTGGCTTGACTAATGTCACTAACGTGCGAGAGGAAAGCTCCAGCCTGTTGAAGGTTCTCTTGAGGTAGTGGCGGATCTCCTGCACCAACCAGTCGCTCGCGTTATCACGCAAGAGATCGTCAGTCGCAAGCACGGCATCTGGATCTCCGCTAGATTCGAAAACCCAGCTGCAAATCTCGGGCTCGTTGAAACGAAGCCTCAGTGCGGCATCGTCGAGCTCCCGACACAGTGCAAAAAGCCAAAACGAGGAGCCTTGCTGCTTCAGCTCGCTGAGATCTTTGACCGTTCGTGAGGTTGGCCCTTTGATACTAAAAAATGCGCTCGACAGCTCGCGATCGTAGCGAACATCCAGATGCGGATAGGACAGCCCGTCCTCGCTCTCCTGCCTCTGCAATGGAGTCAATGCGATTCCACTCGCATTCGATGGCCTAGTTGATGCCATTGCGCGCTTTAGCGCATGTTCTTTGACGTGCTCATTGAAGCGGCTCTTTGGCACCACTTCATCGACGAGACCCCATTTGACAGCCTGAGCACCCTTTATTCCCTCGGCCCTGACTGCAAAAACGTCGGCGAGGTCCCTCCTCACGTGACGCTTGTCCACTACTCTCGTCAAGCCGCCGGTACCAGGCAAAACTGCCAACAACGGGACTTCGGGAAAGGAAACCGTCGAGGACTTGTCATCAACGAGAATGATCTCGTCGCAGGCAAGGGCCAGCTCGTAGCCACCACCTGCTGCGGTTCCATTCACCGCGGCAATCCAGGTTGTCCCAGTGAACTCGGTAGCATCCTCGATGCTGTTTCTCGTCTCGTTAGTGAACTTGCAAAAATTCACTTTGTGATGGTGCGTGGAGCCAGCCAGCATCTGAATGTTGGCACCCGCACAAAAGACCTTTTCATCTGCACTGGTGATGATTACCGACTTCACTTCAGGGTGCTCGAAGCGAATTCGTTGAACTGCATCATAAAGCTCGATATCTACGCCAAGATCGTATGAATTAAGCTTCAGCTCGTAGTCATCCCTGAGACCATCGGTCGGACTGACTTTCATCTTCAGCGTGGCTATGGAGTCGTCAAATTCGAGCTGCCAGTGTTTATAGGACTTAGGGTCAGTATCAAAATTGACATGCTTGGATTTCACGCGATCTCCTACTCACTCATTGGGATCCTTAACAGAGATAATTCTACAATGTTTGTGATATTTGTCAACAGATCGTAGAGCTTTTTCTATTAATGATAAGATGTCTGAATTGTTATGCGGCATCGGAGATAATTGGCCATCCAACGTATTAGACCCGCTAGTTGTTCGTTAAGGGTCAGGAAATACCAGTTCTGGTCGTTAGAGATGTCTACAAAAGGTGGGTCGCACGCAGGAGGTACACTTTAGATCATGACCGTCCGCCAGAGGCTAAGTCCGAAACTGGACCATATGCCTAAACCCGCAAGCCACTCCTTCAGCCCGAGGCTCGCCAGGAATTTTGGGCCAGCTCTCGATCCCTTCTCCACCTCTCATGCACCTGTTATGTACGGAAACGTAGTTGCAAAGAGCTGGCGACGCCAGACAGCTTTTACTTTGGTCAGCTGCAGCGACAGCCAAGATGCGGACCGAAATACCTTAGGAGAGATAACCTTAGGACTTGCCTTCTCAAGGCACGCAGAAACGCTGCACACCAAGCGTTTCCGAACTTGCTACATCGATCAGATCAAGCGTCGTAGCGACAGCGGCATAAGCTGCCGCCTCGAAAATTCTCTTCCCTTAGGGAGGGGAGGAGGTCAAAATGCCTGAGAAATCTTCGCGAACTCACGTCGAGCCGAACCCAAAGGTGGAGATCCAAAGGGACCAGGGGCTGGGCGTGCCGAGCGCCAGAAGCTATCTTTTGACGGTTCTCGGTGAATTCGCAATTCAAAGAGATTCGCCGATCTGGACGAACGCCTTCATCAACGCTCTTGGTACGCTCGACGTAGACGAGAAGACCGTGCGGCAGACTCTGGCCAGATCTTCAGCAAAAGGACTTCTTGATCCCGAAAAGGTGGGTCGGAGAACGCGTTGGCACCTCACTCCAAGGGCTAGAAACCTGCTTCGCGAAGGTAGCCAAAGAATCTACTCTTTTCACACAAGGGAACGGGAATGGGACCAGAAATGGATCATCATTCTGATCGCCATACCCGAGGCAAGACGGGATGCCAGATACAGCCTGCGAGTGAAGCTTGGCTGGGCGGGCTTTGCGCTGTTGAACGCGGGAGTATGGGTCTGCCCCTGGACGGATCGCCTCGCCGAAGCAGAGAATGTCCTCGAAGAACTCTCGCTAACAGAGGTTGCTCACATATTCATCGGCAGCCTCACAGATATTGATGAGCAGTCGGATCTTGCCGCAGAGGCTTGGGACATCCCAACTGTTGAAGCAGCATACGAGCACTTCGAGATCAACCACCTCGGCAACCTTCCCCAGAGCGACGAAGACGCTTTTGTGCAACTCACACGACTTGTGAATGATTGGCGCAGGCTTCCGCTCCTCGACCCCGACCTGCCAAAAGAACTGCTGCCGATCGACTGGATAGGCAACAAAGCAGCACAGCTCTTCCTGGAGCTTCGGGACCAGCTGAAACCAAACGCAACCAGATGGTGGCACGAGATCACGTCGGAAAACTGATTCAGCCAAGGTTGGTACCAGAACATATAGACGCGCTCATTGGACAGACGCTACCAAAGTCTTACACCCAACTGTCACGCTTTGTTTCAGTGCGCAAGGTCTCATTGCCAATTACACGGCTATGCAAAACTGGTAAACATTCACAGGGACACGGGCACAAAGTGCGGTCAACTGCGTCCGCAAGGTGCACTATGAACCCTAATAGTAACTCAGTTGTCTTCCACGGAACCAGGGTCACCGGCAACTATTAACTGTACCAATATTTTTCTCTTGAGTTATGATTTCGAAAATTGAAGAATGTTTAGTAGACTACTGAATGTTAATAAAGTTACCGATAGAAATTAGTTCGGAAACCAGAGCGGAATGCAGATGGACAGATGAGTTTGCAAGTACCGAGTTCGTTGACCCCTTCGAAGGTTTCGTCATTCAAAGAATGCGCGTATGCATTTCGCCTTTCTGTGATTGACCACGTACCACAACCGATCAATTCGCACACACTCAAGGGAACCCTGGCGCACAAATGCCTCGACAGGCTCTACTTCGACTTTCCTCCAGAGAGCCGTACTATCGAAGTGGCCAGAGCGATCTTCGATGGAGTTTGGAACGATGCAAAGATCGGTGGCGAACTTGACTACCTCGAACAATGCGAGGGCACCTCCATTGATTTCGACGAGTTGGCAAATGACACGATGTTCCTTATTGAACAGGACTTTATCGCAGAAAATCCGCAGAAGGTAAAGGCGCTTGGAACCGAACTACAGCTCGAGGCACGCGTCGGTGACATGACGCTCAGGGGGATCATTGACCGCTTGGATCTCAACCCAGATGGCACTATTACCGTAACCGACTACAAGACCGGCAGGATGCCCGGAGTGATGCAGGAGCACGATAGGCTTGCCGGCGTCTATTTCTACGCGCTTCTTTGCGAACAGGTGCTGCACGTCATTCCCGACACCGTCCAACTTGTCTACCTTAGAGATGCGACGCGGATTATCTCAAAACCAAGTAAACAGTCACTCTCGGCCCTACTGAACAAAGCAGGCGCCATTTGGAAGGCGGTCCGAACGGCCTGCGAGAGGGACGACTTCAGACCGAAGCCATCTAGACTCTGCAGCTTCTGCAACTTCAAGATCCTCTGCCCTACACGGAGCCTTGACTGAAGATATAAGCGCTCCCTGAAGCTCAACCAACGATGGGTCAAATCGATTCCTGGTAGTCTTTTCCCACGATAAGCCACAGTCGAGCAGTACATAGAGGTTGAGTGAATGGATCGGGACATGAACCAGCTATCGGCAAAGGCATTGGCTGATTTTCTTAGAGACCCGGAATCGATGCGAAAGGCAGTTGCCCGATTCGACGAGACGGTCGACGGCCTCTTTGAGCCCCTCAGGAAGAACATATGGTTCAACCGGCTCTTCTACTCCGCCTCAGCCATGGCTGACCACTCGATTCTCTGGTTCCTGCTGGCAGCCATAAAAGCCCTTAGATCACAGGACCAGGCAAAACTAGCCAAGCGCGCCGCAATCGCACTTGCTGCCGAGTCAATCGTGGTGAACTTGGGAGTCAAAAGCATATTCAGAAGAGAGCGTCCCTCATACTCTGGTGATAGACCGTTGCCGCTTCGCCAACCACTCACGTCGTCCTTTCCCAGCGGGCACTCCAGTGCAGCCGTATGCGCCTATATCTTCCTATCTGAAAATGACTCGCTGGCACCGCTCTATTTGCTGATCGCCCTGATAGTCGCGCCAAGCAGAATTCATGTCAAGATTCACCATGCTTCCGACGTTATTGGCGGCCTCCTCTTCGGATGGGTCTTCGCAAAGCTATTTCGCGGTATTTTCCGCAACTAGACTGGCGAAATGATATCAAGTCAAGAGATCCTCGCAAACGGGGGCGTTGTTGTTCGAAAAGGCGATCATGAGAAGGAAGAATACTTCTACTCCCTGGTTCATAGACCTCGCTACGATGACTGGAGCTTTCCTAAAGGCAAACAGGATGACGGTGAAGATCCCCTTGAATGTGCTTTAAGGGAGGTCTTGGAGGAAACCGGCTACAAGTGTCGCCCGGTGCAGGAGATCCGCTCCACCATCTACCGGGACAGCTCTGGACGGTCGAAGCGGGTTCGATACTGGCTGATGCTAGTAGCCGAGGGGGAATTCACACCAAACGAAGAGGTTGACTCTCTGGCTTGGATACCATTTCACCTGGCAACGAACGCGCTAACATACGACCGGGACCGTGAGGTTCTTGAATCTGCCCAAAACGCGCTCAGCGAACTACAGCTTGACTAATCTGCTCAATTCTCATCATCGATTCAAATTCAAGGAATTACCGCCTAGTCCTTGTGGTTGTAATTTGCATGGATACTCTAAAGTTCAACGTTAACTGGGATTACCGCTGCCCGTTCGCCAGAATCATCAATGAGCACATAGTAACCGGACTTCAAAACGGGGCAAACTGGGAGGTAACGTTCACGCCATTTTCCCTGACGGATGTACACACCGAGGAAGGCGACCCTTCCTCCTGGGAAGATCCATCCAAAGCCGATGAATTGCTGGCTGGCCAGGTCGGTATCGTCATCAGGGACAAATTTCCTGACTCTTTTTTGAATTTCCACGTGCTTCTCTTCTCCATGAGACATGATCAGGGCAAGGACCTGCGTAAGAGAGAGGTGCTCGAAGAGGCAATCTCCCAGGCAGGCTTGGAGTCGAACGCGATCTTTTCCGAAATCGCTTCGGGTTGGCCCCTCAGGCAGTATCGGGAGGAGCATGAAGCATCCGTAGCAAAGTACTCAGTCTTCGGAGTGCCGACAATATTTGTCGATGACAAGGCGGCCTTCGTTCGCCTGATGAAACGCGCTGACGGAAATCCGCAGAACTCAGTCGACTATATCGAGAAGATTGTGGACCAGATAGCCAACCACTCCGAAATCAATGAGATCAAGCACACCAAGATAACCAATTAGCCTCTCGCTCTCAAGGCCACAAAGCACACACCGTCCCAAGCGATGCCGACTGAACTACTGATTATTTCACGCAGCCGCAGGCTGCAACAGCCCCTAGCTTCTCACGCTGAAACGGCTGGGCTGCGAGGCTACGTCCTTGCACGTTTCTGTCAACTGATAGCTTCACAACAGCTCGCCAGCCCTGCAAGAATCCTAGAACTCAGATAAGATCCAAAAAACCAGAGACGATGGTGAATTAGCAGCTCTCGCTAAGAAAATTCTCATTTGCGCATAATGCAATAGCTACCCTGGCCTTGGATACTGTACATAGCGATTGAGGAGGATGAAATTGATATCGAGAGCAAGCTTTATCAAGTTGGCAGCAGCAATAGGCATTGGTGCAGGATCAGCGACGGCCATACACGCGGTAACCGTGACCGCACCCCCGTCGCTTCCGACAAGCCAGGTTGCGCCGACTACCACCTCTTCCACAACAACGACTTCAAATCCAACTTCTGCCGAGATCAATCAGCTCTCGAACGAGGCGGCGAAGTTGCAGCAGGAGCTGAATTCGGCCAAGTCCACCCTAGCGAGCAGGGTTTCACCAGCTGCGGTTGCAAACGCAAACAACAACGCAGCCTTCCTTTCCGGAAATCCCACGACAACAAGCTCTATTCCGCCGACCAACGCAACCACTGGCGCAAGCTCAGCGAAGTCTGATGACGGCTCGTCTGACGACTCTGGCGAACACGGCACCACCTCCGTCTCGGGCAACGCTGGAACAACTTCTTCAGCGGTCTTGGTTCCCAGCAAGAACGACAACTGACAGCTAGCCCCGGGATGAATCTCTCTAAGGAGCAGCAGACAAGACTGAGAAAGCTCGTCCCACTGGTCGTGCTGTACCCGCTATCGACGGGGGTCGGCGTTGTAGCGACGATCTACGTGTCCAGAGTGATAAACCACAGCTACCCTATATCAAATACAACAGCTACAAACCCTGCTGGCGCTACGACAACGACAAATCAGACACCTACCACCTTCAGTCCATTGCAGCAACAGGAGCAACAAAGGGTCAGCGATCTCAAATCGCAGATCGCTGAGCTGAGAGCCCAAATACAGGAGCTTGTTGGTGCGACAGCTTTTGCCGGGTCAGGTGCACCGAACATCAATTCGCCTAGTACTGCACGGACACAAGCTCCCTCGACCCCGGCTCAGAGCCCGCCCAGTGCTCCCAGACGGGTGGTGACCGCTCCGCCACCCACTCATGGCTCTACTGGGGCGTCTCGTGCACTCGGATAATGCCGGGGTCCCCCAAATATCTGGCTCATTTAGTGCCATGGCCACTTCGGTAATCCTTTCGGTATGCCCCGCCCCTCCCTTAGCAGCGGGTCATCTCCAGAAAGCTCTGGAGAGGGTCAGGGAGGTCTTCTCTGAGACTGAAGCATCCTGCTCGAGATTTCTCCAAAGCACTGACCTGTCAAAACTAAATCAATCTCCCTCCGACTGGCACTCAGTGGCTCAGCTGTGCTTCTCGGCGATCTCCGAAGCATACGATGCCTACAAGTTGACTGAGGGGCTGTTCGATCCACGGATCCTCAGGGACCTGACGTCACTTGGATATGTAAATTCCTGGACTGCCGGTCTGCCGGATTCACGGTCCATCCCCAGTGGCCGAACTCGCCAGGCATTGAACGACTGGCAGCCCGGGTTCGAATCAGATGGCAAGGTGCGCATTGGAGAGTTCCCGATAGATCTAGGCGGCATAGGCAAAGGGCTTGCCCTTAGGTGGTCGGCAAAAGCCATCGAGTCAGAGACGCCAAATTTCTTGATTGAAGCTGGCGGAGACTGCATCTGTTCCGGGAGTGGCCCGACAGGGACCGGCTGGAACATAGGGGTCCAGAATCCATTTCAGCCGGAAGGTGACCCGCTCATGGTACTGCGACTGTCCGACATCGCTGTTTGCACCTCATCCACCGCAGTACGCAGCTGGTGGCAGCATGGAGTTCTAAGACACCACATAATCGATCCCAGAACGGGAGAGCCGGGTGGAAATGGATTGACGGCCGTAACGGTTATAGCCAAGGATCCTGCTTTGGCCGAAATCTGGTCAAAATCACTCTTCCTTGTCGGCGAGGAAAGTATCAAGGAGTTCTCGGAATTTCGCGGAGTCGCAGCAGCATGGATCACCGACCGCGGCGAAATTTTAAGGAACTCCTTAGCTGACCCCTACATAATCTGGAACAGCCACTAATGAGTTACCCTCAAAGAACAGACACCAGAAAGCGGGCAGCTCGTGACTAAGCCCCGTGCTATGAGGGATGACTTTGTCGACGAGTACACCGATGCGGATAGTCCGCGCTCACTTCTGAGCGACTTCTTCACGGTTCTGATAGTAACGGCAAATGCAATCGGAATTGGATATCTGCTCACCATCTTTGAATCGCACACTCTTGACGAGCCAAAGATGGCACCGTGGCTTCTAGCCAGAGCAAGCGGTATAACCGCCTATCTCTTGTTTTGGCTGCTGGCAATGACAGGACTCCTGCTCTCGCACCCTTGGAAGCATCGGCTCAAACTGTTCCATCCAATTACCAGGATGCGATTTCACACCCTTCTGACTGTTTTCACGTTGAGCTTTTCGGCTCTACACATCATGTCGATAATTCTCGACAACTACGCGAATGTAGGCGTGGCTGGAGCCTTTGTACCGTTCCGTTCCGGGTACAGGCCGCTCGCAGTAGCTCTTGGGACCATAGGACTCTATGCGGGACTTTTGACAGGCCTTTCGGCACGCTTGAGGATTGGTTTCGGGAGACGCGGCTGGCTGACCGTCCATCGATTCAGCGTGATCTCACTGGCCCTGATCTGGATACACGCTGTCTTTGCAGGCACAGACAGCTCTGCTCTCGCCTACATGTATCTCGTCACTGCGCTGGCGTTGATCGTCCTCGGCTACTCAAGGTACACGGCCAAACAAAGAAATCGGGAACCCAGGGTCCAGAAAATCAGCTGAAGAACTCACGCGCGTCGCTAGCCACCTGTTCTGGGGATATGTCAAGCAGCGGCTCATCGAGCAGGCGTTCGAAATAGGTTACATCGCTACGATAATACCTGTCAGGATTCGACCTGACCAAGATTCGGAACACCAGCCTGAATCCAATGCTTGAAGAGTCCGGGCCACCACCGGCCATGGAGTAGTTGAAAGCGGAAAAGTTGTGCGCATCGTAGTACCTAAAGACTCGAACCAATCCATCAGCAAGGTCTTCTAGATGCTCCTCCCCGAGCTCCACGAGATCGCCAGCCGTGCCGACTACACCCCAGATCTCCTGGAAGCCTCGGGGGGCAAAAGGAGTCAGCCAAGTGACAGAACCAGTCCTACCGATGTATCGTGAACTATTCTTTTCTTGAGCGACAAGGTCATCAAAGTATGATCTAGATGTCTCCAAGAAGTACCTCTTTGCCGCCCCTACTAATTCTTTCTGACCGAGCATCGGTTGAAAATCGTGAGACGACTGCAGGTGAGGATGAACCACTGAAGATCCTGATGACGGGAGATAGTTCGCGCTTATAGACGACCAGGTCAGCTCAGGCCGTGCACGTCGGACAGCCTTAGCGTGGTCAACCATGACCCAAAATGCATCGACCAACAGGTCGGCAGTGAACTCGGAAAGTTTGATGAAATGCCTTGAGGTGTCGTATATTCCCACCGAAGAGTAGCCAGAATAAGCCATTATGTTTGGCACTATCGCGGCCTTGTTCCTCCTTATTCGACCAGAGGGGACTATTTCCCGTTCAAACTCAAACGTGACTCTTTCAAACACTTCGTCGCAGAATGGACAAAATCCATTAGCGTTGGTTATCTCAGCAAGATCGGGTGGATTTTCCGGCTGGAGTTTGACACCGGTGAGAATCCGGCAAGTTTTCTGCGTGAGCGGGTCGATCCTTTGCACCAGAGGAATGCTTTTCCATCTCCCACCGTCTGTGACATCAGGCGCCTTGGCCTCAAGGTTGATCTCACTGAACTCAATCATCTGCTGCCTCCTCCTCAAGCTCCAGCTTTGCCGCGATGAACGTCAGCTGTCTTGACGCGACGACTTGACAATAGTGCAAATACGCTTGGAAATCCCAAAAATCATGAGTCGTCCGGGCATCTGCTTCCGATCGGAGATCCACGCGCATTTAGATCTTGGCTACCCTCACACGCACGCCACGCCAACCAGCCTTGGGGCATAGACTCTACGCATGACTGAGCCATTATTGGACGTTGCCAGACTCGCAGAGGCGTATCCCATTCCCTCTCAAGTTCCTGACCAAAGGCCCTGGACACGGGCAAACTTTGCCACGACTCCGAACGGAGTAATAAAGATTGCCGGTAAAAGCGGCGGTGTCTCGGGCCCACCCGATCGAGAGGTCTTCAACTTCCTGAGGGCGAATTGTGACGCGATCCTGGTCGGGGCCTCCACAGCCCGTGTTGAGGCCTACTCAATGCCAAAACCAAGCTCGACCAGAGCCACGGCTCCCTTGCTCATAATCGTTACCAACTCCTTCGACATTTCTGACAATTCCTCATTTTTGGACGAGGCGACGTCTCCGCTCATTGTCACAAACTCGAATACTGCTGAAGCAAAGCGGTCAAAAATCGCGAGGCTTTCCCCCCGGGCAACCGTAGTGGCCTTCGGGAAGGACTCGGTAGACTTTCCCGGGCTTTTCGCCCACCTCCGCTCAGAAGGTGTCCGGACGCTGCTTTTTGAGGGGGGACCGGCTACATTCTCACAGCTTCTGCGACAAGGGCTCATCGACGAGCTCTGTCTCACTATCTCGCCGCGTATAGGCAATGGCACTCCCACTGGCTTTGCCAACATCGCAGACGCCTCTCCCATTGAGATGACGCTCTCCTCCCACTTCGAAATCCAGAGCTATCTCTTCTGCAGATACTCGTTGACATCCTCCCTTCCCTTACGTAAGGGGATTCCCGAGTAACCTAAGCCACTCGGATGGTTCGCGCTTAACTGGGCCCGCAATCGGGTATTCCACCACACGCTGTGCCCGCAAGTCCTGCGGCGAGTATGTTCTGTACTGCATTTACGTCGGCATTAGCTCAGTAGCCACAGGTACAGACGAATACCGCTTGACCCTCGCGGTTTTTGGCTGAAGTGTTTCCACAACTGTATGCAGGTCTGTGATGTAAAACGGGGGTTTACTGCTACGGCAACGACACGAAGGCTGGCTTTGCCTACCGCAACCTCCGCTTTCTCTGCGCCTCTCCGGGGCTAAGAAGCTTTGGCATGTGGAGCCCTGTACCATCGGAAGTCGTGATGCTCAAAGCTATTCCCATGTCGCTACCTATTAGAGCTCCGGTTGGAGTTCTCTCTATAGAGTTAGCAAGAGAAGTGAAACTCACCTGCCTATTCGAGCGGTCGAGGGTTACTCTGGCTGAGCTAGAGGCATCTATCTCTGCCCAGCTACGAGTAAGTCTGAACACCGGACCCATCCAGACTTGGCGACTGGGCTTCTCCCCACTTGCGGTTGAGTTTCCCAGCTGAGAGGTCTCGTATGTAAAATCCCACATTCCTGCTTTTCAGCACGTGGGTTTGCGATGAGAACCTTTCCACCAGCTCTGAAAGGCTTTGTCTAGATCTCTTACGGCAGCTTGTTGGACTACAGACGAGCCTTATTTAAGCCAGTGAAATGCCTGTCGGGCTTCTGCTAGCTCTGGCTTGGGTGAGATAAGTGATCTTGGCAGTTCTGTCTTTGTGCCAAAGGTTCCTCTCTTCGAGACCGAGGTTGTAAACGAAACGGGCATCACTGCAGTGCCGGGAGAGAATCTCTTGCTGTTTTAGGTCTGGGTAGAGTCTCTGGCAAACGGACCATGATATTAGCATAATTCCCGGGTGCTACAATTTTGGCCAGCTTGACCCCTTCCGCAAGGGAGTGGTTTGCGCTCCTCTGTCGATCAACCAAGTCTGAAAAGAAAACTTCGAGGTCCATGCCCTTTTCAAGCAAAGACCTCGAATGACTCTCGGCGTGTAGACACCGCGGTAACCTCGTTCACGAACGCGATGTCAACACAAGTGCTACTTAGCGGATCTAGCTACCTGAGGATCGCTACGATAGTTCGCCGCCTCTTCGGGGCTCTTCTTTGTACGGCGCAGGATCTTCCTCCCCAACCAGGCGATCGGATCGTAAGAGGCGTCCACCACGCGTTCTTTCAGAGGAATGATGGCGTTATCGGTAATCTTGATGTGCTCAGGACATACCTCGGTACAGCACTTGGTGATATTGCAGTATCCGAGGCCCATTTCCTGACGCAGCAATTCACGTCTGTCATTTGTGTCAAGAGGATGCGATTCCAGCTCCATGTACCTGATGAATAGACGAGGTCCCGCATAGTGCTCTTTGTTCTCTTCATGGTCCCTTATTACATGACAGATATCCTGGCACATAAAGCACTCAATGCACTTGCGAAACTCTTGGCCTCTCTCTACGTCAACCTGCTGCATCCGATAGGTGCCATCAGGGCCGGGCGCCTTAGGAGCAAATGGCGGTAGCCGGCGCGCCATCTCATAGTTGAAGGAGACATCGGTTACCAGGTCACGGATGATTGGAAAAGTTTTCATCGGTGCGATCACCACCGGCTCCTCAGTCGGCAGAGTATCCATCCTTGTCATGCACATCAAGTGCGGAAGCCCATTTATCTCTGCAGAGCATGAGCCACACTTTCCCGCTTTGCAGTTCCATCTGCAAGCCAGATCAGGGGCTGCCTCGGCCTGGATACGATGGACCACATCCAGAACAACCTCGCCTTCTGAAACCTCGGTGGGGAAGTCCTGGAACTCACCGCCTTCGGAATCTCCGCGCCATATCCGCATTACAACTTTGGCCATTAGTGCGCCCCTTCCTCAAGTAAGGCCTTAAGCTCGTCTGGCATCTCAGGCAGTGGCTCCGGAGCTACCACAACCTCTCCAGCGTCGTTGACGCGTTGCACGAAGTTTATCTTTCCCAGAGCCGCATCTGCTGCTGGAAAATCATCGCGAGTGTGCCCTCCACGGCTCTCCTTGCGCTCGATAGCACCCTTTGTGACCATTGTGCATACTGACAGCATCGCGGGAAGGTCGGTTGCAAGGTTCCAACCCGGGTTGTAATTGGGACCCCCATTCACCGCAACGTTCTTCACGCG
This sequence comes from Actinomycetes bacterium, assembly GCA_021810525.1. Classification (GTDB taxonomy): domain Bacteria; phylum Actinomycetota; class Acidimicrobiia; order Acidimicrobiales; family Acidimicrobiaceae; genus SCQM01. Next base: position 26,546 of record JAJZIP010000006.1, on the reverse strand, counting down.
CTCCTTTAGAGAATCTATAACGGCTTGAGCTTGGACCAATTCGGACTCCGTCCTTATGATGCCCACGAGAGACTGCATCGTGTCCTGGAGATCCCGTTGCAGATCGTAGGGATTCTCTCCCACCTCTCTCGTCAGAGGAGCTGTGGCCTCCGCAACAATGGAGTCAATCTCCGCTCTATCCACAGCCGTGCTGCTCGTTCGCCCTTCTGCATAGTCCGATGCTCCCATGCCCGCACGACGCCCAAACACCAGCAGGTCTGAAAGCGAGTTGCCGCCAAGACGATTTGCCCCGTGGAGACCGCCTGCAACCTCCCCGGCGGCAAAGAGCCCCGGAATCGTCGAAGCGGCCGTGTCGGGATCAACTCTAATACCGCCCATGATATAGTGGCAGGTCGGACCAACTTCCATTGGTTCCGCTGTGATGTCCACTCCGGCCAGCTCCTTGAATTGGTGATACATAGAGGGAAGTTGACGTTTGATGAAATCAGCGGATCGCCTTGTCGCGATATCTAGATATACCCCACCGTGCGGTCCTCCACGACCGGCCTTGACCTCGGCATTGATCGAGCGAGCGACCTCATCCCGAGGAAGCAGCTCCGGCGGTCTCCTATTATTGATATGGTCGTCATACCAACGATCCGCTTCTGCCTCGTTGTCAGCCGTCTCGGCTGCGAATACCTGAGGGATGTAATCGAACATAAAGCGCTTTCCCTCGGAATTGCGAAGCACGCCTCCGTCACCACGTACGCCCTCAGTGACCAAAAGTCCGCGGACCGAAAGCGGCCATACCATTCCAGTCGGGTGGAACTGCATGCACTCCATGTCGATGAGGTCGGCACCAGCCCACAATGCCAGAGCATGACCATCACCGGTCGACTCCCACGAATTTGTTGAGTACTTCCATGATCGCCCAATACCGCCAGTAGCCATCACAAATGCCTTGCCGGTAAACACGAGGATCTTCCCAGTCGGCCTCTGGTACCCGATGGCTCCACTTATCTCCCCGGAAGAGTTCTTCAAAAGTCGCAGGATCTTTGTCTCCATGAAAACATCTATGTCCAGAGCGACGGCTCTCTGCTGGAGCGTCCGTATCAGCTCCAGGCCTGTTCTGTCTCCAACGTGGGCCAACCTCGCGTATCGATGTCCACCGAAGTCCCTCTGGTGTATGCGACCATCATTCGTGCGGTCAAACAGTGCGCCCCAGGCTTCCAGTTCGTAAATCCTGTCCGGTGACTCCTGGGCGTGCAATTGGGCCATTCGCCAATTGCCGAGCATCTTGCCGCCTCTAATAGTGTCCCTGAAGTGGACCATCCAGTTGTCTTCGGACCAGACATTTCCCATTGCCGCCGCAGCTCCACCTTCGGCCATGACAGTGTGGGCCTTGCCCAGAAGGGACTTGCAGACTATTGCTGCGCGCAATCCCCGCTGCTTGGCTTCAATCGCCGCGCGAAGTCCAGCTCCACCTGCACCGATGACGATGACGTCAAAATCAATCTGTTCATATTCAGCCATGGTCACCCTTTAGAAGATCTTCGGGTCAGTGATAACACCACTGGCCACTAATCGGACATACAAGTCGGTCAGCGCCACAAAGGTCAGACTTACCCAGGCCAGTTGCATGTGCTTTGCGTTGAGCGGCGTGATTATCTTCCACAATCCGTGACGCACCGGGTGCTTTGAAAACTCGTTCACATGACCACCACAAAGATGCCTGCACGCATGGCATGAGATCGAGTAGAACCAGAGCAGGATTGCATTCACGCACAACACAAGAGTTCCGACGCTGAATCCGATACCTTCGCCGGGCATCCGAAATGCCATCACTGCATCGATTGTCAGCATGATGTTCAGCAGGACACCGAGTACAAAGAAGTAGCGGTGGATATTCTGAATTATCAGCGGAAATCTGGTTTCGCCGGTGTATCTCTTGTGCCCGTCAGCGACCCCACATGCCTGTGGTGAATGCCAAAAAGAACGGTAATAGGCCTTTCGGTAGTAATAACAAGTCACCCGGAAACCTAAGGGAATGATCAGTATCACAAGCGCCGGCGAGTAGGTCCACCAGTGCAAATAGAAGCTCCCGCGACTGCCTGCCACGCAGCTGGCGCCGACGCAAGGAGAGTAAAAAGGTGAGATTAAGTCACGATGTGAGCTGGCTCCCACGTAATAATTGCTGTTTTGGAAAGCCGCCCAAGTCGCGTAAACAACGAAAAGGAGCAGGTAGCCCTGAGTTATAAGCGGCGACCTCTTCCAGCTGTCCTTGCGCAACGTGCGAACTTTAGGGCCACCTCGTGCTCCCCCCAATACCAGCGGCACGGGTGCCGGTCTGATTCCCTCTTGCGTACTCAAGCGTTCCTCCAGTTATGATCAAAGCACATGCAGTAACGAAACAATTAGGTCTCTGTAGCCTTCGGCTTGCCTCAGTGGCCAGCCATCTCCCCAATGTCATCTCACATTCGAACAGCCCCCGTCATGCGACTCTGGAGAACCAATTGAAAAGCTCAAGCAACAGCACCCAACTCTTTTAGAAGTCCCAAATTATACGTTCATTCAAACCCTCAATAAACTTATGGCTCTCCGGCAAAATTGGCCTAACAGTAAGCACCTACCGCAAAGCTTCAAAGTCAAAGAAGACGCAATAACAATAAGCCACAACCTCAGTCCACGGCAAATCAAAGCTCGATCTGCCATGCAGCTTAAACAATGCTTGCCTTCCGGCCCAGGATCACGGCTGATCTCAAACCAGGCCTTCACCCAACGACTAAACCTTAGCATCCTGATCGTTGCAAACTGCGACGGTTTTGGTGAGGATAGGAAGAATTAAAGCAAGACAGGGGCGCCCAAACCGGAAATCACCCCTGTCCTAATTACCTTAAGATTTGGTCAGTGCAAGAACATAGAGCTATCGACCGACCATGGTCCACTTGAAGAAGCTACGCTGGATGACCCTGACCATCGTGACATTGAAAACCCCGATCAACGATGCGAGGAACACCAAAGCAAGCAACTTGCCGGTCTGAAACCCCTGTCCGTAGAAGTTGAGCATATACCCAAGACCGACATTGCTCACCTCCATCTCACCGACTATCATCCCGATCACCGCCAGTGCCACACCGATGCGTACTCCGGCGAGAATGTAGGGCACAGACGCCGGAAGAATTACTTTGCGAAGCAACTGGCGTTCGTTGAGACCCATCGTCTGGCCGACCTCCACATATCCTCGGCTCACATTTCTGAGTCCACCCGCCGTATTCAATAAGACGGGGAAAAACGTTATCAAGATCACAAAGAGAATCCGAGCCTTGGAGGATATTCCAACCCAGACTATGAGAAGCGGTATCAAAATGTTCAATGGAGTCGCATTTGCGGCATTGATGAATGGACCAAGCAGCCCTTCCGCCATGGAGTAGCGGCCGATGAGCATTCCAAGCAGGATGCCGGCTACAAGCCCGATGAAAAGACCAATGTAAAGTTCACGAATTGAAATCGCCAGTGCCCCTTGCGCGGTCCCCCTGCTAAAAAGGACCAGAAAATCGTGCACGACTCTCTGAGGCGGAGGTACCAGCACCGGACTCACAAAGCTCGCCGCTAGCTCCCAAGATCCGGCAATTATTCCCACAGCAACAAGTGGTGCAACAACTATCATCCAACCGCGCTGGGCCAAACCAGGCTTGGGAGGCTTCGGCATCCGTTTCGCAAGCTCTTCATCTACTTCTATATCAGCGACCTTCACGCTCATTCGGGCATCCCCTTGCCAGCACGCAGATGAGCCATTATGTGGCTTCGAAGTTCCAACGCGCGTGGGTGCGCCCTTACGTCGTAGTCAGTCCTCGGGCGCGGAAGATCCACATCAACAATCTCCGTTATTCGTCCAGGAGCCGGCTGGAAGAGAGCAATTCTATCTGAGAGGAAAATTGCCTCGTCGACGTCGTGAGTGACAAACACAATGGTCATGCCCAACCGTGCCCACAGAGCGGCGATCTCAACTTGAAGTGCCTCTCTAGTGAAGTTGTCAAGCTGGCCAAACGGCTCGTCCATGAGAAGGACCTTCGGACGTACCGCTAGGGCTCTGGCGACGCCGACTCTCTGCTGCATGCCTCCTGACAGGGTATAGGGAGGCGAGCCTGCAAACGACCCCAAGCCCACCATCTCCAGAACCTCCATGGCCCTTTGCGTGCGCTCCTGCTTGCTCATCCCACGTGCCTCGAGACCCAGAGCCGCATTGTCTAGGACAGAACGCCAAGGAAGTAAGTTGATGTCCTGGAAAACGTAGGCCATGTCTTGAGAGATCCCTTCCAGAGCAACTCCCTCTAGAGTTCTCTCTCCAGCATCACCCTGCTCTAGGCCATCGATTATTCGCAGTAACGTGGTCTTCCCGCAGCCGCTCGGACCCACCAACGATATGAACTCTCCTTGCTTGACCGCCAAGTCCACATGATCAAGAGCAATGACTGTCCGCTCCTTCGTGAAGAAAGACTTGCACATGCCTTTCACTTCCAGGATTGGACGATCGGTGTGCGAGGAAGCCCCATGCTGCATGGTGGTCGATCCCCCTGCCCGCCCCTCGGGCTGTACTTGGTAACTCATTATGCTGCACGCCTTCCTGCTGATGTGTCGGCTATCCACGGAAAACGCAAACTCTGGATTTTCCGGGCAACCGCAAAGAGAACTAGCGCCAAACCGGTGGTTGTCACGATTGTCGCGATCAGGTCTGCGGTCTGGCTATAACTGCCGAATGTCTCACTCAAGCCGCCAAGTCCCGAGTCACCGATTTCTGATCCACCAAGAATCATTCCAACAGCACCCACGGCTAGAGCAATTCGAACTCCGATAAAAATGAAAGGAACGGTTCCTGGAAGATATATCTTCCAGGTCTGCGTCCACCCGCTCAAACCGAACGCTTTTCCAACATCGGTGTAGCTTGCCCTGACAGCCTTTACTCCCGCATAGGTGTTCACCAGCAACGGCCACATGCAAATGACCATAATAAAGGCAACCCTTGCTTCGGTCCCGAGTCCAAACCAAACCTCCATAACAGGGAGGAGTGCTATGGAAGGGGTGGCGTTTCCAAAGGCAACTAGCGGCTCAAGGGCGCGCTCGACAATTCGAACCCGGCCCATCGCCAAACCTACGCCCACGCCCACGATTCCAGCGATCACGAGACCCAAGATCATCTCATACAGGCTTTCGAGGAACGCCTTTGGTAGGCGCCCATCCGCGATCAGGTGGAAGAACGAACTCACAATTGCCGTGGGTGTTGAAATGAATATAGGCTTGAGATAAAGCCCAGATAACTGCCAAAGAGCGATTACAACTATTACCGCAACCCATCGAGCGATCCGCTCCTTCGAGCTTTGCGACAATACCCGTTCTTTTTGCCCTTCTACTACCAAACTACCTGCTGATTCCATCGATCCACTCTTTGCGCTATCGATGACCTTGGCCGAGGCCTCCTGGGAATTTCCCAGAAGGCCCGTGCCTGTAGAGTCGCTGGAGGCAAGTTCTTTGCCTAACTCTTGCGCCACTTAGTATGCACTTTCGTGAGCGCTGAACTGTGCCCAAGCACTGTTCCAAGGCGTCAGATCCATTAGTTGTGATACTGGATTCAGACCCGGCCCCTTGAGAGCATTTTGCTGCTTGGCAATGTTGAGGTTGAACGACACCACTGACGAGGTAACCGTCGACTGCTGAGCCGGCCATCCTTGAATGCCTTGCAGCTCCTGCCAGGCCGCCTGGTACTGAGCAGTCTTGTCAGCATTGTTGGTGTATGCCGCAGCGTTCTTCACCCATGCCGCCTCGTCGGAATTGAACAGCTTCGCCGAAGCAAGCCAAGCCAGGTCGATTGCCTCCGCCATGGCTGGATGAGACTTGATCCAGGAAGCTTCAGCCGCCATGAAACTGTCGGCATACTGAGGCAGGATCGTTGCGCCAACACCTAGCACGTGAAAGTTCTTGCCAGCGGTTGGGACAGCGTTAGAGTGAACGAAGGCAGCGTCGACCTGGCCGGCAATCAGTGCGTGGAGCGAGGCACTGCTGGCTCCGGTCTTCAGCACCGTGATCTGAGACTGCTGCAGACCAGCCTTGGTTAGAACTGCTGTCAACAGCACGCCGTCTGGAGATGCGTCACAGCATATTGCAACCTTCTTGCCCTTCAAACCAGAGAGCGTCGAAACGCTGTTCTTGGCCAGAAGCACATCGTCAAGACGAGCCTGGTTTGGGCCGAAGACCACCAGGCCAGCGTCGACTTCGGTCGGTAGCGGGCCAGAGGCTGAATCAAGTGAGCCGCTGGCAACAGCCAGTTCAGGTGCATTCTTGGATGCGTTTGTCTGGGTCGCACTGGCTCCCCATTTCTTCAAGTACTGAACCATGTCATAGACGTTGGTATCACCGATGTGAGCACTGCCGGCAGCATTTCCAATGGCAAACGACAGACCCTTGAGGTTAGGTGTCCCATCTGCATTGAAATTAAGCTGCGTAGCCGTAGAGGGCTGACCCGCCGCGCTTGCAGTAGCAGACGAACCCGACGCCGCAGTCGTCGCAGTGTTGCTGACCGATGAGCTAGATCCACAGGCACTGATCAAAAGTGCCGAGATCAAAGTAAGCCCTATAAATTTCTTCTTCAACTTCCCCCCATGTATCTAAGCAATTAATTGCATAAAACAACTTGATAACAAACAACCGACAGGTCAAGCTTCAGTTCCTTAAGTGAAGTCCCCCAGATGATCTTCGCATCCTTGCACCCCCCAGTGAAGGAACGCCCAAAACCGTCGAATTGCTTTCCAAGTTTCTAGCAGGTTACCTAATCCAAGTCAAGCTTATTAGCCGGTAATATCATTATTTAATACGCATACTTACTAATCCATGCAGAAGCCGCCTAGCAGGGAGTTTTCAATTATAGACTTAGGAAGTGCAGCCACAAAGGCTGCTGAAAACCGCTTTCTCTCAGCAGCCTCTAATCCGATCTGCCGCTAATAAGACTTCACTATTGCAAAGCATGACGTACAATCCCAGGAAGTAAGAGAAACTGGCTTTGGGGTAGCTTGCAAGTAGTGTTAGTCATCCAGCCATTCGAGCGGAATCACTCCCTTGTTCGCCGCAGTTACCGTGTAGTAGGACCAGAGCTTGCGAGCGTGCTTGTCACGATCGAAGGTGGCCTCAAACCTGTCAAGATCCTCTCTTGTCAATGGCACGATCTCTCCAAGGAGCCGGGCATCGGCCAAAGCCTTGGCATTCTCTACGAAATGAACTATGTCCGCAAACAACGCCATGATGTTCTCCGCCACTATGACTTCACCATGCCCCCTCAGAAGAACTGCGTTGCAGTCACCCATCGTCCTTGCCAGTTCTTGGCCTTGCTCGGCAGATGAGATATGGGAGGCGTCAGGGTGGATCGGAACGCCATCAGGCCAGCGAACTGCGTGATTCTTCATGGGAACGAGTGGCCGATCCACCACCATGGAGAACATCGTGGTCGGATCATGATGGAAATGTGCCACAGCCTTCACGTCTGGACGAGCCTTGTAAATTTCAACGTGAATGGCGGTCTCGGACGGCGGCTTTCCCTCTCCCTGGACGACATTACCATCCAGACCAACCACGAGAAGGCGGGAGGGCTCCAGGTTGGAACGTACGTCGTCTACAGGCTGGATAAGAATCTCATCCCCGCTCGGAAGCCTCGAACTGATATGTCCGCTGTATTCCAAAATATCGACGTCAACCAGCAGTCTGGTACATACGGCGATATCTCTCCGCATTAAATCCATACCATTCCCCCCAGAGTTCAATTTGCCCCCACAATCTACAGCATAAAAGCAGACACGAAAGCATTTGGTACCAACGCACGATAGTAATTAACATCCCCCTCCCTTACAGAAGGGGATTTCCGAAAACCAGCGGTTCATGCTCGTGGCGCTGATCCTTTGAGGAGTTGACGCTTCATTGGGCCGCTGTGGTCGGTCATTGCTGATTTCGCGTGCGGTGTCCCTCTGCGTCCTGCGACCCCCCAAAGGGGACCCAGTCCTGCGGCAAGAATGTTGCGTGCTGCATTTATGCCCGCGTTAGCCCTATGGCCACATGTGGCACAGCTAAAGAGCGCTTGGCTCTTGGGGTTCTCGGCTGTAGTATTTCCACACTGTGGGCAGGCCTGGGATGTGAACTTTGAGTTTACTGCTATGACAAGTACAGGGTGAGTAGCATTTGCTCTCTTGTCCTTGAGTCTTTGGCGGAACAGTGACCAGGCTTGAGATTGAATAGATCCGTTAAGACCGCGCTTCCGGGCTACGTTTCGGCCAGGATTGTCCAAAGTTCGGGTGGCACTTCGGACCATGTTTCGAACCGGCAAGTCCTCTATGGCGATGAAGTCGTAGTCTCGCACAAGCGCAGTGGTGGTCTTTTCGGTCCAGTCCCTGCACCTGTCACTCTCTCTGGCTGAAAGCTTGGTTCTGCTCCTGCGGTTGGAGCATTTCTTCTGCCTGGCTTTCTTTCTCTGCAGCCTGCGTTTTCTCTGGGCCTCTCCAGGGCTTGCCAGCTTTGCCATACAGAGGTGGATGCCATCTGAAGTAGTGACGGTAGCGGCTATTCCCATGTCCAAGCCGACTGGGGCTGCGGTACCTTGAAGTTCAAGGGATGGGGCGGCTTGGGTAAAACTTACGTGCCACCTACCCGAACGGTCCAGGGTTACTCTGGCTGAGCTAGAGGCTTCGATCTCTGGCCAGCTACGGCTGAGGCGGAACCTGACCCATCCGGCTTTAGGCACTAGTACCTCTCCGGTGTTGCGGTTCAGTTTTCTCTCTTCGAGGACTCTGATGTAGAAGCACTCGTTCACATCGGCCTTGCGCCAGGTGGGAGGTGAGAAGTGCTGTGGATTTCTCCACCAGTTCCTAAAAGCTCGGTCCAGCTCTCTGAGAGCTTGTTGTTGGACCGAAGAAGATCCTTCTTCGAGCGGGAGAAATGCCTTTCGGGCTTCGGCTAGCTCTTTGGCTTGGATGGGGCAGGTGATCTTCTGTGACCTCGCTTCATGCCAGAGGTTTCTCTCTTCGAGACCGAGGTTGTATACAAAGCGAGCATCAAAGCAGAGCTTCAGAAGCGCCGGCGTGACATTGCTGTCGGGGTACAGGCGTTGGCTGATGCTCACGGCGTCAGCATATCTTAGGAGTTCGACTCTGAACCCTGTAACGGCTACGCCGATAGCGCTATCGTTCACCGCCCTGACCGACAGGGTTTGTCGCGCAGATCGATCAAATTCGAAATTCTCCATGTCGCAGCGGCAAACACAAATGAAACTACCGCCAACCCGATGTGAACCGCGCGAAATCCGGCGGTGTTGGTGCGATCAACAATCATGTTTCGCACTAGTACAGCCCACACATAAAAAGTCCACAATGACGCAACCCTAAGAATCCAAATGTGCTTTTTGCTCATGATTCAAACTTAGTCCTGCCACACCAAAACAGAGCATCTCCTGGACCGGAGGTGTGCGACAGCAAGAGTCTTACAAGGATCGAGGGACAAGACAGTATATTACATTGTAATGGCTCCAGTCCAGCTCCTACTTCGCTATGGATTCGGTCCCCAGTGAGCACCTGCGTCTATGGTATGGTATATCGGATAGCCCGCATTCCCAAGCGACCAACCCACACCTCCGGGCTCAAAAGTCATGGAAGAGATCCCTTCCAGGCCAATCTGAGGAGGAAGGTAGTTGCGGACGAACGAACTGCCTCGATCCACGGTTCTGTAGAGAATGCCCGGGACCCAGACGTAGCCCTCCGAGGTACTCACAAAATCGAGTCCGCCTACCGCATGCCAGTTGGCTATGAATTCATCCCAGGATTTACCCCCGTCAGCGGTGAAGTAAAGGTTCCACAACATCTGCCTCGAGCCTAGCTTCACGGTGTTGCGAGTCAAGGTGACATCAGTGCCTCCGATAGCCCACCAGCTCGTAGGAGTGATTGGGTCGATCGCAAATGGGTGGAACTTGGTTTGCACGGTCTCCCAGTTGCTTCCACCATTCTTAGTGAGCTCCAACACGGCGGAGCCCGGCGGCCCGTTGTCATTGGCCACGACAATCCCGAAGTCCTCCGAGATGAAACGGCCTTGTGCTAAAGACCACCCGTGAGGGAAAGGTACCTGCTCCCAGTGAGCACCGTCAGTGGTTATGTATATCGTTGCGGGAGTATACGCCGCTATCCCTGTTGGGAAAGGATCCACTTGGATTGTTCCACTAGGAACCCTTGACAAAACCTGTTGGGAGCTTGAAGTCTGGACGGCACTCAACTCCCCGGCCTGGGAAAGTGCATAAAGACCACCGATCCCGCTGTAGATTCCCGTCTCACGATGGGCAGGATATACACGCACCCACTGGTTCTGAGACTTCGTGAGCCAGAAAGAGGGTCTGTCCGTCACGACCGAAAAAGTCGTCGAATTCCATGCGGCAAATCTCAGAATTCCTCTTTCAGACTGAACCGGCAATCCTGTGAGGCGCCGCTGCGTCCAGGACTTTCCGCCATCCTGGGACTCGAAAAAGCCTCCTTGAACCAGGTCGATGAAGCCAAGAGTAGGGCTAATGAAATCCAGCTGGCCGACGTATCCGACAGACGGAATCTGGCCTAAGGCAGGCAACCCTCCAGAGCCTGAAAAGGTCTGGGTTACCTGAGACCATGTGTTGCCGGCGTCAACCGTCCGGTAGAGATATTTCACTTGACCGCCAGCTGCATGAGAGGAGCCTGCTAGTACCCAGCCTTCGAGGGGACTCACAAAGCTGAACGTTGCCGAGACGACGGAGGCGTTCAAAGGCGACGGCACTAAAGACCATGTCCTCCCGCCATCTGCCGTTTTATAGAGCGAAGAACTCTGAACCGTGCCACCTGAATTGACACCCTTCATAACGGCAAATCCAACTTCCGCGGAGACAAATCCGAAAGAGATGAACGGTGCGGTATGTACTTTCATCCAAGTCTGTCCACCGTTCGATGTTGAGAACAACGATGAAGCCGATGAATTACCAGGGTTATCTGACAACGCAAAGCCGGCTTGAGAGTCGACGAAATCCGTTGTGCTAACTGACCCAGGTATGATCGCAATCTGGTGCCAACTACTTCCTTCGTCAAAACTTTTGAAGACATCCGTCTCGTTGCCCGAATCCTGGGTGGCGATCACTTGTGTCTCTGAGATATAAGAAACCGAGTCGACGTGCTGCAGGATTCCTGAGCTGTCAACAAGAGAGGACTGTCTCGTGGCCGTGAGGTTCATTTGACCATTGAATTTCGTAACGATGATAGTGGAACTTGCTACCTGACTGGCATCAGCGCCGACTCCGCATCCAGACATCATCAGAGTTGATAAAGCCAAACCTACGGCTATCGGCCATCTGTGCATCAATACTCTTTCTTTGCGATTTAACTTCATCTTCAAAACTTCATACAACTTATTACTATCATGGATTACCTGCATAAATAGGCACTTCATTCCACTTTGAACCTGCCAGGCCGCAATCCAGCTCAGTGCCGAAGGACATAAGACCCTCGACTGGTGAGCCTCGCAGCTACCTCGTAACTCCGCCATTGATGGAAAAGGCCAGAACAAGGGTTCATGCCAATCAGCGTTGCCAGTGCCGACCCACCCAGGAGCGCACCTGTCGCGCTTGAGCCCTGTTTCAAAGTGACGCGAGAACGCTGCACAAATGAAAGGCTGGATATAGAAGGCGACAACCCAAGCCACAATGCTAAGGAAATTGTCAAGACCAGAGAGGTCAACCCGTTCACGAGAACAGCCTGATTAATACAAAGGCCAGCTCAGTGGGTCGGAGCTTCTCATGGCCGAATGTTATAAAGACCGACTGAGTGCTGGACAGAAGGTGTCACATCATGTAAATTAGGGACGATTTGCAGATCACAAGGACCGCCCTAGCTGATGGTGCAAATCGTCGGATGAGGTTCCGGCTGGTCTTACCCTGAACCGCTCCTAGCGAGCTAATGGCCTCTACAGAGTTCTTGGAACTACGTGGAGGTAGCTTTGGGTAACCTAAACTTGTCGCCGGTCGTGGTCCAAATCATTCAAGTTCTCACGATACTCCTCGGCGCTCCTCTGGTGAGCGGCACCATATCTAATATCAGTGCCCGGCTCCAAGGCCGTAGGGGCCCCAGGGTCCTTCAGCCTTACTACGACCTCATCAAGCTTTTTCAAAAGGAGACACTCGCACCTGAGGACTCAAGCTTTGTCTTTCTGCTGGCTCCCATGGTCGCGTTCGTGTGCTATCTGACGGTCCCGCTTTTGATCCCTGTATTGACAACTTTCGGCCTTCCGCTGGGCTATATGGGCGACATCCTTGGAGGAGGATTCATCTTGGCACTTGCTGGATTTTCCGTAGCGCTGGCTGGAACCGAGACAGGGGCTCCTTACGCACAACTCGGCAGCAGCAGGGCTATGACTTTCGGAGCGCTCATCGAACCCACGGTACTTATGGTGGTGTTTGCCGCCGGCATCATCACCTCCACGGACCTCCCATACGCCATGGCCGCAACGGTTCGTTCATCTGCCAGCGAGATACTGCGGCCCGCTCATGTCCTAGCCGCTCTGGCCTTTTTCATGGTTGTGCTTACCGACACTGGCCGCATACCGGTCGAAAGTCATTCCGGAACCCTTGAATTCGGCATGATCGATGAAGGCAGAACCCTCGAGCACTCAGGCCCTCCGTTTGCTTTGCTCAAGTGGGGCTCGGCAATGAAACAGCTAATACTGTACACAATTCTTATCGACGTGTTCGTCGCTCCATGGGGACTCGCCAGCAACACTCTGCTCTCGTCGGTGATGCTCGCCGTCCTTGCTCTACTAGCCAAGGCAATTGTACTGGGAGTGATCTTCGCAGTCATAGACAACTCTTTCTCCAAGCTTCGCCTTTTCAAAATCACAGAGTTTCTGGCCGCGGCCTTTCTCCTTGGCACCCTCTCTGTGCTCATCTTCTATCTTGGAGGTGGTTGATGCAAGCTCCTGCTCCATCTTCCTTTGCCGACATCTCCGACGTGATCGCAATCTTCGTCCTGCTGACGGAATTCGCTATGTTTCGAGCACCATTGCTTCGTTCCCAGCTCAAGCTATACGCGGTGCAATCTCTGCTTGTGACGGTATTGGCCGGCTTTCTGGCGACAAGTCATCACATCTCCGAACTTTACCTGCTTGGTGCCGCCTCTTTTCTCCTCAAGGTCTTGGCCGTTCCCTACGTGCTTACCAGGTTCTTGGAGCGAACTGAAATGAGCCTTGTAACCGGCCCTTCACTTGGCGCTGCATCGATGACACTGATTGCCATAGCCACCTCGGCTTTCGGATTCTTCACCATGGATGCGACTAAAGTCGGCTCGACAGTGCTTCCCACCACAGCTCTGGCAATTTCGATTGCAATAGTCTTAGTTGCGTTCCTCCTCGCCATAATGAGGTCCGATGTCGTTTCGCAGGCAATCGGTTTTCTCTCACTGGAGAACGGCGTCTCGATCGCGAGCCTTGTCGTCGCCTCCGGACTTCCACTCATAATCGATGTTGCTTTCCTCTTCGATCTCCTAGTGGCAGCCGTAGTCTTCGGGCTTCTGATGAAAGCCCACCACGTCCGCGCGAAGACACTCTCTACCGCGAATCTCGACAGGCTAAAAGGATAACGATGGCAATAGCAACAACGATGGTAATTCTTGCAGTCATTCCACTGATCGTGTCAGTTGTGTCATGGTTCTCGGTTGACCGGTTCGCCAAGTTCATCACAATCGCCGCTGGTGTCTTGTCGTTTGTCCTGGCAGTGATCTTGATACCAGCCGTTTCAAAAGATGGCAGTGCATCTGCCGGCGCCTTCCTCTTCGTCGACTCGCTCTCGATGGTGTTCCTGATCCCAATCTCGTTCTTATACGCAGCAACTTCAATATTTACTGCCGGCTATCTTCACCGGCCTTCGAGCAACGTTGGTGCAGAATACAACAAACACTTCTACGCCGGGATCAACCTCTTCTGCTGGGCAATGATCGTTGCACTAATGGTGAACGGCCTGGCCCTGGTCTGGGTTGCCGTTGAGGTCACGACGGTTGTGTCTGCCCTTCTGGTAGCGATCGACGGCACTGATGGAGCTACCGAAGCGGCTTGGAAATACCTCCTGCTTGCATCGCTGGGCCTGGGCATTGCACTAATTGCAACGATCTTCATCTACTATGCCGGCTCTCACGTATTTGGATCGTCCTACAGCTTCTCATTCACCAACCTGCTGGCAGGCTCGAGCAAGTTTCCCCGACAGGTCGTGAGATTGTCGTTTGTTCTCTCCGTGATCGGGTACGGCACAAAGGTTGGATTCTTCCCAGTGCACACCTGGCTTCCCGATGCGCATTCGGAGGCTCCCACCCCTGTGTCGGCGCTACTGTCGGGCTCGCTTCTTTCAGTAAGCTTCTATGCAATATTGCGTTTCTTTCAGGTAGCTGAGCAAAGTGTCGGCAAAGCTTTCCCAAGAGACGTCCTCTTGGCCTTTGGGTTGGCAAGTCTTTTCATTGCTGCCCTCTATCTCATCAGTCAACGTGACATAAAGCGACTTCTTGCCTACTCAAGCATCGAACACATGGGAATTCTCGCTATTGGGATGAGCTTTGCCGCCCCAATTGCCATTTTCGGAGTTCTCTTGCACGTCATGTCCCATGCCCTGGCCAAAGGTGGAGCGTTTTTTGGCGCCGGATCGCTGGTACGAAAGTTCCAAACGAAAGACATGGCGAGAATCAGAGGGGGCATAGGACTATTGCCCTTGACCGGCCCGATGTTCATGCTTTCAGTCTTGGCCCTTTCGGCGATGCCTCCTTTTGGAATTTTCCGTAGCGAATTCCTCATAGTCATGGGAGGATTGCAGAGCCAAAGCGACATCGCGGCTGTGACATTGGTAGTTCTTGTCACTCTCGCGTTTTTAGGAATCACCTACCTCGCCACCTACACACTGATAGGTCCTACAACCGGGACCGCTCGCAACCTGACCGTTGGAGAGCCGAGTTACTTCATCGCCGCCGCAGCAGCTCTGTGCCTATTAGGGCTGATAGTACTGGGGACACATCCGCCAGGAGAGTTGGTCACCCTGATTAATCACGCTGCGATGGAACTGGAGGTTTAGACGTGGCAGATTCATTCACCGCAACTGTGCTTACACCAGATTCTTTCGCGATCTGGATCGAAGCACAGGCAAGGGAGGGGGCGAGATTTGCCAGCCTTCTTGCCCTTCGAAGTGGCCACGAAACGCCCCTCTTTGGAATCTTGAGTTCCGCAGGCCGATACAATATCGCAAAGTGCGAACTGGGCCACGGCGAGACCCCCTATCCGTCATTAGGTTCGGTAACACCTGTGGCCGATTGGTACGAACGAAGGATCTTCGATCTTTTCGGTCTCTCGTCCACGGGTAATTCCAAAGATCCCCTAATCCTCCAGAGAGATGTTAAAAGATCGGCTCGCTCGAAGTATACGGGAAAACCCACCAATCAACGAAGAAACGGCTCGAACCCTTCGGTAACAGGAGAAGGGATCTTTAAGATTCCGCTTGGGCCGGTTAGATCGGGCGTGTTCGAATCCATTGAATATGTAGTGGAGACACCAGGCGAAGAGATACTCAATGTCGAGCCACGTCCTTTTTATAAGCACCGAGGTGTGGTTCTCGGCTTTGCCGAAAGGTCCGTCGAAGACGGGGCCCTCCTGGCTGAACGTGCCGAGGGGGTCTCCGGTGTTGCGCATGCCATTGCCTATTGCCAGGCAATTGAGGCTTTGTCAGAGCCTGAGGTTCCTGTTCAAGCCCAGCTTGTTCGAGTGATTCACGCCGAACTGGAGCGGGTGGCGAACCACCTGGAGTCAACTATGCGCCACTGCGAAGCCGCCGCGCAGGCGGTCGCCCTTTCGAGACTCGGCCTTCATAAGGAACAGGTGATGCGGCTGCGGGCCGATCTGTGTGGACACAGGTTCTCAAGGGGCGTGGTTTCACCCGGTGGCGTCAGGGTACCACTTCTTTTAGATACCGCAGTGACGTCAGATCGAATCAGCAACCTCGAACGTGAGATAGACCGAGATCTCACTCTACTTTTGAAGACGCCGTCGTTTGTCGACAGGCTTCGCGGAACGGGTGTAGTCACCTACGACCAGGCCCGACTCTTTGGAGCCTTGGGACCTGTCGGGCGAGGGTCGGGACTGACCGACGACGTCAGAGCCTCCCACAGCTACGGCGCCTACAGGCGGCTGGGATTCCTTCCCGTTAGGCAAATCTCGGATGGCGATGCTTTGGCACGCCAGCTTGTAAGGGTCGACGAGATCGAAGGCTCGTTCCACCTCTTGAAACAAGCACTGGATGAGCTTTCACAGATGGCGCCGCCAGCGAAAGGCTGGCTCACTGAGCAGAAAGTAGTGACAGACGGAGAATCCCTGGGCTGGGCGGAGGCCGCACAAGGAGAGGTGCTCTACCTTGTCGCGGTGGAGGACGGCAAACTGAGGTCGGTAGACCTACGCTCCGCCTCGTTTCACAACATGGCCCTGTTCTCCACTGCGTTTCCAAAAGACATTGCAACCGACTTCGCCTTCATTGAAGCAAGCTTCGGCCTCTCAGTTGCAGGAGTCTCCAGCTGATGACGTGGATTTTCAAGGGACTGTCAAACGGTGTAGTGACCTCCAAGTACCCAAAAAAGGCAGACGGATATGGTCACAAATGGCAGGGATCCCTGATGGTTTCCCGGGGCGCAACCGCCAATCAGGACCGGATCGAACAAGACTGCCCAACTCATGCAATTGGATTCGAGAGCGGTCAAGCCCGTATCGACATAGGTATGTGCATATTCTGTGGACGCTGTGTCGAAAAATACGGCGATACCTTTTCTTTCACCCCAGAGTTCGAAACCGCCAGGCTGACAAGAGAGCTCCTCGTGGTGCCGGAGCTATCTGAGGATGAAACCGACTTGGCCTCTGTCAAAGCAGCTTTGGCGATTCGGATGAAGGCTTTTGGCAACTCGGTCGTGCTGCGTCACGTCGACTGTGGCTCCGATGGGAGCGAGGAATGGGAGATAGCCGCGCTAACCAATCCGATCTATGACGTGCAGCGGCTTGGAATTACTTTCACCGCGTCCCCTAGACACGCCGACATCTTGATAGTGACCGGAGCAGGATCGCTGGGGATGGTCGACTCCCTCAAGGAGACGTACCTGCAGATGCCCAACCCGAAGGCCGTGATTGCCGTGGGAACAGACGCCATAAGCGGTGGGGTCTACAGTAGCAGCCCGCAGACAGTCAAAAACGGTATTAACGAGGTTCTCCCAGTGGATATCTATGTGCCCGGCTCGCCGCCAAGCCCGTTTGGAATTCTCTACGGAATTCTATTGGCGCTAAGAGTCGTGTCCGATCGTAATGAGCCGCGATGAATAGTGTGGCATTTGAGATAGCGCTTCTCGCCTTTCTACTCGGGATCGTGGTGGATCTTCTGCTCAATCCCTCCCGCTCCTCTTGCAGGATAATCCCATATGTTCTGGGGATACTTGGTTCGGCTTTGGAGGTCGTTGTGGGCATCAAAGTCTTGGTGCACGGACCGATCGCCATCGATCTCGGACCTCTGCTTGGCCTAGGGGAAACGATATTTCGAATCGACAACCTTGCAGCATTTTTCATGATCTGGCTATTTGGATTGGCTTTCGTCATCTCGATAATCACCGCAAATTGGATTCAAAAGGATTCAAGTCCCCGAAGGAAGGGCCTTGCAAGTGGCTATCTCCTCCTGATGGCTTCTACCTCGGTCATAATCGTTGCAGATGACGCGTTCACCTTCATCTTTGCATGGGAGTCTCTGACACTGGCCTTCTTCATCCTTACCTCCATCACCCGCCAGTCCAGGAGCCAGGCGGAAGATTCATGGCTAACACTTGGAATCCAGAAGATAGGAGGCGCATCGATACTGCTTGGATTTCTTCTTCTGGCTGGAAGCTCGCAGAGCCTGTTTTTTTCGAGTTGGAGCACGTCACACGGTGGCGGACTGCATGGCGCTGCCTATGGATTGATAGTATTCGGCTTTGGAGCAAAGCTTGGAATAGTGCCCTTGCAGGCTTGGATGCCGTCTGGTTATTCGATCGCCAGCGGCCCGACTCGGGCGGTCATGGCGGGTGTCGCAGCAAACACGGCGGTATACGGATTGCTGAGGTTTTTCTCGATCCTTGGACGGCCACCGATTTGGCTGGTAGTGGCGGTCTTGCTTTTGGGCGGGATCACCGCGCTGCTGGGAATAACATTTGCCGGAGTAGAAAGACGACTCAGCAAGTTGGTTGCCTATTCGAGCGTTGAAAACGCTGGAATCATCTTCACCGCTTTCGGAGTGGCTCTGGCCGGGGCAGCCGCCGGAAACACGATGCTCATAGCCGCGGGACTTCTAGCGGCTATGATGCATTCAATTGCCCACTCCGTCGCCAAGTCAACATTGTTCTCTTCCCTGTCTGAGATAGAAACAACGGCGAGATCCGATGACTTGGAGGAGATTTCCGGTATCGCAAGAGCCCTGCCAGGATCGGGCATCTCGTTCACATTAGGCGCATTGACCCTTGCGGGGCTCCCGCCGACAATCGGATTCGTCTCCGAGTGGCTTGTCCTCGAGTCCCTCATGCAGGAGTTTCGCATATCAAGCCTTGCGATCAGGCTGGCTCTGCTGTTGGCCGGAGCTCTGGTAGCCCTGACATCGGGACTCGCGGCTCTGGCGTTTATCAGGGTTATCGGTATCTCCCTGCTCGGCAAGGCAAAGTCCGGGCTCAACCAGAGTGGGAATAGCGTAATCTGGAACCTCCCAACGCTATTTCTCGCTGGTTCCTGTCTCGCGATCTCGGCCATCACCCCATTGGAGGTTCGCCTGGTGTCACGCGGACTGTCTTCGTTGGTACCGAGGCGCGTAATGAACGGGTCACTGCATTCCCCGTGGGTCATTCAGCCGGTGTTTCCCAACTTCTCCATTCTATCCCCCTCTTGGCTCTTCATTGAAATGCCCGCAGCGTTCCTTGGGGTTCTTCTTCTGTCCTGGCTTGTGTCAAGACGAAGCTATTTCAAGGTCAGGAAAGTGCCTCCCTGGCACAGTGCCACTGCCGGAGTGGTGGGAAGATCGAGCTACACCGCTTTCGGCTATGCAAACCTTTTGAGACATCTCCTGTCAAATATTTTGGGCACCGTCAGGGAGAGACGGCGCATCTACTCCAACGGAGCTTCGGAGGAGAGAGAGACCGTGTCCGAACTACGCTACGAGACGCGAGTGACCGAACCTGTTCAAACTTTTTTATATCGTCCGATGGCAGCCGCTGTCCTTGCTACAGTCGTGCTTGTAAAGCGGTTTCAGTCCGGGAAGCTTCAGTCATATCTTACCTACATGTTGCTGACACTCCTTGTGGCGCTTCTACTCGTTGCAAGCCTTCGGTGAGGAGATCCAACCATGAACACTCAAGCCTCCACAGCCACGCGCAAGGTCCACAGGATCCTCGTCGGCATTGACGGATCTGATGAGGCGGAAGAAGCGGCAAGGTGGGGAATCGACCTGGCCTCCCAAATGGGAGCGGAGGTCACCTTGCTAGGAGTATCGCGGAGTAGGAAGTTCTTGGAAACCGAGGAGGATCAGACGTTCTCTGAAGAGGATGCGAGGACGGCTTTCGACAAGATGACCGCGCCACTGCGTCGAAGGGCGGCACAACTCTCCGTGGGCATCTCAAGCCATACGCTATCGAGCGAAGAGTCGCCTGCCGATATCATCTGCAAGTATGCGCAAGATCACGGCTTTGACCTTGTAGTAGTGGGCAGCCATGGGGAGGAGCAGATATTTCACTCGGGTCTGGGCAGATCCATTGAAAGGCTTTTGAAAAACTGCCGATGCCCGGTTCTCGTAACACCTGAGCACTCTCATCGGCTATGAACGCAGGCGTGGACTCAGCAAATGATCAGACATGCGGCATTATCGCCACTTCGGCTATCTCCCACATTCCTTCACGGTAACGAATGACGTTGTAGCAGCCAGTCGGTTGGGGAATCTGCTCAGAATTCGGCCAAGACTGCGGATCCAGGGAGGATAGCAGTCCGAGATTGACCGCTTGGTGTGTAACGAGTACTATGCGCTTCTCCTTGCCGACAAGGCCATCGAGTACGCTCCTGGCACGATTGACAACGGACCTTGATGGCTCCACCCCTGGTGCATCATCAACAGAGCCCCACTCGGCAACAACTTCCTCGATAATTCTCCCCGCCCAGCGGTCGAAGTCTCGATCGATCAGCTCCTCTTTGACGCGCGGAGTCACTCCGCAGCGATTCCCGATGGCCCGTGCAGTCTCCATAGCCCTTACAAGTGGAGACGTCAAAATGAGCTCTGGGCGAAACCCTGCTATCTCACTACCAAGCGCCTCAGCCTCTTCCAAGCCCACGCCGTCCAGAGGCGGGTCAAGATGCCCTCTCAACATGCCATTAGCATTCAGGACGGTTCGGCCATGCCGGACCAAATAGACGATGCATGTCGGATCGTCTTCCACCTCCCGTACTGAGTAGGCAGGTACCTCTGAACCGATGTTGCCCATCTGGCTTACCCTACCACCGACGACGCCAACTGCCAAGCAAGCAATCCTGATCCGCTGCTCCAAAGGAATAACTTGCCAAGACTGGCTCCGCTCTTGACACTAGGATCAGCCTTATGCACAAGGCGTTGAGAAGCACAGTCACACTAGCAATTAGCGTCGTAGCATAGTCTTGAGGTCCGTAAGCAGGGCCTTGGGACCCGCTGGTTCAAATTGCCTTGACATCTCGTCTAGGGTCTCTACCTCATCCCTAGAAAGTTCGATATCTGCAGCTGCCACGTTTGATTCCAGCTGGGCAACACTTGCCGCACCTGGAATAGCTGAGACGTTTGGCTTTGAGATCAACCATGCCAGAGCTATTTGAGAGCTGGAAGCACCATGGCTTGCTGCAATCTGCGCCAACTTGTCGAGAAGCGGCCTGAGACGGTCAAGATTCACCGGATAGAAGAATTTGCGGGCCGACCGCATACCCTTGGGCCGATGGCGAGAGTCGTACTTACCACTCAGTACCCCCTGTTCAAGCGGGGAGTAGGCAATGATCAGGCGGTTATTTGCCTGGGCAAACGGCACAAGCTCGATCTCTGGCCCTCTAGTCAGCAAAGAGAAGTGAACCTGATTTGAAATTATCGGCTTGCCGAGGGCAATCTCTGCACTTCGCCACTGTTTCAGCGAGAAATTCGAGACCCCAACATCTTTGACCAATCCCTCGTCAAGCAAGTTCTTGAACCCCTTGGCCGTCTCAACGATTGGCATGACAGGATTTGGCCAATGCAGCTGGTAGAGGTCGAGCGAATCGACCTGCAGCCTGGCGGCGCTTGCCCTAGCTCTCGAGGAAACTAGCGAGCGCACCGGGAAGACCGGGAAAAGCTTGGTCGCAATGTACACCTGATCGCGCAAACCAGCTATTGCATGTCCAATCACCGACTCAGATTTTCCAAAGCCGTAGAACTCGGCGGTATCGACCAGATTCACGCCCAGTTCCAGCGCGCGATGGACAAGCTCTACGGCAGTCTTTTCGGCGTACTCGGCTCCATAGCCCCACTCCCTGGAACCGAACTGCCAGGTACCGAGGCCGATGGAGGATATCTTTGAACCGGAAATCTCTACGTACTTCATTCTGCAAGTTTAGACCTCGAGAAAGTATACATGAGCGCTATTTGGGTGCCATTCGCAGGGCCCCGTCAAGCCGAATGACCTCGCCGTTTAGATACCCGCTCTGTATTATCATCTCGACTACTTGGGCATAGTCTTGGGGAACACCCAACCTTTTCGGAAACGGCACACTGGCTGCCAGAGCCACGCGCACCTCCTCTGGAAGCTGGCCAAGCAATGGCGTATCGATTATCCCTGGTGCAATCGTCATTACCCGGATGCCAACGCTCGAGAGATCGCGCGCTGCGGGCAAGGTAAGGCCCACGATGCCACCTTTCGATGCGGCGTAGGCGATCTGCCCGATCTGACCGTCAAAAGCTGCAACCGAAGCAGTGTTCACTATGACGCCGCGTTCGTTGTCGCCGAGTGGCTCATTTGAGGCCATCATCGCCGCCGCCAACCGGAGGACATTAAATGTGCCGATCAAATTCGTTCGAACCACTCGTTCGAAGGCTGCAAGATCATGGGGGGCTCCATCCCTGCTGACCACCCGCTCCACGTGACCGATCCCGGCGCAGTTCACCACCACGCGCATGGGCCGACGTAAAACCGCCGTTTCTAAAGCTTTCGACACGTCAGCTTCAGTTGTCACGTCCCCCACCGCCCAAGACGCAGAGTCTCCCAACTGATTTGCCAGTGCTTTGACACGCTGCTCATCCCGATCGAAAAGTGTCACGAGAGCTCCCAGCTTTATAAGGTGCTGTGCGGTGGCGGCACCCAGGCCCGACGCCCCGCCGGTTATAAACGCGGAAAGTCTAGAAATATCCATTGCACCAACTTAGACCAAAGAATGAGCGCCATCCAGACTCGCTGAGTGCATTGACCCCATTTTCAATTCGGCTCTCACCATCTTTAGAGCCGCCCATCTCATTGTCGTGGCGGGCAGACGAGCGTGAGGTCTGCTATGTCTTGGACCTGCCGCAGATCAAGCATGACATACTCGCTTCTGCGCATCAACCACACCTCAACACCTGATCGCTTGCGCCGCCTCCTATTAAAGTGCTGCGAGGCCGACGCCGGATAGCCGACCGGCGCAAGCACACTATCTAGAAAAGCCCCCCCTTCTTCGGTCTAGGCCTGACGCGCTCCAGACTTGCCGCGTAAGTTGCCTGTTCGTTGGCCAGACGATCAGCTTTCTCGTTCAGCTCGATTCCCGAGTGGCCTTTCACCTTATGGAAGGTGACCTTTCCCCTCTCCTTGTAGAGCTGAATCAATGGACGCCAAATATCTTGATTCGCTACGGCGGCTCCTTTGGCATTCTTCCACCCTCTCGCCTCCCAGCCCTTCCACCAATGGCTCTGAAAGCAGTTGACCACGTACGCGGAGTCTGAGTAGATTGCCAATTCGCCTTCATGCGCCTTGAGCGCCTCGAGCACGGCCAAGGCCTCCATTCGTTGATTCGTGGTGTGAACCTCGTAGCCGCCAGCAAAGATGCCGTCCTCACGCACCCAAGCCCAACCTCCGGGACCAGGATTGCCGTAACAAGCACCGTCGGTATAGATCACTAAGGTCATTTGTCGGCCCCTCAATTCAGCGTCACAAAATCCGGCATCTTGCCAAAAATATTAAAAACTCGATACAAATCTAGAACCTGGCCATCCATACTGCACCAGGGTGAATAGAGTAGCTTATAAACAGCATGAACCACTTTATATAGCCCTCAAAAAATGGAAGTATTGAGCACGTGATATTCGACGGATTTTCTCATCAATTGCCAGACATTGATCCCGAAGAAACACAGGAATGGATCGATTCTTTGGCGGCAATAATTGAATCAAAAGGCCGGCCAAGAGCTACGTACCTCCTCATGAGACTCTTGGAAAAGGCCAGAGAGACCCAAGTGGGATTTCCCGCCTCGGTTTCAACTCCCTACATCAACACAATTCCTCCGGAAGAGGAGCCGTGGTTCCCCGGGGACGAGTACATGGAGCGGCGCATCAGGGCATTCATCCGCTGGAATGCCGCTGTAATGGTCACCAGGGCCAACGTCCTTTCCGACGGAATCGGAGGTCACCTGGCGACATATGCCTCATCTGCTTCGCTCTACGAAGTCGGTTTCAACCACTTCTTCAGAGGCAAGGCGGACGGTAACTTCGGCGACCAGGTCTTCATCCAAGGGCACGCCTCTCCGGGCATATACGCGAGGGCCTACCTGGAAGGCCGGCTCAGCGAAAAACAGCTGGACAACTTCCGACAGGAGGTCGGCGGAGTTGGACTCTCATCTTACCCACATCCCCGCCTCATGCCGAACTTCTGGCAATTCCCCACCGTATCCATGGGTCTAGGTCCAATTACAGCCATTTACCAGGCGAGATTCAACAGATACATCGACCACAGACACATAGCTGACACCTCTGCCTGCAACGTCTGGTGCTTCGTCGGCGATGGCGAGGTTGACGAACCCGAGACGCTTGGCGCACTCTCTCTTGCCGCACGGGAGAAGCTCGACAATCTCATCTTCGTGGTCAACTGCAACCTGCAAAGACTTGATGGCCCTGTAAGAGGCAATGGAAAGATAATCCAGGAACTTGAGGCCGTGTTTCGAGGCGCAGGTTGGAACGTCATCAAAGTGATTTGGGGCAGTGCATGGGACAAGCTTCTGGCCCTAGACGTTGACGGAGTGCTCCTCAACAAGATGAACACGACCCCTGACGGCGACTTCCAAAAGTACGCAACCGAGAGCGGCGAATACATTCGGGAGCACTTTTTTGGGCCGGATCCGCGGCTGCGCAAGATGGTCGAGCACCTCAGTGACAAGGATCTCCAGGATCTGCCCCGAGGCGGTCATGACTACCGAAAGCTTTATGCGGCCTACAAGGCCGCAATCGAGAACGTGGGCACACCGACGGTCATTCTTGCAAAGACAATCAAGGGGTGGACGTTGGGACCGGAGATAGAAGCCCGCAACGCCACCCATCAGATCAAGAAGATGAACAAGGCACAACTCTTGAGACTGCGAGACCGCCTCAGGCTCCATGAAGAGATCCCCGAAGAGTCTCTTGAAAACAAGCTTCCCCCTTACTACCGGCCAAAAGAGGGTTCGCCCGAGTATGAGTACTTGGTCTCCCGCAGGACTTCGCTTGGCGGCTCGCTCCCTTCGAGAGTGGTAAAATCCAAGCCACTTGACCCACCTGCCTTGGAGACGATCTCAGAGTTTCTCCAAGGCTCTGCCAAACTGCCCGTATCGACCACCATGGTCTTTGCCAAGATGCTCCGGAACCTTGTTAGGGATCCGTCCGTCGGAAGACGAATTGTGCCGATCGTACCAGATGAGGCCAGAACCTTCGGACTTGACGCCCTGTTCAAAGAGGTGAAGATCTACTCCTCGCAAGGCCAGACCTACACCCCCGTTGACGCTGGACTCCTGCTTTCTTACTCGGAGTCCAAAGACGGCCAGATACTTGAGGAAGGAATTACCGAGTCAGGCTCTATGGCGTCTTTCACCGCCGCCGGAACCTCGTATGCGAACTTCGGTCAACCAATGGTACCGATGTACATCTTCTACTCCATGTTCGGATTCCAGAGAACGGGCGACCTGATCTGGGCGGCGAGCGATGCAAGGGCAAAAGGCTTCCTTCTGGGAGCTACGGCTGGAAGGACGACACTTCTGGGAGAAGGTCTCCAGCACACCGATGGCCACTCGCATGTTCTCAGCTCCACGGTTCCCAGCATCTGCGCCTACGACCCGGCCTTCGCCTATGAACTAGGCATCCTGATTCGCCACGGTTTCGAAGATATGTATGGGGCCAACGCCAGGGATTGCATCTACTACATAACCCTCTACAACGAAAATTACATCCAGCCGCCCTTGCCAGAGGGATCGAAGCTCGAAGACATCCAAGATGGGGTTATTAAGGGGATCTACAAGTGGATGAACCCGCCCTCGGTAGCTGGTGCAGAAACACCACGAAGGGCAACAATCCTCTTCTCTGGACCGACATGGCAGTTGGCTCAGCAAGCCCAGCAGATCCTGGCCGAAAAGTACGGTGTAGCAGCCACCCTTTATTCTGTGACATCTTACAAGAACCTGAGAGAGGACGGCCTCGAAACAGAGAGGTGGAACCGATTGAACCCGGCAGCGCTTCCCAAGACTCCATACGTAGCCCAGGTGCTCTCACGAGAAGGTGGCCCCGTCGTCGCAGTGACCGACTACATGAAGATCGTTCCCGATCAGATAGCCCGATTTGTCCCGACAGATGCCTTCATCCCACTTGGCACCGACGGCTTTGGAAGATCCGACACCAGAGAGGCTCTCAGACGCCATTTCGAAATCGATTCCGCCCATATCGTCGTTTCAGTGCTTTACGGGCTATTATCAAGCGGAGCTGCGAAGATAGAAGAGGTCCAAGATGCTATAGCAACATTCGGCATCAACCCTGACTCGGTGGACCCAAGAAGAGCCAATCTCTAGCTCACGAACAGCTGGCCGTTGCAGCTCCTCGGAGGTGAATCGGCCACACCAGAGAGGCGGGTTCAACTGGAAGACCTTTGCTATCTCCTCTAATAAATCATGGAGCGAACGGCGCCCTTCGGATGGCACCGACATCAAAGAGTTGACAGGAGTCAACCATATATGACGAAATTGACAATTGCACAAGAACCTGAGGCCGATTCACTGCTTTCGGACTCTCCGCTGGCCCTACTGATCGGACTCGTCCTTGATCAGCAGATCACTCTTGAAAAGGCGTTCACCGCTCCCCTTGTTCTGAGCCAAAGGCTTGGAGAGGCTCTGGACGCCGGGAAGATCGCCGCGTTGGACCCGGCTCAGCTGGAAAATCTGTTTTCTCAAAAGCCTGCCCTTCACAGATATCCAGCAGCAATGGCACAGCGCGTTCAGGGGGTCTG